>JBGSUA010000121.1:0-3530 GCA_041753575.1 Desulfatiglandaceae bacterium
CACGGTTCTGAGAGGGGCCGGTGACAACGGTGACGACGAAGACGAAAACGATCAGGCACGTAGTAGCCGCGTGCGGCAAGGCGTCAATAAAAGACTGGTTGTGAACGTGTCGTTGTCATTGAAGAAGCCGGTCTACTCGACTTTTACAGATTTTAGCCTGATCCAGCTTGAGGGTTGTAGGCCTGACGCACCAGCAGAAAATATAATTGAATGGACTGGCCTGATGGAAGAGCAGATGAGATCCCAATAAAGTCATGAGGTCGCGCTCTGCGAATGCACGTGATAGAAAAAGGCAGCGTCATTTTTGACGCTGCCTTTTTCTATTTGATTAAACCGGGAGAGAGACTACTTCTTTGTAGTTGATCTGCGCCTGATTGCCGCCAGACCAAGCAGGCCGGCGCCCAAGAGCAGAAGGGACGCAGGTTCAGGCATCTGAACCGGCGCAAGCAGACTCTGGACCTTGTAGTCCCAGTCGTCGGAGTATGGGGATGTCGCATCCCTGGTCCAGAGATTCAGAGCGCTTACGCCATGGGTCATCGCGTAGGAGGAAGCATTGTTGTAATAGTTCAAGGCGTTCCCAGTTAGGGAAGTGGGATCTATCTCCGCCTCATAGGCCCATATCGCGTTCTGTATGGCAGTCAGGTCGGCTGTACCGGCGCTATCCAGGGCGTAGCTGTAAAGCCTCTTGGTTTGATCGCTCACTGGATCGCTCGTTGTGCTGTTGCTGCCGCTGCCTCCCCAGGTATCAATGTACTGGCCTCCGAATATGGCGGCTGATTCGAGGCTGCCATAATAAGTTCCCGGCAGGCTCAGGTATTCTGTCTTCTCAAGGCAAAATGTGAGGAAGGCAGGCGCTGAGCCTGCTTCGTCAGCCCAGAAAGGCCCTCCACTGCCAGTTCGGCCCGGATAGCTGGTTATTGTATATTGTGGCAGAGCATAGGCCGCGGAAACCGAAAGAGCCAGCAAGGCAAATACTGCGATAATTGTCTTTGTTACCTTCATGTTGATATCCTCCATCAAATTTAAGATCTTGTAGAATATAGAACCGGGACGATGCCCGCCAGTTTGGCAGAAGTCAATGCAATTAGATTGCCGTAGTAAAGAAGACGGATAAGGCTTTTCTGATATTTGAGTTATAACTAATTGATGTAAAACAATATTATAAGAAAAATATTTTAGCTTCCCCCCTCCGAATGAGATCCGGCGTTTCTTGCAGATTGTAAGGGGAGGCGACAAATTCTAGGCCAAAAATGAAATAAATGGGTATTAAAGATACTTATATATGGCGGCAAATGCTTAATAAGTATAATATTGTTATACCCAATAGGATACCCATTTTATCAGGCAAGAACTTGTAAGGTTTCCCGACATCTTCCGCTAATGTCATCGCTCTCCCCATCGCAGTTTTCATCTTCCACATTTTGACTGGCAAGAAATGATTTCCCCGGGTGCGCCGTTGCCGCATATCTAATAATACGGAGTTGTGCACGGCAGGGATAGCGTTTCAGAAGATAACCCAGAGTTCAAAGGGAACAGTGTAAAAGTCAAATCAGTAATATGATGTTCGAGGATTTCATCAGGAATGAAACGTTTTTTGTACGTCGGAAAAGATTACAATTTAGCAGACGGAGTGAAATTAACGGATATTGCCATAAAGCAAGGATGAATTTTACGGAAAAGCCCACCGATTTGGCAATTGACTTCAGAGATTGGGCTGGTGCCAATAACCAACCATCCTGGACCGTTGGAAATGTAACCGCGTCGGCATTGCCGTCGGGCGCTAAGTTTTACCAGGATAACATAGATGGCTTGGGCGTGCTGGGAGGAGAGAATGACGAGATCGACAACATAAGTCAGTTTGAACAAATAGAAGTTACTATTGCAGGCAGGATGCTACTTTCCGGTATGTGGCTAACCGATATTTTCCTCAGCAGTGCAACAGGGAATTCTCCCAGTGAGAATTACAACCGTTCGAATCCAGATGGTGAGCCTGGGCAGGTTCTAATCAATGGGACAACGACGATCTCTTTCAAAGGAATCGAAAGCAATACCGGTTCCGGCGGCTTGAACGGTGAGTTATTCGTCAGCTTCGGCGGGCCGATTGTGGTTAATAGCGCTGTATTCAGCATCCTGCCCGACGCTTCTGGGAATTATTCCGGCATAGAGTATTCCGTTGCCGGTTTCACCTCAGTGCCGGAACCGACTACTATGCTGATTCTTGGGGTTGGTTTGTTGGGTATAGCCGGAATCAGGAGATTTAGAAAGTAGTATTTGAGGCCAAATCTTTAACTGTTGCGAAAGGAGGGCCGACCATGTCTTTGGTCGGCCTTTTTCATTTTTGCGCCCGGCAGGGGCGTAAGAAGATATGTGCCCGCGCTCGCCTGCCAAAGCGGGATATTGAATTGCACGGACCGGTAAGCAACTTGTAATGTCTTTGGCCCGGCTGTCTTATCCCCAGCTTTTCCATCAGTTCATAGAGGGTGGGGCAGCTGATCCCGAGCTGCCGGGCGGCCTGGGAGATGTTTCCCTTGTGGCGGCTTAGAGCCCGCTGGACAAGCTCCCTTTCAAGCTCCTCTCTTGCCTCCTTCAAAGTCCGTCCGTCAAGCCGCGCAACAGGCCCCTCAAGCTCCAGGTCCGCAGGGGCTATTCGGTTTCCCTCCGCCATAATAACTGCCCTTCGAACCCTGTTTTCCATCTCCCGAATGTTTCCAGGCCATGCATGGCTCTCAAGGGCAATCGCGGCTTACATGTTGAATCCGTTGATCTTTTTTCTTGTTGCCTGTGAAAACTTTTGTAGAAAGGCTGTAGCCAGAAGAAGAGTATTCTCTCCTTGCCTTTTTGTGCTTAGAGTTTGCAAAAAGTGTTTCTTGACACAACACATCAAGGGGTGCATCTTATGTATGAAAGAAGGTGTGAAATGAAATCAGAAAAGGCATCCCAGACCAAAACTGTCCGTCGAAGTGTCGCCGTACCCCGTAAGCTGATTGAAGAAATCTACCGTGTAGCGCCTCCTGATCTTGGAGGAAATTTCAACCGCTTGGTTATTACGGCTCTGCGCGATTACAGTATCAATAAGAAAAAGGAATCCTTTGAGAAAGCAATGGCCGAGATGGGAGCTGATCCTGATATCCTCAGAGTAGTGGCTGATGTGTCTATGGAGTTTATACGTGCGGACAATGACGGCTTAGCTGATGATTAAAAGGGGCAATATCTACTTTGTAAATCCGAACCCTACTCATGGCCGCGAACAGACCGGCTACCGGCCTGTTCTTGTGGTATCCAGTGATGCGATCAACAGCCAACCCCTCGTTGTTGCCGTCGTTGTTGGTACCGACGCACGGAATGTTAAGCGGGATTACCCGACCAACGTGCGCGTTACGGTAGATGAGACCGGCCTTCCTTTGGATACGGTTTTTCTTTGCTTTCAACTACGATCCCTCGACCACTCCAGGTTCATGGACCCTGTTACCAGGCAGCCCAACTTTGCGGGAAAAATGCCCGCCCATCGCATGGCTGATTTGGAAGATGCC
>JBGSUA010000122.1:0-22896 GCA_041753575.1 Desulfatiglandaceae bacterium
TCATTACCGTTAGTGTTTAAGCAGTAAGTTTTTTCTTTCGATTGATCATCAACAATGTTCATGAAAACCTCAAAATTACCCCCATAGCGGATTTTGTACTCGTTACTCATAGCTTCGCTGATGCACAACCGTATTGGTGAGTTATCCATACAGTATTTGAACCGATAAAGTAGTTTTTGTCGTTGAGACCGTTCATAAACATAGTCAGTATATAGTGTGGATATCCAATCATCTGTAAAGAACGGAAGAATCGGCAACCTATAGTGTCGAGCAATTTGTGTTGTCAGGAGCAGTATCCTATATGATCCTCCTAACGTAAAAACAATATCTGGTTGAAAAGCCATTATCCAACGTCTTAAAGGCTTTGAAACAACCGAAGAGAATTCAAAAAAGAGGTCACCAGCAACCTTACGAATAGCCGGAGGTATTAATTGTGATAGGTAGCCCTTCTTTATTGCGATACGATCCGCGATATTTACCACTTCATTTTGGGAAGTTTCTTGGAGAGTTTGCCTTTTTGGAGCTATCCTAAGGATGCCCTTTAATATATCGCGTTTTTGTATTTCCCAATAGTTCGAACACACATCAAATGAAGGCAATGGGCCTGAGTATAAGATTTGGGCAAGCCTGTCTTTTGGCCAATCTTGAAATAAATTTGATTTTACAATCCCGTTATTATGCGTTCGATTAAATGGAGAATGATCAATTACCAATATCTTCGGGAAGTTTTTGGAAATTAAATTACACATGCTTCCTGTGATTTATGAAGTTTTCCTATCCTAGTGGTGTTTACTACTTAACCACAGAAGGTCGATTAAGTCTTTTTCCTGAAAGTAACCAATTATGTCTTTTCTTGGTAAATAGCCAACAACACAAAATGGCAAAAAAAGCAGGCCATGTATGCCCAAAGGCTAGGACTTGATTATTTGCGGGAAAATACATCAGCATGATGACCAATAATGCAAGCATGGAAACGGCAAAAGGATTTTCCTTTTTAAGCGTGTCTATCCACGTCATCGCAAATATTCTTCCAATAAAGAAGACCAAAATAATTGCACCCGTGAATGTGACATCTGAAGCAATCCACGTATAAAAGCTGTGCCAATTGTTATGTGCACCCCAGCCATATTTTTCAACTCGTGCGGGATAGGTTTTATCGAAAATAGTACCACGCCCAGCGAACTTTTCAAAAATGCCTATTAGGAATAAGGAATTCCCCACTCCATAGGACCATTGAAAATCCTCATTCAATGCAAGGGAAAGCCCGTAATATCCTTGGGTCAGATACGATGTCACAGAGCTAATCGCACCAATCCCAGCCTCCGATTTTGTTAAAAGCATCCAGTTGTCGTAGTTTATCCCAATGTCCGCATTGTAATTGTAAGGATTAGTATAGGCACCTCCTCGTCTTCCGTATTGCATATATAGAAAACAGAATAGAAGAAGCATAAGGACAAAACCTGCATAAAGAAGGATTTTCAATCTCCTTTTTAACGATTTGCTTCGGTCAAGAAAATTCGCATTCGACGCAGCGAGCATTGTAATACTTAAAATAGCAAAGTCAGCAATTCCTTTGGTCGTACCTAATGCAACCCATTTAAACAGGTTGGCAACGATAACAAAAACAAAACATAAACGAAATTTGTTACTCAACTGCGTCCAGTAAACGATTGAAAGCGGCAGCAGCATCCATAAAACAGGCGATATCAAAATCCCAACATAACCGAGAGGGGAACCGACGCGTTCTTCCAATGGAGTAAATTTCAATCGGTATGCAGATCCTGGATCATTTATACCAAGCCATATTCGTGAAAGTAATTGACCCACATCTGGCGCATCCAAATTGAGGGCCATCATATAACCAGGAATGATCCACGCCAAATTAAGAATCAAGCTGATCTTCAATATTCTTTTAATGGTCCAGGGACCATAGCAATAATATCCGCCCGGCCGTACCCGCAAACCGCTTTTGTATCCGAGCCAAAGCGACACCTGGGCTGCCAGCAGATAAAGATATAGAAGAAGGGGGTTCTGGACAGGCCAGGGCCATGGGCCGAAAGCAAAAATAAATACGGTCATTCCCAGATAAAACTGAAAAAACAGGATTGGAAACATCCTAACCCGACGATTGAGCCAGATTTGATATGTAGATGCCATATTATTAGTGCTAACTACGCTACGCTCTCTTGAAGTTAACTGTTTTAGCTTTTTTTATCGTTTTCCAAGGGATTATGCCAGATAAAATCATCATGGAAGTATATGATACCAAAACAAAAACTAGAGCAAAGAATAAAGAGCTCACATGGAAACTTTGTCCGGTATGCGATATGGTGAATCCAGAAAGCCACCATGATATATATACATTGAGGGCGATCACAAAAAGGGTCTTAATCGCGCGAATCGTGCCGGTGGTCGGGATATCTGTTGCCCGATGGAGGAGAACCACAAAAACAATTGAAGAAGCCGCCCAACTCAATGATGAAGAAGCAACTGTTCCAACAGCCCCCATTAATGGGACCAAGGTGAATTTGAGAAAAATATTTAACAGCAATCCAACGATTATATATATTGTTTCAATTTTTATGATTCCGATGCCCTTACACACAGAAGAGCCTGAGCCTGTTAAAATAACCGCAATAGTATGTCCAAAAAGGAGCCAGTAAAGAATTACACTCGCTTCAGGCACCGGCCTTCCTACCCACAATAATATAATCCATTTATGAAAACCTGCTAAAACAATGACTACAAATCCGACAAGAAAAGATATGACTGAGATAACGTCAGTGTAAAGCCTGTAAATCCCCTGCCAATTTCCCTCCGAATGAATTGCGCCTGCGGCGGCAACCGTAGGCGCATAGAAAAAAGTGCACATAATTGTAACCAGACTTGCCAACCTTACTGCAATACCGTAGTACCCGGTCCATTCAGGCGAAGCCGCACTGGCCAAAACAATTTTGTCTGTTTGATCCCTGAGTGTAACTGATAAAACCCCTAAAACCATAAATCCCACATATGGAGCAACTTTTCTTAACATGTCGCGGCTCGGGAAAATCGGAGTAATATTAAACTTGCCGATAATCTTCCGAGCTATGCAATAGAGGCTTATATTTGAGATAACAAACTGAGCTATGAAGCCAAACAACAAACTCCAGAAGCCAGCACCCAGTATCAAACAGGTAATAATGATGGCATAATTAATGCTAGATGAAACCGCCAAGGTTAATGTTGTGGCGCCGGCACGCTGAAAACCACCAATAGCAGCGCCCATTACCTGGCTGAAAGTGCCTATGATCGCAAGACCAATGATTGTGGGCATTATCCATAATGCAACCGTAGCGTATTGAACGGGAATATTAAAAAGCTGAACGAGGTCTGCCCTGAATATCCATGCAGGTGGGGTAATGATTAAAAACAGTAAAAGGGTTACGCATATTCCAATCCTGATATATTGCTCCACGCTTTTAAAATCTTTTATACCGTAAGCGTTGGAAATTAACCATAACAGCGTACCGCTGATAACAGTCTGAAAAATGTTTCCGATAGCCGCAATGGCAATAATCGTTTCCCATGCGCCATAACCTTCTATTCCTAATTTATTCACTATAACAGGAACGCTCAGGAAAGAAACAACCATGGTTATAGCATGACTGATAAAAATTCCCAGGCTATTAGTTAAGAGACTTCGTCGTACCGTAGTAGTTATTTTTTCCACAACCGATTTTTATTTGATCACAAGCGAAGTTTATATGAAAATCCCGCCAATGTATTGAATATCGTCATCTTTCGTTGTGCACCATTCGGGCATAGCGGTTAACCCCAAAAAAACAACAAAAGAAAAGATGGGGGTTGAGGAGCGGCAACGCTGGTAAATAAATAAGTATCTGGGATCATGGAGCGGAGGGCAAGGACCGGAGAGCGGATATCACGCAGACACATGCTCGGTGCTTCCTACCGCATCTAGCCGCTGCTTTAGCCGCAAAGAGGCGCATACTTGCCGGCCCATTCGACGTATTCCATATCCTTACCTTCCAGATCTTAGGCGCTCAAGTCATCAGAGAGAAATTTATCAGAAGAGCTTTTATATTTTCTTTCAATTTTCGACTGAGTCTCTCCGGGGCCCAAGTTGACAACCAGCGGTAGCGCCAGCTGGCTGATTGGCCTCCGGACGGTCAGCCAATCTAACTTTTCAAGTTCAGGCAAGTCTACTGACATTGAAAAACCTGTCCTTTGATTTTAGCAGTCACAATTGGATCGCCCCGCATCCAATAACTGATGATATTTGCATCGAGCAGGTACATGCGACGTGTGATCAATCCAGGCTGAATTCTCTGTCACCCTCTTTTCTGATCTTCACCTCCCTGCCTTTGAAACGAAAGGCCTTGGGCAGCCGAACCCCCCTCTCTCACAGTTGATATAAACCAGTATATACCATTTCCCCAAAAAGTCTATTTTGGTCCTCTTCAACTCTGAGTGAATCCGAGTAATCTTCGGTCACGTATTTCGACCAGACCCATGTTAAGATAGCTCTGCCCCTTGGGTTACGTAGGTTTAAGCTTATAAGCTATTAAAAAGATTATTGTTTACTGCTATATTGACGCCTCTGCAGGAATTTCTGAACCGACTTCCCTGCTGAGTTCAGCGATCTCCCTTTTGAGCGCCTCGTACTCCCTGACCTTGAGTGATAAAAAACTCTTCGTGAGCTTGACTTTTTCCTCAATTCCCTTTGGGGTAAGGAGGTAGGCATAGGCTATCTTGTTGTTAGAGTTTTTGAAGCGTTTTATCCGCACAAGGCCTTTCCTGGCAATCTCTGTCAGGCAGTAGTTGGTCTTGCCAAGGCTTATCCCGAGACGCCGGGCCAAATCCCTCTGAGTGACTTCACTATTCTCAGAAAGGATCCTCAGGATTCGTATGTGAATCTCTTGCTCAAAAAGGTTTCTGTTCATGATATGAACGCATACAACGGCTCTCAGAGAATGTCAATTGAAAATCAAGGAGGGAGGAGGCTTCTGTCCTTTTGTCTATTGGGCTCAGTCGTTGAAATTTTGCGTTTTGCCGGTACGCGGCTAACATTTTGAGATTGCGAAGAGTTATTTGAAGCTCATCACAAACGATCCCACTCATCTAACGTGATTTCTCTCTTTATTCCACATTCGACTTCCTTGAGAAGCGCCTTAACCTGCGGTACGGAGTATTCCTTATTGCCCGGCACCGTTAAAGTATAGCTTCCGTAACGCATATAGAAAGGGCTGCCACCCGGTTCCGGCGATGCAAAGCCGATCATCTTCAGCTTTTTTATAAAAGCCCTCCGTTTACAGGGCTTCCACCTATGCATGAGCCGCGGCCGTTGCTTCCTGGCAAGCAGGCATGCGCTCATTCAAGTTAATCCTGCCCATAACCGGCAATTTGTCCCCGTACCTAATCTTGACAATGAGCCAGCCTTCAAAACTGGATTTCAGCTCCTGCTCACATTGATAAAGTGTCGCGCCAAAAGCTATCACGCCGGGGCATTCGGGAATCTTTCCGGAAAATGATGCGTCTTCAAGTTTGTCATAAACAGCTTTGCTCATGGCCTTATCGATATATTCTACAAGCATGGCATCCTCTGTCTTTGTTGTAATGGGATTATAAGGGGAACATTGTTAAATTTTGATTCAGGCAAACAGTCTTTGAGTGTCTTAATCCTGGCATCATACTCGGAGCGCAGTTCCAGCGCCTCGTACAGATATAGTGGCTTTCTCTTTACCTTCATCTTACAGGCTCCTTTCGAATATCCGATCGTTTTGATCTTTGATCAGCCCCTGCTCCTTTTCTTCCAGGTTGTCTCCTGATGACCGTCATTCAGTTCTATATCTTCCGGGTCTCTGAGTCTCAGCCGGGTGATATCCTGTCGATCCAGCACCCACGAGCGGCTGTGCTTCGCTCATATCGGAGCTTAAGGGGTTTTCCCCGTTTTCGAGGGGAATTATTGTGATGCAGGCTTACAGATCTTTTGGAGGGGGCTTTAATACAGCTCCGCCCCTTGGGTTACGTAGGTTTATGCTTATAACCTATTAAAAAGATTATTGTTTACTGCTATATTGACGCTTCGGCAGGGATTTCTGACCTGAGTTCTTTGCTGAGTTCAGCGATCTCCCTTTTGAGGGCCACGTACTCCCTGACCTTGAGTGATAAAAAACTCTTCGTGAGCTTGACTTTTTCCTCAATTCCCTTTGGGGTGAGGAGGTATGCATAGGCTATCTTGTTGTTGGAGTTCTTGAAGCGCTTTATCCGCACAAGGCCTTTCCTGACAATCTCTGTCAGGCAGTAATTGGTCTTGCCAAGGCTTATCCCAAGACGACTTGCCAAATCCCTCTGGGTAAGTTCACCATCCTCAGAAAGGATCCTCAGGATTCGTATGTGGATCTCTTGCTCAAAAAGATTTCTGTTCATGATCTGAACGCATACAATGGCTCTAAGAGAATGTCAATTGAAAATCAAGGAGGCGGGAGGCATCCTTAAGGTAAACATCATTGCTTCCGGCTGCCCATAGGCTTGATTCGTCGTCCCACTCAGCATCCGAGCTAAAAAAGGCAGCTCGATCATCTCAAAGAGGCGGTGAAGCCGTGGAAGGTAGTGGTCATTTACGGCCCGCGCCGAGTAGGGAAAACAAAGCTGCTCAGGAAATTTGTCGAATCCGCGAACGAGTCGGTTCTCGTTGTAAACGGCGATGATATCGTAGTTCGCGACTACCTGGAGAGCCAGTGCTGGTTCCACCGGTGAAGGAGTTCTGACTTAAAGTCAGCTTCAATCTCTACTGCTTGCATTCAAAATTGTAATTCCTACAACTTCGTCATCATCTGTACGAATCAACACATTATCATCCATTTCAACGGTCTTTTTGGCTCGCTGCGGCTTTCGAAAACTCAGATAAAGGACATCAGCCGCCAGTCCCTCCCAGGTGCGACGCAGACTATGGCTCAGGATGATGTGATAACATTCCTGAAGAACTGGGATCAATAACCAGACGATCATCTGGTAGTCAATGATTTTCTGGCCCAGGGGACCTATAAACGTTTGCGCGGCTGCAGCGTGGGGATTATCGTCGCCTCTACGGCAAGCGAGAAGGAGAGAACTGTCCACGACCAGTTGGGTGGGCAGAGGGATCGCCGGATCGGCCAAGTCAAACAGCGCCATCAACTCGCCTCCTGAATATCGAGCCAGAAATTATCATCTTCAGATGGAAAATCAGCGAGCAACTCGGCGAGCTGTTCCTCGGGCGGTCCCAGACGTTCTCGCAAGCGTTGTGCTTGAGAAACCAGCGCCTGCTGCCGGCATTGCAGTGCAGGCGGTAGAGGCGATCGGGCATCAACGCCCGCCCGGGCAGCAGACACTTGCAGTCGCTCAAACTGATCGAAGCCGATCAACACGGCCATCGGTTGCCCGCGCCGATGCAGGACGAACGTCTCTCCCACCGAATTTTGCCTGTCCCACCAACTCGGACAATTTGCTTTTGGCCTCTGCCATTCCAATTGTCTGGCTCATAACTTGCCTCCACGCGGTCAAGATGACCACATTGTACCATCTTTGCTATCCTAACAAAAGCATGGAGTCAGAGGGACACAGAGCCTGGCACCTGGTCGTAGATTGTGTCCGGCCTCTCCGGATCAAATTGAATCAAACCGGCCAGCTCTCCAAGGCCAATGCCGCGATGTCTGCCAGATTTCGTTCGACTTGTTGAGAATATTCCGCACCGAACACCAATTCACCAAGTATCACAGTAGAGATGCCCATTCGGCCATGATACTTCCACCAAGAGTCCCTAAATTACGGTTTTCCCCAAATCAAGTCAACCTCATAAACCTCGAATTGTCTGTCCACGGTCATGATGGGCAATTGTTCCAGTTGTGCTTGAGATATGAGGATGCGATCAAAAGGATCCCTGTGATGCAAAGGCAGGGAGGCCACGTGCAAGGCGTGGCTGTGGGTTATGGGAAGCGGCATTATCGCATCTCGCATCAATCTTTGGGGGATAAAGGTTTCAGGATCTTCGGTTAGTGGGAGCTTGCCGAGCGTATACTTGATGGCTATCTCCCAAGTGCTGGCTGCAGAGAAAAAAAGCTCATTATGACCATCCATGATGAGCTGTTGTGCCTTGGATGCCAGTTTTTCAGGCGTGGTTATCCACCACAGCCAACAATGGGTATCAAGCAGTATTTTCATGCCTCGAAATCAGCCAGCACATCTGCCGGCAGTGGCCCATCGAAGTCATCCGGGACCAGAAATTTACCCCTGTCCAGGCCCGACTTACGCTCCACAACGCTGTCCCTGCAAGCGACCAGCCGTGCTATGGGCTTTCCGGCCTTTGATATTATGATGTCTTCTCCTGCGGAAACCCTTGTCAGCAACTTTGAGAGGTGGGTTTTTGCCTCGTGAATATTAATCATTTGCATCTGTTTCCCCCATGGCAACATGAGAAGTTGGATTTGTTCTCCAGACAAAAACAGACTAAGTCATGAACTAAGTCATTGTCAACTGAAAAGCTTCGCCTCGGAATTCGAAAGCGGGTATGTCCGGGTTTGGGAAAGCTGCAGAGACATTTAAAGACAGCTCCGCAAAGCGTTCATTGTTCATGACTTGAACAGTAAATAAGCAACCGATTGACTTAGTCAAGCAGGCTATGAGGGCCACATGATACAAGGCCAGGGCTATTTATCGCCGGGATGATACTTTCTTGAAGACTTCGAGTGTTTTTTCTGCGGTTTTCCTCCAGGTGAAAGTCTGTGAGCGGGCCGTGCCCTTTTTGGCATAGCGGCTTCTGGTTTCGCTGTCCAAGACCATGAGATCTATTGCGTGAGCCAATTGGTTCTTATCTGATGGATACACCAGTATCGCGGCATCTCCGGCAACCTCGGGCAGGCTTGCGGCATCGGAGCAGATGACCGGGCAGCCGCAGGCCATGGCCTCCAACACCGGGAGACCGAATCCCTCGTATAGACTTGGATAAACAAGGGCCGTGGCTGCGCTATAGAGGCAGGCAAGCTGTTCATCGGTCGTATAGCCGGTGATAAATACCCTGTCCGAAAAGGAGGAGCCCCTGATATGCCCCAGCCATTCCTTGCTTCCCCAGCCCTCCCACCCAGTCAGTACAAGAGGCAGGTTAGTCTTGGCGGCCTTAAGGGCTTCCAGTAATAGGGGAAGGTTCTTGCGTGGCTCCAGGGAGCCTACAAAAAGCAGGAAATTTTTGGGAAGAGACATGTCAGTTATAGCGGCTTTGATTTCGTAATCATTTCTCCTGAAAAAGGATTCAGCGGCTGCAAGATGGATGGAAGTAACTGTGTCGGGGTTTATCTTGAAATATCCACATACCTCATCCCTAATGAATGCCGATATGGTAATTCTATGGGCGGCAAAATGCATTCTCCTTCTATTGAAGAAGTTAAAATACATGATCCTTTCTTTGGGATGGGCTGAAGCGTACTTTATAAGCGAAAGATCGTATAGGGTTTGAACCTGTTGAACGGTTCTGAGGGCCGCCGGAAAGAAAGTAGTCTCGTGGTAGATGTCAAAGGTCTTGGACCTGCAAACGGCTCTAAGCCTTCTCTCATAGTTATACCAAGTCAGTAGTCTCAGCAGGAAAACTGTGGAGTCTGGAAGCGTCCAGACCGTTTTGGTAAAACGAGACCATCGTGCCGCATTGGCCTGTTGCGGCATACTATCCGTTACTTTCAGACCGTCAAAGTATGAGACACTGACGCCGGGCAGCTTTTCTAGCTCTTTATAGAGCTGCCGCACATAGCGGGAGATGCCGGTCAGAAGGCCTTTAAGAGGTATGGCGTTTACAAGGATATCCATGTTGCGGGGACTGCTCCGCTCCTTTCCTTACTTCAAAAAGTAGAGATTGCCATATTGATATATCATGCGTCCCTTTTCCTGAGAAAAAAAACTGTGCCAGCCCCTGTCTCGACGCTCATATTTAATTGGAAAGCGCCTTTCTTTTCAAGGAGAAATACCTCAACCGAGGCGGATTGCTCAGCGTCAACAGGGCGATGGCACTTTTATTCTGGAGTGATCCTTGAAAATATTTTTGTTTTCACTATTTTTCTTGACAACATCGAATTGCTTTTATATAAAATACAGTTTAATAAAATTTTGTGCTGCTCTTGTCGGGGGAGGCCTTTATGGCTTCCTTTAATTTTTCTAAAGAAAGGATGTGGTTACCATGATTTGCGGAACCGTTAAAGTAGGATATGACTGTGTTTTTATGAACAAGAAGGGCTGTCAGTTTAACGGCGGCTCCTGCCATCCCATTATCGAGCAGTGCGAGGGCTGCCAGAAGGTCGCGGTATTTCCAAGCGGAAAGTACTGCCTTTCCTTTCCTGATCCCGCTTCCAAGTGGCGTCTGGGCACATGCAATATGGCCACGCACATTGTAAAAGAAGCGAAAAAGCCTGCACAGAAGCTCAACCCTCTGAAGGCGTCCAAGCGCGGCGCACACTAGCAAGCACGCTGATATTTCAGTATTGGCCGGGCCACTCTTCGGACATGGAAGAGGGGATCGGAGTGTTTTATCGTTCCGTAGGGCTTGGCTATTCCTCATTCACCTTTCGAGGTGGATGAGGAATTCCCTGTTTCCCTTGGGGCCCAGAAGAGGGGAAGGTATGACGCCTTTTACTGTCCATCCCTCCTTTGCTGAACAACTCTCTATGTCTTTGACTATTGCGATGTGAAGCGCGGGGTCGCGGACAACGCCACCCTTTCCCACACTTCCCTTTCCCGCCTCAAACTGCGGTTTTATAAGCGCTATGACGAAGGCCTTTTCCTTGAGAAGTCTTGATACCGGCGGTATGACGAGTTTCAGAGAGATGAATGAGACATCTATAACAGCGCCGTCCGGGGGATCGTCAAGGTTTTTGAGGTAACGGATGTTTGTCTTTTCAAGGACGGTTACTCTCGGGTCATTGCGGATTTTCCAGGCAAGCTGACCGTAACCGACATCAACGGCTATGACCCCTGTTGCGCCATGCTGCAGGAGGCAATCTGTGAATCCCCCAGTGGAAGCCCCCGCGTCCAGGATAAGAAGACCGTCAACATCAATCCCAAAGCTTTTTAGAGCGGCCTCAAGTTTAAGGCCTCCGCGGCTTGCGTAAGGATTGGGATCTTCCTTTACCCTTATGATCGCTGTCTGTGAGGTTTCTTTCCCGGCCTTGTCCGCCCTTTTCCCATCAACCTCGACAACACCTGCGAGGATAATGGCCCTGGCCTTCTCACCGGTGGGGGCAAATCCCTTTTCGACCAGGAGGGCATCAAGCCTCATGAGCCATAAGACCTTCGGCGGCCTTCAGGATCGCGGATGTGCTCACCCCGTATTTCTCCCGCAGAACACCCTGAGGACCGTGCTCGATGAATGCATCGGGGAGGGCGATCCTTGAGATCTTCACGGAATATATCCCCTCGTCGTTCAAGGATTCCATAACGGCTGACGCGAAGCCGCCCTGTCTCGTGTTTTCCTCTGCTATGATCAGTCTTCCTGCCTTGGCGGCAAGATGAGTAATGCTTACGTCAAGGGGCTTTACAAATCTGGCATTGATGACGGTGCAGGAGATTCCCCTTTCAGCAAGTATCTCGGAGGCCTCGAACGCGTTTCTTACCATGCTTCCAAGGGCCAGAATCACTAGATTTGATCCTTCTTTGAGTATCTCTGCCTTCCCGAAGGGGATAGCCTCAAGATCCCTGTCCATCTCAACGCCGAGCCCTGGGCCTCTGGGATAGCGGATGGCAACAGGTCCCTCATGGGAAATGGCGGTAAAAAGCATCTTCCTTAACTCGTTTTCATCCTTTGGGGCCATAACCGCCATATTGGGAAGGCTTCTCAGGTACGTGATGTCGAACTGCCCGTGGTGGGTGGGGCCGTCTTCCCCCACGATCCCGGCCCTGTCCAGGGCGAATACCACAGGGAGTTTCGGCAGGCAGACGTCATGGATGATCTGATCAAAGGATCTTTGAAGAAAGGTTGAATATATCGCCACGACCGGCCGGAAACCCTCGCAGGCAAGGCCTGCCGCAAAGGTGACCGCGTGCTGCTCGGCTATGCCCACATCCATAAACCTTGATGGGTATTTTTCCCCGAACTCGGCAAGCCCGGTGCCTTCCGGCATGGCTGCGGTTACGGCAAATAGTTTTTCATTGATTGCGGCCAGTTCCACCATCGTCTTCCCGAAAATTTCCGTATAGGAAGGCGGTATTCGCGTCTTTGCGGGGGCGGGGCAACCGGTCGTTATCTCGAAGGAGCCTACACCGTGAAAATGCGCGGGATTAAGCTCGGCAGGAGCGTAGCCCTTGCCTTTTACTGTAACCACATGGACAAGAACAGGTCCCTCAAGGTGGGAGGTATTGGTGAAGGCCTCTATAAGCCTATCCAGCTTGTGCCCCTGAATCGGACCGATATACTTGAACTTGAAGGCCTCAAAGAGCATGCCGGGTGTAAAGAAGGTGATGAGGGAGTCTTCGCTTTTCCTTAGAAGATTGACGATATTTTCTCCCAGCCCAGGCAACGACCTGAAAAAATTGTCAAGCTCCTTTCTGAGGCTTACAAAACGCTTTCCGGTCATCTTCCGACTCAGGAAAGAGGAAAATGAGCCCACATTGGGCGCTATGGACATGGCGTTATCGTTTAAGACAACAATGAGGTCCTTTTCCGTATGCCCTGCTTGATTCAGGCCTTCGAAGGCCATGCCGGCCGTCATGGAGCCGTCTCCTATCACGGCTATGACCTTGTCGGTTTCCCCTTTCAATGCCTTGGCTGTCGAGATGCCCAGTCCGGCAGAGATGGAGGTGCTGCTGTGCCCCGTGTCAAATGAGTCATAGAGGCTCTCAGCTCTCTTCGGAAAACCGCTTAAGCCCCCCAGGGTCCTTAGAGTGTGAAATCTGTCGCGCCTTCCGGTAAGAAGTTTGTGGGCATAGGCCTGATGCCCGACGTCCCATATAATTTTGTCATTTGGGGCGTCAAATACATAGTGCAGGGCTATCGCGATTTCCACCGCGCCCAGGCTTGGGGCAAGGTGCCCTCCGTTATGGCTTACGGTTTCTATGATCTTGTCCCTTATCTCCCGTGCCAGAAGTTCAAGCTCCTGGATGGAGAGGGGTTTTATATCCCGGGGTGAATCTACCCTGTTGAGAATTCTATAACGTTGTTCCTCCGCTTTCACGATTTCCTCTCGATTATGTAAGCTGCGATGGCGCGAAGCGGTTGGGCCCTGTAATCAAATGCCGCTATGCTTTCCAGGGCCTTTTCTACCAGATTACGCTGGATTTCCTTTGAGCTTTCAAGGCCCAGAAGGGAAGGGTAGGTCGCTTTTCCCCGCTTTTTATCAGAGCCGGTGGTTTTTCCCATGGACTTTGCATCGCCTTCGACATCCAGAAGATCATCCCTTATCTGGAAGGCGAGGCCGATATTGATCCCGTAATCGCCCAGGGAGTCAAAGGCCTGTTTGTCGGCATTAGCCAGCACCGCCCCCGCCTTGACGGATGCGGCTATGAGATCGGCTGTCTTGTGGGTGTGAATAAAGGAAAGCGTTTCGAGGGGCACGTCCTTTCCTTCCGCATCAAGGTCGGCCATCTGACCTCCTACCATGCCGAGATAACCCGCGGCTTCCGCTATTATCGCCATTGCCCTGATGGCAGCGGGCGCTGAATCAGGCATGTAAAGCCCTTCTCTGGCAAGGAGGCTGAATGCCTCGGTAAGAAGGCCGTCTCCCGCCAAGACCGCCGCTCCTACTCCGAAGACCTTGTGATTAGTGGGGAGTCCTCTCCTCAGGTCATCATCGTCCATTCCCGGCAGATCGTCGTGTATCAGAGAATAGGTGTGTATGAGTTCCAGGGCGCAGGCTGCAGGCATAGCTTGTCTCTGGGTCCCGCCTACCGCCTCCGCCGCGGCAATGCAAAGAATCGGGCGAAGCCTTTTTCCCCCGGCGAAGAGACTGTAGGACATCGCCTCCCTTATCCTTGAGGCAGGAGCGCCAGGCTCGCGGAAGGTATCGGCGAGTACTTTTTCCACTGCCGAGCGCTTTTCAACCAGGTAGGCTGATAGATTAAAAGGTTCAGGATCAGGCATCCCTCTTTTCCTCATCTTCAAAGGGAACCTGTCTGGTCCTGCCGTCGGCCTCCTCAAGCAGGAGGGTAACCTTGCGCTCGGCCTCATCAAGTTTCCTGGTGCAAAGCTTTACAAGCTTCATGCCTTCCTCGAATCTCTTTATGGCTTCCTCGAGAGAGGGATTCCCCTCCTCAAGGGTTTCAACAATCTCTTCAAGGCGCTTCATCGCGTCTTCAAATCTCTGTTCCGCCATTGTGCCTCCTGATCAAACTCAAGACATGCGCTTAACCGAGCAGCCTTCAAGATAGTCCAAGATGATTTCTCAGTCAATAAAGAGGGTTTACCTTATTGCATCCGCGGCAGGTGCGGTTTCAACCGCACTCCCGACTATTTCTTGACCTCTCTTGTGACGCAGACAAGTAAGCCTGAGGCTAGGGTGACCTCAAGAAGCTGACCTTCTCTGACCTGGCTGCTTGATCTTACTATGCTCCTCTCGGGCAGGGCGGTTGTGATGCTGTATCCCCTATGGAGTATGGCGAGTGGATTGAGATTGGCAAGCTGCCTGCTGATGCTCTCAAGAACAGTTCGCTTGCCGGTCAAAACGGCAACGGATGCCCTTGAAAGCCCGTGATGGAAGGTGGAGATCCTCTCTCTGTAATAGGATATGGGATCAAGCGGAGACTTTAGCGCCAGAGCCCTCGCTGCCGCCTTGAGCTCCCTCGCGGCCTCGTTCATGCTCCTTTTTATTTGAACGGTAAGCCTTGAATTAAGTTCATCAAGCCTCAGCCATGTATCCTCAAGTGCTCTTCCCGGCTCCTTAAGGGCCTTTGAAATACGCTCCAGTTTTTCACGGCCTAAGGAGATCCTCCCAATGACCCCTCGTCTGATTCTGTTCGTTATCTGAAAGAGTTTTTCTTCAAGGGCCTCCTTTTCCCTGACAAGCATCTCCGCTGCTGCGGAAGGAGTCGGGGCCCTTACATCTGCCGCCATATCCGAGATGGTGAGGTCAATTTCATGGCCTACGGCCGATACGACCGGTATCCGCGATCTCCTTATGGCAAGGGCTACCTCTTCTTCGTTAAAGGCCCAGAGATCTTCAAGAGATCCCCCGCCTCGAGTCAAGACTATAACGTCCGCATCAAGGCTTCTGTTCGCGAGGTCAAGGGCGTGGGCAATTTCGGATGCGGCGCCTTCTCCCTGAACCCTCACGGGGAGAATCGTGATCTCAAGATTGGCAAATCGTCTGTGGATGATCTTCAGAAAATCCCTTATGGCCGCCCCTGTTGGTGATGTTATTACGGCCACCTTCTTTGGAAGGAAGGGCAGCGGCCTTTTGACGGCCGGATCAAAAAGCCCCCGGGCCGCAAGTTTCTTTTTAAGCTGCTCAAAGGCCAGGGCCAGAGCACCTGCTCCTATGGGCTCCAGATAATCAATTATAAGCTGATATTCACCCCTCGGGGCATAGACCCCAATCCTTCCCCTGACCAGGACCTTCATGCCGTTTTCAGGGACAAAACGGATGTAGCGGATCTGCGGACGAAACATTACAGCCCTTATCTGGGCTTTATCGTCTTTAAGGACCATGTAGAAGTGTCCGGAAGAGGGGGAGCTGAAGTTCGATATTTCGCCTTCGAGCCACACGAAGTCGAAACGGGTCTCTATGAGTTGCTGCAACTCACGGGTAAGTTCTATTACTGAAAAGATCTTCGGCGCTATTTCTTGAGGTTCCAACTATCCTGTCGCCCTTTCAAACTGCCTCATGCTCCTCGTGTCCCTCGCCTTCCTCCAGCTCCACCACGCAAAGGGAGTCTGTTCCCACAATGTCTCCGCCTTTTTCGGTCTCGTCCCAGTTGTCCGTATATTCCCAGGGTGATTCCATCCTGGGGCTGAGACGGTCCTGGCCTCTGCTGCCCATACTTCTCAGTTGAGCGGATTTTTCAAGATCCCTCTGACATTTGATGCAAAGTGTGGACTCCGGCATGATCAGGAGGCGGGCAGTCGGGATGGGGTCCCCGCACTCCTCGCACTCTCCGAATTTCTCGCCGCTTTTTATCTTTTCGATGAGGCGGTTTATCTGCTTTACCTCCAGACTCTTTCGTTCCATCAGGCTGTAGTTGCTGTGAAGCGACATCTCGCGCTGAGCGTGGTCTGTTTCATCGGCGATGTTTGTGTCTGAAAGACCGTCATTGTATTCTTTCTGGCTTTCCATGAGCAGCTCAAGGGCTTGTTCGAATTCCTTCTTCTTCTTCAAGAGCTGATCAAGAAACCTTTTCATTCTCTCATCCATGTTCAATCCCTTCATACAGTAAAAGTAATAAAAAAGTTTGGCCTTTCAAATAATTAATCAGGGCCAAAGCGTAGGAATGTAGCTACTTTTTCCTGTTTGTCAACCAAAAAACGATTACTGTTTTCCGTAGGTTGCCCGAGTTTTTTTGGTTTCATCCCCTGAGCCTGCTTCGGCCTTGGGAAGATCGTGCAGGGGCCTATCGGTCTAACCATGCCTCGCTCAGGCTTTCCGGGCGGTCGGGCTTTAGGTCTTGTCTTGAGGGCGCTCTTGGGATAGCTTCTAGGTGGGGGTTTTGAGATATGTTTATAACCTTTGAAGGTATAGAGGGATGCGGAAAATCTACGCAGGCTTCGCTCTTGAGCGAATACCTTGAGCGTCTGGGGATTGATTTTGTTCTTACGAGGGAGCCCGGAGGAACCGCCATCGGATCAATCATAAGAAGGGTGCTTCTTGATTCGGCTAATAGACATCTTTCGGCAAGAGCGGAGCTTTTTCTGTATGCAGCCGACCGAGCCCAGCATATCTCCGAGGTGATAACGCCTGCCCTGAATAATGGGCGATGGGTTATATGTGATCGCTTTATGGATGCCACAACCGTTTACCAGGGCGTTGCAAGGCGCCAGGACCTGAGCCGCGTAGCCGCCATCAATGACATGGCCTGCCAGGGAGTCTTGCCGGATGTAACCTTCCTTATAGATTGCCCTGTGGATCTCGCACTTGAAAGGGCGTTCAGGCGCAACATGGAAACCGCCGACAAGGGGCAGGATAGATTTGAAAGGGAGGCCGTGGCATTTCACGAGGCGGTAAGAGAGGGATACCTTTATCTTGCCCGAAAAAATGCCTCCAGGTTTATTGTCCTGGACGGTTCGCAAGAAGTCTCAGCCCTCACGGAAAAAATTGTTTTTCACCTGGGGCGTTATCTCGCGGGGGAGACTTCCTGATATGGAGTTTGTCAGATTTTCAGATATCCTGAACCAGGAACTGGCAGTGGGGATTCTGAGGCGCTCTAAAGACATGCAGAGGATTCCCCACGCCTACCTGTTTACTGGTATGCAGGGCGTTGGAAAAACCATGACCGCCAGGGCCTTTGCCTTTTTTCTTAACTGCGATGAGCCGCGAGGAGGGGAGGCCTGCGGCCAATGCAGGAGCTGCCGCAGAATGAAGTCGGGCAACTTTCCTGACTTTAAAGAGATATCCCCCGATAAAGGCTTGGTAAAAATAGACACGATAAGGGAAATCAGGAAGGATCTGCACTATCCTCCGCTCGAGGCCGCATACAGGTTTACCGTAGTGCGTGAAGGGGACAAGATGAACCTTGAGGCGGCCAACGCGTTTCTTAAGACCCTGGAGGAGCCCCCCGGCGGAAATATTCTTGTTGTTACCGCCGCTGAACCGCTGAATCTTATTCCCACGGTGGTTTCAAGATGCCAAAGGGTTCCCTTCAGGCCTGTAGAAATTCAGGACATAGCGCGGATGCTCAGGGGTAAGGGGCTTGGGGCAAATGATGAACAGAGATCCGTGATCGCGAGGATATGCAGGGGGAGCCCCGGAAGGGCGCTCAGGATGGTTCAATCAGGATTTATGGAAAAACGCGCGGGGTGGATCGGGAAGCTGCAGAAAATTCCTGTGCTTGATTACGGAGAGATCCTTGATATGGCAAGGGAATGGAGTGATCTGGACAAAAAACAGCTCCTCGATCCCGAAGAGGGGGGAACCTCTGCTATGGAAGACCTTCTTGACGTTTGGTCAGGCCTTTTCAGAGATATTCTTGTGGTTAAGACCTCCGGAGAGACGAGCAAGATTATGAACGCCGATGAGGTTCCAGGGCTCGAATCATTGTCGATGGCCTTTACAGAAGAGGCGCTGATTGATATTCTATATATTTTAAACCAAGCTGAAAGGGATCTGAGGAGAAACCGCAATTCAGCCCTGGTCGCACAGCACATCCTCATGTCCATAAGGGAGAGGGCAGGTCAGATGGAGAAGAGAAATTATGTCGGATGAAACGATGCCGGCTTCGGAGAAGGTTGAAGAGGCGGCTAAAATTGTCTTTAGGGGTGCCCGCAGCGATCCCGACGTGCCTGTTAATTCCCCGGATAATGGCCGGATAGGCAGGGCGGTCAGGATAGTCGGCATAAGGCTCAGGGATGATTCCAATATCTATGAGTTTGAGGCTGGAGAACAGCCGCTTAAAAGAGGCGATATAGTGGTGGTTGAAACCGGGGAAGGTCCTGCCATGGGTGAGGTCTGCACTGAAGTCCACAGAGCGTACTCAGGTGCCCCGTGCAGGGGGCTGGGGAGGGTGGATCACCTCGCGGAGGCGCGAGAAAAGGCAAGGTATTCAGAGATCAAGGCCAAAGAGAAGGATATCTTTCAGTACTGCTACGATAAGGTGGGGGAAAAGGGCCTTGAGATGAGCCTTATCTGCGCGGAGCAGCGCCTGGACGGAAGCAAGACCACCATATATTTTACGGCCGACGGAAGGGTGGATTTCAGAGAACTTGTAAAGGATCTGGTCTCTCGTTTCAGGACAAGGATTGAGATGCGTCAGATAGGAGTCAGGCACCAGGCCAAGATGGTAGGAGGACTTGGTCTTTGCGGGAGGCCGCTTTGCTGCTCTTCCTTTTTGAAGGGTTTTGATCCTGTCACGATCAAGATGGCAAAAGAACAGAACCTTTCTCTTAATCCGGCAAAAATATCCGGTATGTGCTGCCGCCTGATGTGCTGCCTTTCATTCGAAAACGCTTACTATCACGATGTCAGAAAGGATTTTCCAAAGGTAGGCAAGAAGGTGATGACCAAACGGGGGGAGGGAAAGGTTGTAAGGCAAAATGTGCTGAAGAAGACGATAACCATCCTTAATGAATCAGGTGAAGAACTTGAGATCACCCAGGATGAACTGTGTTAGCTGAACTTTGATAGCTTTAGGAGGCCTCTATTTGTCACACAGGTTTTATGTCACCACACCCATTTATTATGTGAACGCAGAGCCCCATCTGGGTCACGCTTATACTACCATAGCCGCCGATGTGCTCAGCCGGTTTTACAGGCTATCGGGATTTGAAACCTTTTTCCTGACCGGCACAGACGAGCATGGGGAGAAGATAGTAAGGGCCGCTAGGGCCTCATGCGAATCTCCCAGACAGTATGTTGACCGTATAAGCGGACTTTTCAGGGATCTCTGGCCGAAGCTTTCCATCTCAAATGACGACTTCATTCGAACGACGGATGAAAAGCACATAAAGACGGTCCAGGCGATACTCAGTTCAGTGAAGGAAAAGGGGGATATCTATTTCAGCGAATATGAAGGGCCTTATTGCTTCGGCTGTGAGCGGTTCCTTACAGAGAGAGAACTGGTAAACGGCAGGTGCCCCGATCATCAAGTCGAGCCTGAGATGATCAGGGAGGCCAACTACTTCTTCAAGATGGGCAGGTACCAGGACTGGCTGATAGGCCACATCCATGATAATACTGATTTTATAAGACCGGAACGCTACAGAAATGAGGTGCTCTCCTTTCTGAAGGAGCCTCTGGACGATCTTTGCATCTCAAGGCCGAAGAGCCGTCTTACCTGGGGCATACCTCTTCCGTTTGACGATAGATTCGTAACCTATGTCTGGTTTGATGCTCTCATAAACTACCTCTCCGCGATTGACTATCCCGGCGGAGAGCGCTATGAGACTTTCTGGGATGTGGCCAATCACGTGGTAGCCAAAGACATTCTCAAGCCGCACGGTATCTACTGGCCCTGTATGCTGAAGGCGGCTGGGGTCCCTCCCTACAGGCATCTCAACGTGCATGGTTACTGGAATGTTAATGAAGGAAAGATGTCAAAAAGCCTCGGCAACGTGGTAAGACCCCTGGATCTTGTCTCGGTTTACGGACTTGATGCGTTCAGATATTTCCTTTTGAGGGATATGGTCTTCGGTCTGGATTCGGAGTTCAGCGAGGATGCCCTTATCGGCCGGATCAATGCCGATCTGGCAAATGATCTGGGGAATCTAGTAAGCAGAAGCCTTACCATGATCAAGAACTACCTCAAGGGAGAGCCTCCAGTATGCGGCGTGCCGGAGCAGGCGGACAATGAGGTCAGACAGTCTGCCCTTGAATCCATAGGAATTTACAGCTCTCATATGATGGAGCTTGCCTTTCACAAGGCCCTTATGGCCGTTTGGGAGGTAATAGGAAAACTCAACAAATACATTGATACCATGGCCCCCTGGGTCCTGGCTAAATCAGACAGGGGGAGACTATCCACCGTCCTCTATCACATATCCGAGGCCCTGAAGATCGTATCCGCCCTGATCTGGCCGGTGATGCCGGGGACGGCTGAAAGGATACAGGAGACGCTCGGGCTCCCGAATCGGGGTATTTCTTTCACCCTGGAGGATGCGGGCAAGTGGGGGGCAAAAGATACAAAGATTCAAATGACAATGACCCCGGCCCTATTCCCGAGGATAGAAAAGGGAAAAAGCCCGCGGGAAAAGAAAAAGACTGAGATCAGGGGAAAGGATTTTGAAATGGAAACCAAGGATAAGACTTCCGTAACGGATAAACCAAAGGTTGACGGCAAGCCCGGTGAAAATATCACTGAAAAGGCAGGACCGGATCTTTTATCCATAAAAGACTTTGCCCGCGCGGATCTGAGGGTGGGGAAGGTAAAGGATGCCGAACCAGTACCAGGCTCAAAAAAGCTCATGCGCCTTATTGTGGATCTGGGGCCGGAGCTGGACGGTGAGCGCACCATTGTGGCGGGCATCCTGGGAGCCTATGAGAAAGAGGCGCTCCTTGGACGTCAGGTGGTGGTGGTGGCCAACCTTGAGCCAGCGAAGCTCATGGGGGTTGAATCAAGAGGGATGGTGCTTGCCGCATCCGATTCAGACGGCCTCCATCTCATTACCCCCGACACTGCTGCTGAGCCGGGAAGCAAGGTCAAGTAAGGTCAAGATGCCTATGGACGGCAAGAAATGGGCCACCTATAACGCCAATTCGATAAGGGCGAGGCTTCCGCTCATATTGGACTGGCTCAAGATTGAAAGGCCTTGGTGCCTCCTCATCCAGGAAACAAAGGTGCAGGATAAGGACTTTCCGGCTTCGGCATTTGATGAGGCCGGATACACTAGTGTCTTCAGGGGCCAGAAATCGTATAATGGTGTGGCGGTTATCTCAATGGAACCTCTCAAGGACGCGACTATCGAAGGCATGGGCGATGAGGCGCGATTTATCTGCGCCATGGCGGGAGATGTAAAGGTCATAAACGTCTATGTGCCCCAGGGTCTTGAGGTGGGAAGCGAGAGATTCTCATACAAGCTCAAATGGATGGGGGATTTCTTGAGATTCTTGAAGAAAAACTGTGATCCCGGAGAACCCGTGATAGTAGGTGGAGACTTCAACGTGGCACTGGAGCCCATTGATGTTTATGATCCAGAAGGACTCAAGGGCCAGGTGGGATTTCATCCCGACGAACAGGCCGCGATGAGGGCAATACTTGACTGGGGGCTTGTGGATCTCATTAGAATGAGACATCCAGGCGAGGGAGGGATATATACTTTCTGGGACTACCGAGTGCCTAACGCCTTTAAGAGGCGCATGGGGTGGCGCATTGACTATCTGCTTGCCACAAGGCCGATTTCTCAGAGAACAAGGGATTGCAGTGTTGATTCCGGGTCAAGGAACCTTCCGAAGCCCTCTGATCACGCCTTTGTCATGGCTGTAACGGATTGATTTAGACCGCGCGAAGGTATTTAATTAAGTGGGAGCGGGCCTTGAGGGGCCTTCGGAGAGGCGTGCGTTGGTCTAGGATGACGCCCCCGGACAGAGATCGCGAATCGGGCATCGCTCATGGTCGGGTTTTCTGGCCGTGCAGATCTCCCTTCCGTGGTATATCAAAATATCTGAAAACCGGCGCCACTTTTCACTGGGGAATAGTCTTTGGAGGTCGAGTTCGATCTTGTCGGGATTGGTGTTTTCACTAAATCCCATCCTGACCGAGAGCCTCTTTACGTGAGTGTCCACAACTATGCCGGGCACATCGAAGGCCGCGCCCAGGACGCAGTTGGCAGTCTTTCTGCCGACGCCGGGAAGCTTAAGGAGATCGTCCATGCTTGAGGGCACCTCGCCGGCGAAAAGATCAATAAGAGCGCGGCAGCAGCCTGTCAGGGATTTTGCCTTGTTATGGTAGAAGCCTGTGGGTTTTACATCCTGCTCAAGTTGCTCAAGGGGCGTATTGAGATAATCTTGGGGTCTTTTGTATTTCCTGAAGAGTTTCTTGGTCACTTCGTTAACTTTCTTGTCCGTGCATTGGGCCGAAAGGATTGTGGCTACAAGAAGTTCAAACGGGGTCCTGTATTCCAGGGCTGTTTTTTCATAGGTGTAGAGAGGATCAAGAATCTCATAAATGCGGGCGGCTCGTTGGATCTTTTTTTTCATGGACTCCATTGTGTATAATCCTTATGAAGCTGATCAGTTTATTGAGGAAAAGTAGATCACATGCGGCATTTCGCGGTCCTCGTCTAACCGCCATGGCCTGTTGAGGCACAAC
>JBGSUA010000123.1:0-70672 GCA_041753575.1 Desulfatiglandaceae bacterium
AAACCTGGATACATCAAGAAGCAAAGAGATAATGAGTCTGATTACCGATCTGAACGTGCGACAGGGAATAACCATCGTAATGGTCACCCATGACCCTGAGATGGCCTCCTATGCGGGTCGCATAATAGGCTTTCGAGACGGAATGGTTGAATCGGATCTGCTCCGTAGCGCCGAATCTCACGATGCCGGAGATCAATCATGATAGGCAACGCCCTTCGTGAGGCCTTAAGGGCCCTCAAGAGAAATCTCATGCGCTCTTTTCTCACAATGCTGGGCATAATCATTGGAGTTGCGGCGGTCATAGTGATGGTTACCCTGGGTGAGGGAGCAACCCAGGCGGTTACCTCCCAGATCGCGAGTCTGGGAAGTAATCTCCTGGTTGTCACATCCGGCAGGAGGATGGGGCCGGGCCAGAGTTCCGGCGCGGCTCCTTTCAGGGCTGAGGATGCCAGGGCCATTGAAAGGGAGATAACTTCTGCCGCCTCTGTGGCTCCCGCCGCTTCCCGTGGAATGACATCGGTCTTCGGCAATCAGAACTGGTTTACCTCCGTTACGGGATCAGACAATGCCTATTTTTCGGCCAGGAACTGGAAGATAGGAAAGGGGCGCGTATTCACTCCGACTGAGCTGAGGGGGGGCGCTTCCTTATGTGTGATAGGAAATACCCTAAAGGTGAAGCTTTTCGGCGCCCGCGATCCAGTCGGAGAGATTATCCGTTTGAAAAAGATATCATTTGAGGTGATCGGAGTTCTTGAGAGCAAGGGCCAGTCCACCATGGGGACCGATCAGGATGATCTTGTCGTAATGCCCCTCAGGACATTTCAGCGAAGGATAAGCGGAAGCCTGGATGTAAACGTCATCTACGTTTCGGCCAAGGATGGCGCAGCAACAGAAAAGGTTGCCGACGACATCCGCCGCATCATGCGGGAAAGAAGGCACCTTGCGCCAAACGAAGAGGATAATTTTAACGTAACCGAGATGAAAGAGATTGCAAAGATGCTTACGAGCACTACCCAGGTTCTTACCATGCTCCTGGGATCGGTGGCGGCCGTGAGTCTTCTTGTCGGAGGAATAGGCATTATGAATATAATGCTTGTGTCTGTGACCGAGCGCACCAGGGAAATCGGAATTCGTCTTGCCATAGGGGCACTTGAGAGGGACGTGCTCTTGCAGTTCCTCGTGGAGGCGGTCCTGCTGTCTTCCCTCGGAGGCTGGCTCGGCATCGGCCTGGCGCTGGCCAGCTCCGCCTTTCTCGCAGAGACGCTCAAGATCCCTTTTGTCTTCCAGCCCGGCATTGTTATAGTTGCGTTTCTCTTCTCGGCGGCCGTAGGGATAATCTTCGGCTATTTTCCGGCTCGACGGGCTGCACACCTTGATCCAATAGAGGCCCTTCGCCACGAATGATAACAAGTGGGCTCCGTGGACCGGGTAAAGGTCAGCGGATGTCTTCGAGGAGGCTCGATAGATTGGAAGCAATGACAAAGAAATTGCCGAGGCGGGAGAGGGAAAAGCTCAGACAGAGGCAGGAGATGCTTGATGCGGCACTGAACCTTTTTTCCGAAAAAGGATATCACAACGTCTCCATGCACGAGATTGCCGAGAAGGCTGAATTTGCGATAGGAACTCTATATAAGTTTTTCAAGAGCAAGGAGGACCTTTACGAGGCCCTTATGCTTGAGCTTTCCGACACATTCAAGGTGGTCTTGAACGAGGCGATAGAACATGAAGGCGATGAGGTAGAAAAGCTCCGAAGCTATGTGAGGGCGAAGGGCAAGGTCTTTTGTGAAAACGCCCCCGCCATAAGGCTCTATTTCTCGGAGACCCATGGCGCCGGGTTCACGGTCATGTCGGGGCTGGATGAGGAGATAAGGAGAAGACGGAAGGAATTTCTCACCAAATTGGCTATGTTATTTGAAAAAGGCATAAAGGGAGATCGTTTCATTAAGATAGCCGATCCTTTTGTTCTGGCAGTGGCCCTGGACAGCCTCGTCAATGCCTTTCTTTTCCTGTGGCTTGAGGCTCCTGATCACTATCCTTATCCTGAGGAGCCTGATGCCATACTCAATATCCTGTTCAAGGGCCTCTTGATCAAATAACAAATACCAGTACGTTACCGCTACAAAATATTTTTTGGCTGTCTGCCGGAGGTAGATTATGAGATCGTTTTCAGGAAATCACCTTATCCCCGCACTGCTGCTGCCGTTTGTCTTTCTTTCGGGTCTGATGCTGAATGGCTGCGAACGCGGACAGCGAGCCCAGCCTCCGCCCCGGGCAACAGAGGTGGCAGTAGCGCCCGTCCAGCTCCAGAAGGTAGTATTGACCACCGAGCTTCCCGGGCGAACCTCTTCCTTCAGGATGGCCGAAATTCGGCCCCAGGTAAGCGGCCTTATACAAAAGCGCATTTTTGAAGAGGGAACTGACGTCAAAGAAGGTCAGTTGCTGTACCTGATTGATCCCGCCCCTTTCAAGGCAGCCCTGGGAAATGCCGAGGCAAACCTGGCTGTTGCCCGCAAGGCTGCCGACCGGGCAAGAGCCGGTCTTGAGGCCGGTATCGCAGGGCTCGAGAGGTACAGGGCAACCCTCGATCTCGCCCACATTAACCTCAAGAGATTTGAGGAGGCCTTCAGGGATAAAGCAGTATCGGCCAATCAGCGAGACCAGGCAGTGAGCGATGCCAAAGTGGCGCAGGCAGCGCTCACCGCGGCAGAGGCACAGGTCAAGAGCGACAGGGAGGGGATAGCCCTTGCTGAGGCTTCTATTCAGCAGGCAGAGGCCGCCCTGCAGAGCGCCAGGATAAACATCGGATACACAAGGGTAACAGCACCCATCTCCGGCCGTATTGGTAAATCCAATGTCACCGAAGGGGCCATAGTGACAGGATATCAGCCCCTGGCCCTGGCATCCATCCAGCAACTGGATCCAGTTTACGTGGATGTGCCTCAATCAACCGCTCAATTGCTGCGCCTGAAACGCCGCCTTCAGGACGGTCGTCTTAGTGAGGACGGAGAAAACCACAGCAAGGTAAAGCTGCTCCTCGAGGACGGCTCCGAGTATCCGCCGGACGGGGAGCTTCAGTTCCGGGATGTAACGGTTGATCCCACTACAGGCTCCGTAATTCTCAGAATTGTCTTTCCAAATCCTGATGGGACGCTCCTGCCGGGGATGTTTGTGCGTGCTCTTGTAAAAGAAGGAGTCAACGAAAGGGCAATCCTGATTCCTCAGCAGGCAGTATCACGCGACCCAAAGGGCAATCCCATAGCGCTTATCGTTGAAGCGGATGGAAAGGTCAGCCAGCGCATGCTGAGTCTTGACCGATCCCTGGGGGATAAGTGGCTCGTGTCATCGGGTCTTCAACCAGGCGATCAGGTAATCGCCGAAGGGATGCAGAAGGTAAGACCGGGTGGTACCGTAAAGGTCGTCTCTTTTGATTCCGCAGTAGAAGGCCGGGGCAAACCTGATGACATGCCGCGGCATCCTGAGAAGAAAAAGTAAGGGAGGAGCGTGATGCTATCTAGGTTTTTTCTGGACCGGCCTGTTTTTGCCTGGGTTATAGCCATAATCATGATGGTGGGTGGAGGACTTGCCATCCTTAACCTTCCGATATCCCAGTATCCTCCCATTGCTCCTCCTTCCATAGCAATTACTTCATTCTATCCGGGGGCGTCAGCGGAGACGGTTGAAAACAGTGTGACGCAGATCATTGAGCAAAAGATGACCGGTTTTGACAAGATGCTCTATCTTTCCGCCAGCAGCGATTCAGCGGGCGCCGCCCGTATTGAATTGACCTTCGCCCCGGGAACCGATCCGGACCTGGCCTGGGCTCAGGTTCAGAACAAGCTTCAGCTCGCCATGGCGAACCTGCCGGAGGTGGTCCAGCGCCAGGGCATCAAGGTCAGTAAATCCACGAGAAACTGGCTGTTGATTGTAGGCCTGATCTCTGAGGACGGGAGCATGGATGGGGATGATTTACGGGATTATGCCCAATCCAACCTGGAGAAGGTGCTCTCGAGAGTGCCTGGGGTGGGAGAGGTTGAGGTCTTCGGAAGCCAGTACGCGATGCGGATCTGGATGAATCCTGACAAGTTGAACGATTACGGGCTGACGGTTCAAGATGTTATTACTTCGCTTCGCGCTTACAACGTGGAAATATCAGCAGGCCAGTTCGGAGGGGCGCCGGCATTGAAAGGCCAAAGACTTAACGCCTCCATCATAGTCCAGAGTCTTCTCAAGACGCCAGAGGAATTCGGGGATGTTCCGATCCGCAGCAACCCGGATGGATCCATCCTGCGGATCAAGGATGTGGGAAGGACGGAATTAGGGACAGAATCCTATGATGTCCAGGCCTATTTCAACGGTAAGCCCTCCGTCGCCATGGCCATCCGACAGGCCGCAGGGGCCAATGCCCTTAAAACAGCAGACGCCATAAGGGCCAAGCTTGCGGAGATGAGCCATTTTTTCCCTCCAGGCATGAAGGTCATCTACCCCTATGACACGACTCCCTTTGTAAAGGTGGCCATAAATGAGGTAGTCAAGACGCTTTTCGAGGCAATTCTGCTGGTTTTCCTGGTCATGTATCTTTTTATGGGTAATATGAGGGCCACCTTGATCCCAACCATTGCAGTGCCGGTGGTAATACTGGGGACATTTTCCGTGCTCGGTCTTTTCGGGTTTTCTATAAACATGCTGACTATGTTCGCCATGGTTCTGGCGATCGGTCTTTTGGTGGACGATGCCATCGTGGTGGTCGAGAACGTGGAGAGAATAATGAGCGAGGAAGGTCTTTCACCCCACGAGGCCACCCGGAAGTCAATGGACCAGATCACCAGTGCTTTGATCGGTATCGGGCTGGTGCTGGCGGCGGTCTTCGGGCCGATGGTTTTCTTCCCCGGGTCCACAGGGGTCATCTACCGTCAGTTCTCCGTGACCATTATCGCATCCATGCTTCTTTCTGTGGTGGTGGCCCTGGTTCTGACGCCGGTATTGTGCGCTTCACTTCTAAAGCCCGTGTCCAAGGGACATGCCGCGGCAGAAACCGGAGGATCATTTCTGCGCCGCTTCTTCAGATGGTTCGACCGCCTCTTTTTACGGGCCAGAGACCTGTATTTGCATCTGGTAAGCCATTCCCTGTCCAGAAAGATCCGCTACCTGGTTATATTCATTATTATCGTGGCGGCAATGGGGGTCCTTTTCAAGCGCATGCCCACGGCCTATCTCCCGGATGAAGATCAGGGAATACTGATGGTTCAGGCCCTGCTTCCCGCGAACTCTTCTCTGGAGCAGACCGACGAGGTAATGGGGGCAGTGCGGGACTATTTTCTGGTGCGTGAGAAAGACGCGGTGGAATCCTGTATGACCATTTCCGGCACTAACTTCTCAGGGAGGGGACAGAATGCCGGCTTGGCATTCGTCAAGCTCAAGGACTGGGACCTTCGGGGCCGAACGGAGCTGAAGGTTGATGGCGTGGCAGGAAGGGCCATGAGGGAATTTTCCAAAATCCGCAACGCCATGGTCTTTCCATTTGCACCGCCCGCGGTTGTGGAATTGGGGCGGGCAAAGGGGTTTGACTTTCAGTTGCTTGACAGAGGCGGCCTTGGACATGCAGAACTGATGTCAGCACGCAACAGACTCCTCGGCATGGCCGCGCAGGATCCGGCGCTGACAAAGGTCCGGCCTAACGGGTTTGAAGATGTGCCGGAATACAGGATTGATGTGGATTGGGAGAAGGCAGGCGCTTTGGGGGTGCCGATCACCGCCATTCAAACCACGATAGCCGCGGCCTTCGGGAGTGCGTATGTAAACGACTTCATTCAGGCGGGACGCGTCAAAAGGGTGTATGCCCAGGCTGACGCTCCCTACCGCATGCTTCCCAATGATCTGGAAAGACTCCATGTACGCAACAACTCGGGCAAGATGGTTCCTTTTTCTTCGTTCGCATCCGGTCACTGGACTGCGGGCTCTCCAAAGCTTGAGCGCTACAACGGTTTTCCGTCCATAGGCATCCTGGGCGAAGCAGCTCCTGGAAAGAGTTCAGGTGAGGCTATGCTGGCCATGGAAGGGTTTGTCAGGGAGTTGCAGCAGGGAATCGGCTTTGACTGGACAGGGCTTTCCTATCAGGAGAGGATGGCCGGCGCCCAGGCGGCCCCGTTATATGCCTTCTCCATTCTGGTAATTTTCCTCTGCCTGGCGGCTCTTTATGAGAGCTGGCCCATCCCGATCTCAATCCTGCTTGCCCTGCCTCTGGGAGCCATAGGAGGAGTGATCGGTTCAACCTTTCGGGCGTTGCCAAATGATGTCTATTTCCAGATCGGGCTTCTAACCACACTGGGGCTTACCACCAAGAACGCCATACTGATAGTCCAGTTCGCTAAGACTCGTGTGGAAGAAGGTAGGGGGCTGATCGAGGCGACTTTGGAGGCGGCTAAATTGAGGCTGCGGCCCATCGTTATGACCTCCCTGGCCTTCGGATTCGGCGTTATGCCGCTTGCTTTTGCAGGCGGGGCCGGGGCGGGAGCTCAAAAGGCCATAGGCACTGCGGTCTTGGGGGGGGTGGTGACATCCACCTTCCTCGTAACTCTATTTGCACCGCTTTTTTATGTCTTGATTGAAAAAACGTTAGGAAAACATAGAAAACATCAGCCGCCTAAAATCGGTGCAGATGAGATATCCGGAGATAGAATAGATGATAAGAAATAGGGCCTTACTCCTGATTGGAATTGTCCTTGCTTTTACCAGTTGCTCGCTGGCACCAAAATACAATAGACCGCAGGCCCCTGTACCCTCGTTGTGGCCAAGCGGCGACGCGTATGGAGATGCCCAGGGGGAGATAGGCATTCAAGGAGCCTCTGAACTCGGATGGAAAGATTTTTTTGTTGACGGCAAACTCCAGGAGCTCATCAAGAAGGCACTGGAAAACAATCGCGATCTGAGGCTTGCGGCCCTCAACGTTCAAAGGGCAAGGGCCCTTTACGGCATTCAGCGAGGGGAGCTTTTTCCTTCCATAAACGGTGTGGGGAGCGGAAACGCTCAGAGAATCCCGGCAGACCTTTCATCAACCGGCAGTGCCAGGACGGCAGAGCAATACAGCGCGTCGCTCGGTATAAGCTCCTGGGAGATAGATTTCTTTGGCCGCATTCGAAGCCTTGAGGAGCGGGCGCTTGAAGAATTCTTTGCAACCGAGCAGGCCCACAGGAGCGCCCAGGTCCTTCTGACGGCTGCCGTCGCGAACGCCTATCTGACAATGGTTGCCGACAGGGAGAATCTCAGGATTGCCCGGAAGACCCTTGACGCGCAAATGGAATCCTACGCATTGGTGAAGAGGCGATATGAGCTGGGACTTGTCTCCGCGCTGGACCTGAACAGGGCCCAGACCCAGGTGGACGCGGCAAGGGGAGATATATGGAGATTTACTCAACTGGCGGCGCAGGACGAAAACGCACTGACACTGATTATCGGCGGCCCTTGGCAAGGGTCGCCGGCGGCAGAGGATCTGGCCTCAGTAGTCGCCCCGTCGGAGCTGTCTCCCGGAACCTCATCTGAGATACTGCTAAACAGGCCGGACATTATTGCCGCAGAGCACAGGCTCAAGGCCGCATACGCCAATATAGGCGCCGCGAGGGCCTCCCTTTTCCCCAGGATATCACTTACGACATCCTTTGGAACAGCAAGCGCTGAGCTTTCGGGTCTTTTTAACTCCGGCTCCGGCACCTGGCTCTTTGCTCCGCAGATCGTTGTTCCCATCTTCGAGTCCAGGCTGTGGGCTGCCTATGATGTGACAAAGGTGGAAAGAGAGATTTCTATCGCCCAGTATGAAAAGGCGATTCAGACCGCCTTCAGGGAGGTGGCCGATGCCCTCGCTCTGAAGGGAACACTGGGAAAGCAGATCTCCTCGCAGCAATCCCTGGTGGATTCGGTTGAAAGGACATACCGGCTTGCCATGCTCCGTTATGAGAAGGGTCTGGACGGCTACCTTGCGGTTCTTGACGCCCAGAGGTCCCTGTATGCGGCTCAACAAGGGCTTGTGGCGATGAGGCTGGCGGAGTTGACTAGCAGGGTAAGACTCTATGCCGTTCTTGGCGGCGGCTGGCAGGAGAGAACTGCTCCTGTAAAGTAGGTTTTCTTTTAGACGATCAATGATGATGGTTTTGTAAGAAGTCCACCTGCTGTGTTGAGCTGCATCCGTCGATAAAAAACTTTTCGTAACTGCTCAGGTTGTCAGGTTCACGGTTAGTTGGCTTTCGTTTTTCATAATTCTTGAGATAGTTGATGAATCCACGAATGTCAATCCTGGCTTCTTTGTTGAACGGTACACTTTCCGGGTCAATCCACGTGCCGGTTGCCATGCCTCAATATCCTCAAACCGTTCAATCTTCATCGCTCTCTAACCTGGAACCGTGAACCCTTGAATCTGAGTAGTTACAACTTTTCTATTGACCTGATTGTTTAATCATGCTTATCATTTTAACAAATATTTAACAGGGTCATACATGAATCTTGGCGGAAGGATAAAGTTGCTCAGGGAAGAAAAGGGCCTCACCATGCGGCACCTTGCGGAGCAGGCAGGCTGTTCCCCTTCCCTCATATCCCAGCTTGAAAACAACCGGGTTGATCCTTCCATATCCATGCTCAAGAGAATAGCGAAGGCCCTGGATGTCAATATAGTTGACTTCTTCATGGATGAAACGCTCAACCACGAGGATGTGGTCACAAGGGCGAACGACAGGGTGGACATCCAGTTGAGGAGGTGGGACGCAAAGATACAATCCCTTGTGAGGAACACCAGGAACAAGAGGATGCAGCCGTTCCTCACGGTGATCAAACCCGGCGGAGGCTCCCACGGCATGTACCTGCATGAGGGAGAGGAATTCGGCTTTCTCACAAGAGGCTGCCTCACCCTTGTTCTGGACGAAAGGCGCTATGAGATAGGCACGGGGGAAAGTTTCTATTTCCCCTCCCACATACCCCACGACTGGATAAACAACGGCAGGGAGGACGCAGAGGTGATCTGGGTCATTACCCCTCCGACATTTTAACTCAGAGGAGTCGCTATGGCTTTACTTGATGAAGTGAAAGCACACTATGGAAGATTAAGCCCGTTCATCGCCGGACAATGGCAGTCTGGGGGAAACCGCGCGGTCTTGAAGGATTACAATCCCGCGAAGGACAAGGAAATAGCCGAGGTTGAAATCTCAGACGGCCGGGACGCCGAGGCGGCGGTGGAGGCCGCTCACAGGGCATTCCAGAGCTGGAAGGATGTGCCCTTCAGGGACAGAGCCGATTATCTCGGGAAGATGAGGGCGGTTTTTGCGGCAAGGCATGAGGAACTAGCGAGGATACTGGCGCAGGACCACGGAAGGACCCTTGGCGATGCCCGGGGTACAGTGCAAAGGTGCATTGAAAACATCGAATCCGCCATAGGCGCCCTTTACAGTCTTTACAAGGGCGAAGCGGTTCAGCAGCTTGCAAGGGGCATTGACTGTTCCATGCTGTGGGAGCCGGTGGGTCCTTTCCTGATACTTACTCCGGGAAACATCCCCATGCACGCCTGGTCATCCTTTGTGCCTTACGCCATAGGCTGCGGCTGCACTGTGATAGTCTCTCCGAGCTGGCAGAACCCCGTGGCAAGCGACGCGGTCTTCAAGGTCCTGGAGGAAGTCGGACTTCCTGCCGGGGTCATGAATCTCATTCATGTGGGAACCGGATTTGATGTCAACAAGAAGATACTTGAAGACAAAAGGATCGCCGGGGTGGGCTTCATAGGATCAAGTCTGGTGGGAAAAGAGCTTTTCGCCCTTTGCGGAAGACTCGGAAAGAGATCTTCCATAAATGGAAACGGAAAGAACCACATCGTGGTTATGGACGACGCAGATCCCGCAAAGGCCGCAGACTACGTCATTAGAGGTTGTTTCGGTATGGCGGGCCAAAGGTGCCTCGGCTCAGACAATGTCCTTGTGATGGGCTCTGTTTATAGCGCATTCAGGGAAAAACTCCTTGATGCAGCAAGGAAGATGAAAGTGGGTTACGGCCTTGATGAGGCAACGGAGATGGGGCCTTTGACCACAAAGGGAGGCAGGGAAAGGGTTCTTGCCTTTATTGAAAGGGGCGTGAAGGAAGGGGCAAGGCTCGTACTGGACGGAAGGAGCATAAAGGTGCCAGGCTATGATTCGGGCTATTTTATAGGGCCAACAATCCTGGATAATGTGAATGCCTCCATGTTCATCGCCAGGGAGGAATCCTTCGGGCCGGTATGCAACCTCCTGACCATAGGAGGTCTTGGGGAGGCAATAGATACTATCAACAACTCAAGCTACGGGCATTCCGCCTGCATCATTACGCAAAGCGGCGCAAACGCCAGGACTTTCACGAGGGAATGCAATGTCGGGAATATAGGCATAAACGCGGGGATACCGCAGCCTTATGCTTTTTTTCCGCTCGGATCAAAGAAAGATTCTTTCTTCGGCGCCGCAAAGTCCAGAGTGGACTCCGTGCGTCTCTTTCTTGATCAGAAGACCGTTACGGAGAGGTGGGTATAGGCAATCAACCTAAAAGGGAAAGGAGAAAAGGCCATGTGTCAGGATTGTGGAGGTATCACGAGAAGGGATTTCATCAAGGCGGCCGTGGTGGGAGGGGCTGCGCTGGGCTCAGGCATCATAGGCCTGGAGAATGCCTTTGCAGCAGATGCGAACCTGCGTTTCAGCACCTGGCATCCGCCGGTGAGCAGGGAGGTCAAGACGGTTTGGACCCCCATGATGGAGGAGATTAAGAAACGGAGCAATGGAAATCTCGGCTACGCAATGTACGCCGGGGGCGCGCTCGGCAAAGGGCCGGATCATTTTGACATAGTTTCAAGAGGGATGTCCGACCTTGGCTATTTCACGGCCACATGGACCCCCGGGAGATTTCCACTTACCGATGTCCTGTCACTGGCCGTCTGGGTGGATGGAAAGGATCTGGCCGCGGATATCGGAAATGCAGTCTATCAGAAGGTTCTCAAGGATGAGTTCAAGGACGTCAAGGTTCTTGAGCTGAACGGGTGCATCCAGTCATTTATCTGGACAAAAAGCAAGCCTGTAAGGAGCATTGAGGACTTAAAGGGCCTCAAACTGAGGAGCCCGGGGGGGCATCAGACAAATTACATAAAGGCCCTCGGAGCGGAGCCCATATTTATGCCTCTGGGCGATGTCTATATGGCCATGGAGACCGGAACCGTTGACGGCCTGGTTACCTGTTCTCCTCTGGTGCTGGCTTTCAAGTTGTTTGAGGTTGCAAAGTACGGCACTGTTCTCACATTCGGGTGCGTGTCGGAAGGCACCGTCATGAACATGAAGAGCTACAACAAACTGGACAATGGACAGAAGAAGATCATTGATGAGGTCTGCACAAATCCCTTCAAGACCACCGGAGGCCTTACAAGGGATGTTTACAAACAGATGATCGCTGAGATCTCCTCAAAGGGAGTTGAGTTGATTGAGCTTCCCGATCAGGAAAAAAATAAGTGGTATGAAAGATTCCGCCAGGTAACCAGGGACTGGGTCAAGGGACTCGAGGAAAAAGGCCTTCCTGCCAAAAAGGCGGTTCTGACAATGAATGAGGAATGCGAAAAACGAGGGGTAAAACTCGTTGCGTTTCCTCCGGAATACCTGAAGGGATAGCTTCTTATGGGAATGCTTGAAGGTGCCGGGAAAATAATAAGAAAGGCATCCTTTTTCCTGTGCTGTGCGGGCATGGTCTTTGTTATGCCCCTCATGGCGCTTACGACCGTGGATGTCATTTCAAGGGCGATATGGAGCAAGCCCATACCCGGTACCTTTGAGCTTTCCGAATACCTCCTCGCGATAGCGATACTGCTTGGCGCCGCCTATACGCAGCAGGTCAAGGGCCATGTGGGGGTGGACTTTGTCACCAAGAGATTAGGGCCCAGACTCAGGGCCTTGAGCGAGTCGCTCTGTAATCTGGGATGTATGATCATCGTCGTTCTGCTTGCCTGGCAGGGCTATGAAAGGGCCTTCGAGGAGACAACCGTATCGGACATGCTGAGGATACCTCAAACTCCTTTCAGGCTTTTGGTTTTTGTCGCGGGCATTACCCTTTTTGCCGAGTTTCTCCTGGATTTCATCAACTCGCTAAAGAGCCTTATCGGGGGAGAGAAATGAGCCCTATTCTGGTCGGAATCATAGGCAGCGCGGTTCTTCTTTTTCTCCTTTTCATGGGAATGCCAATAGCCTTCGTTATGATGCTTGTGGGGTTTTTAGGAGTTACCTGTCTGACCTCCATTGACGCGGCGCTCCCCCTTCTTGCGGACAACCTTTACGGCTCCGTAGCCCACTATCCTTACACAATAATCCCGCTTTTTGTCATAATGGGCGCCTTCGCGAGCGCAGCGGGAATTACAGGGGAGCTTTACAATACCTTTGAGAAGTGGTTCAGAAGGCTCCCGGGCGGGCTAGGCATAGCAACGATTGCCGCCTGCGCGGGTTTTGCGGCTGTGAGCGGATCATCAGTAGCGGCAGCGGCGGCCATGGGTACGGTGGCCTTGCCTGAGATGAAGAGGTTCAACTACAGCCAGAAACTCGCAACCGGTGTGATAGCGGCCGGAGGCACCCTGAGCTTTCTTATCCCTCCCTCACTGGGATTTGTCATATTCGGGATGCTCACGGAGCAGTCCATAGGAAAGCTATTGATAGCGGGCGCAGTGCCCGGGCTCCTTCTAAGCGCTCTTTATGCCCTTGTGGTCTATTTCTCCGTGAAGATCAATCCGGGACTTGCGCCCATGATCCACGAAAGGGTTTCATGGAGGGAGAAGCTTCTATCCCTCAGGGGGGTCTGGGAGACACTTCTTGTCTTCCTGGTGGTCATGGGAGGGATCTACGGCGGTTTCATAAATCCCACCGAGGCCGGCGCCATAGGAGCGTCCTGCCTGTTTCTCATAGTGCTTTTCAAGCGCAAGCTTACCGGCAAGGCATTTGCTCAAACCCTCCTTGATACTATCCGCATATCCGTCATGGTCATATTTCTGGTTTCAGGCGCAACCATATTCAGCTACTTTCTTGCCCTTTCGACCATCCCGACGACTGTTTCCGCCTGGATCGCCGGGCTGGGGGTCTCAAAGTACCTGGTGCTCACGATCATAATAGCCATTTACCTTTTTCTGGGTTGTTTTCTTGATGCTGTTTCCATGATGGTGCTCACCCTTCCTGTGGTCTTTCCCGTAATAATCTCCCTGGGATTCGATCCCATCTGGTTCGGAGTGGTGGCGGTCCTGATGATGGAGGCAGGCCTTATAACCCCCCCTGTGGGACTCAACGTATATACCCTTGCGGGCATAGCCAGGGATGTTCCCATGAGCGATATATTCAAAGGAGTCACGCCTTTTTTGATGGGTATATTCCTGCTCGTGATCATACTGACGGTCTTTCCGCAGATTGTGACATTCCTTCCCAACATGATGGGAAGGTGAGGAGGCCTCGTTGCGAAGGATTTCTCTCCAATTAAACGGTGAAAAAGCGGAAGCTGAAATTGAGGATTACTCCACACTCCTTGAAGTACTCAGAGAGCAATTCTCGCTTCTGAGCGTAAAGGAGGGATGCGGCATAGGGGAGTGCGGTGCATGCACGGTGCTCTTGAATGAAAGGCCTGTCTACGCCTGCCTGACTCTGGCTGTGAAGGCCGATGGGTGCGATGTCAAGACGGCCGAATACCTGTCCGGGGCTGGCTCTCTTCACCCCCTCCAGGAGGCCTTTGTCAAGGCCGGGGCAGTTCAGTGCGGATACTGCACTCCAGGGATGCTCATGAGCGCCTACGCGCTCTTAAAGGAAGAGAAGACGCCCACAGACGAAATGATCCGTGAAGGAATCAGCGGGAACCTATGCAGGTGCACCGGCTACGTGCAGATCATGGAGGCCGTAAAGGATGCTGCCGAGATTTAGGTGCCTAGTCCCACGGGCCAAAAAAGAGGCCCTGACCATGCTGAGGGACGAAGCAAACACCAGGGTACTTGCGGGAGGAACCGATCTCCTCGTTGATATACGAAAATACACCTGCTGTCCCGAGACGCTGGTTGACATAACAAGGGTAAAGGAATTCGGCCGGAGTTTCGACAGGGCTTCGGGAATCCTTTCTCCTACGATTACCCATGCCTTTGCGTCCCGGGCCCCAGAAATTAAACATAACTTTCCGGCCCTTTCCCTCGGCTGCGCCCAGGTGGGCTCCCCCCAAATAAGGAACACGGCCACCATCGGAGGAAACATAGCCAATGCCTGTCCTGCCGCGGACAGCGTACCCCCGCTCCTTATCCATGACGCCCGCCTGACCATAGAGTCCCTTGCCGGAGAAAGGGATGTAGCGCTTGAGGGTTTCCTGCTTGCTCCTTACAGATCCTCCCTGAGTACGGATGAGCTCATCACCTCCATAAGACTTCAGACCCTCCAGGGTTACAGGGTAGGCCTCAAGAGGCTTTCCATAAGGGCAGCCCTTTCCATAAGCAGGCTCTCAGTCGCCTGGGCGGTCAAGGAAGAGGACGGCGTCTTTGATGATGTGAGGATCGCGATAGGCTCCTGCACACCTGTGGCCTTCAGGGCAAGGGAGGCGGAGGCCTTCTTGAAGGAAAACCCGACAGGATACAAGGCAATCGAAGAGGCTGTCGAGATGATCATAAAAGTAATAAGAAAGAAAACGGGTGAGAGGCCCACCCACGCCTTCAAGCTACCCATACTTAGAAACATCCTTTTGGAGGCCCTTTAGAGATGTTTGTAGGGGAAAACCTGGAAAGAGTTGACGCCCTGGAAAAGGTCATGGGAAAGGGCATGTTCGCTGGAGACCTCAGGATGGAGGGGATGCTCTTTGCCGTGGTTCTGAGAAGCGATAGATTCCATGCGAGGATCATTTCAATTGACGCCGATGACGCCCTTTCAACAGAGGGTGTGGCAAGAATAATAACCCACTCCGACATCCCCGGCGCAAACGGTTACGGGGTATTGAAAAAGGATCAGCCATACCTTGCCGAAGGATATGTGAGGTTTTTCGGTGAGCCCCTCGCGGTGATTATCGCCGAAAGCGAACGTATCGCAAGGGAGGCGGCATTAAAGATAAGGATTATCTATGAGGATATGGAGCCTCTGAACGATCCCTTCATGGCGGCCGTATCCACTGTCACCATACACAAGGGCGGAAATCTCCTTTGCCGAAAGAGCGTTTTCAAGGGCGACACAAAAAAGGCCGCCGCGGACTCCAGTGTGATAATAGAGCGCACATATTCAACGAGGCGTGTGGATCATGTGTTTCTTGAATGTGAGGCGGGGCTTGCCTTCCCGGATACATCTGGAAGGATTACAGTCATATCCTCAACGCAGAATATCCACTACAAACAAAAAGAGGTGTCACGGCTCCTTTCCCTTCCGGAGGAAAGGATTAGGATAATCCAGGCGCCGACCGGAGGGGGGTTCGGGGGAAAGCTGGATGTGACGGTGGAGGGCTATGCGGCTCTTGCCGCCTACCTTACCGGAAGACCGGTGATGGTGAGATACACCAGAGAGGAGAGCATGCTCTCCAACACCAAGCGCCATCCTCTTTATATGAACTACAGGACAGGGGCGGCTAAAGACGGAAGGCTCACCTTTCTTGAGGCTAAGATCATTGGCGACACAGGGGCCTATGCCTCATATGGCGCGGTGGTGGCCTTGAGGGCCGCGGTACATGCAACAGGTCCCTACCAGGTGCCCAATGTAGAAGTTGAAAGCAGCATGTATTTCACCAACAACCCCGTATGCGGAGCCATGCGCGGCTTTGGAATCCCTCAGACAGCCTTTGCCCATGAATCCCAGATGGACCTCCTTGCTGAGGCCCTTTGCATTGATCCGCTGGAGATAAGGAAGATAAACGCCTTGAGGAAGGGCTCTGAAACAGCAACCGGCCAGGTGCTCAACCACAGCGTTGGATTCTACGACGCCCTCAAGTGCATTGAGCCTGCCTGGAAAGAGAGGAAAAAGACCGGCAACAACGGTTTCGGCCTGGGCTGCATGTTTTACGGGATCGGCAACACCGGGGTTCCGAACCCCTCTGCCTGCCATCTTACCCTCATGCCTGAGGGAAAAATAGGTTTCCATCTTGGGGCCTGTGACATAGGACAGGGCTCCGACACTGTGCTCACCCAGATCCTCCTTGAGACACTGGGGCTTGAGAAGAACTGTGTGCTACTCCTCAAAGGCGACAGCGACACCACAAGGGATGCCGGTTCAAGCTCTGCAAGCCGCCAGACCTATATCACAGGAAAGGCCGTCTTTGAGGCAGGAAGTAAACTCCGCTCCTATCTTGAGGAAAAGGGCATAAATAAAGGAAGGTCCCTCAAGGATATCTGCTCAGCGGCCAGTGGTGAAGGCGGCCCGATCTTTGACGGCTTCTTTGATCCGCCCACCACACCCCTGGATCCGGTAACGGGTCAGGGTATTCCTTATGCCACTTACGCCTTTGCCGCACACATGACAGAGGTTGAAGTTGACGCCGCGACCTGCGTGTGCAGGGTAAAGAAGGTCCACGCCGCGCACGATGTAGGCAGGGCAATAAATCCCGATGCCGTGAGGGGACAAATATTTGGAGGAGTCGCCATGGGAATAGGCTTCGCCCTCATGGAGGAGTTCATTCCTTCAAGAAGCAAGAGCCTTTACTCCTATTATATCCCCACCTCAATGGATATGCCCTCTGTTGAGACATATCTCGTTGAAGACGAAGAACCCACAGGCCCTTATGGCGCGAAGGGGGTGGGAGAGCCCGCCCTCATACCCCAGGGGGCAAGCATAATGAACGCCATAAGGGATGCCACAGGTATTCGCGGATTTGAACTTCCCTGCAATTTTGAAAGGCTATGCGTTCTCTCGGAAAATAATGATTGTAACTACTCAGGTTCAAAGTTCAAGGGTTAACGGTTCAAGGAACCTGACAACCTGAGCAGTTACTACAAGTTAAAGGAGGCTTATATGAGCGAGGTATTAATAAAGAACATCGGGTCCATTTTTACGGGAGACATTGATTATCCAATCATGGAAGGCCCATTATCCGTCATGATAAAGGACGGAAAGATCGCGGCCATAGAAAAGGGAGACTGCGGAGGTGGTGCCGCCAAGGTGATTGACGCCTCCCTCATGACCCTCGCACCGGGTCTTATTGACAGCCACACTCACCCGGTATTCGGCGATTTCACCCCCAGGCAGAACATGATCGGATTTATTGACAGCTCTCTCCACGGAGGAGTGACCTCCATGATCTCGGCAGGCGAGGTGCATCTTCCCGGAAGGCCCAAGGATCCCAAATCGGCAAAGGCCCTGGCGCTCCTTTCAAAGAGGTGCTTTGAAAACGCAAGGCCCTCCGGAGTGAAGGTTTATGCGGGCGCGCTGATTCTTGAAAAGGGCCTCAAGGAGGAGGACTTCAAAGAATTGAGTGAAGACGGTGTCCGTCTTGTGGGCGAGATAGGTCTTGGAACCGTTAAGACGGCCTCAGAGGCAAAGGAGATGGTTGTCTGGGCCAAAAAATACGGCATGAAGGTCATGATGCATGTGGGAGGGACCAGCATTCCGGGGAGTTCCACAGTCACGTGCGCAGATGTCCTGGAGGCGGACCCTACCGTTGCCTGTCACCTGAACGGAGGGCCTACCTGTATCCCGCCGAAGGAGGCCTTCCAGGTCATTGAAAAGTCAAACTGCGCAATAGAGCTTGTGCATTGCGGCAACATGCTCGCGGCCCTTGAGATAGGCAGATTCCTCAAGGAGACAAATAGGCTTTCAAGGCTCATCCTGGGTAACGACGCCCCGTCCGGGACAGGAGTAATCCCCCTCGGCATCTGGAGGATGATCACATTTGTATCGGGAATGTGCCAGGTGCCTGGCGAGACAGCGATTTGCCTGGCCACCGGAAACACAAAAAAGGTCTTCGACCTTGAGGAGGGCATCATTAGAAAACGCGCTCCGGCGGACCTCCAGCTCATTGACGCGCCAATGGGGTCCGAGGGGAGGAACGCGAAGGAGGCCATTGAAAAGGGCGACATCCCTGGGATAGGCATGGTTATGATAGACGGAGTTGTAAAGGCCCAGATAAGCCGCAACACCCCGCCTCCTGCCAGAAAACCCATATTCTAGGGGAGGGAGTGTCTTGGAGATAAGGCTTGAAAACTGCGCCGGCTGCGGCCTCTGCACTGAGGTCTGCCCCCTGGGGATTTTGAGGGTTGAGGGCAAAAAGATCCGAATGTCGGAAGGCTGCGTTGAGTGCATGACATGCGCTAAGGTCTGTCCCAGCAAGGTCTTTGAGTTCAAGGCTGAAAAGGCCTGGCCGGTCTGCACCGCCTGCCCGGTAATGTGCTCCATCCCTGAGGGAGGGCTTGGGGCGTGCCACCGTTATACCAACAGGGGAGGAGAGATCATCCGCAAGGCCCGTCTTGTGACCATTGATGAGGTAAGGCAGTATCTCACAGGCCCCAACCAGGAAGGCAGAGAGCCACTCATAACCGGAATAGGCTCAGGGACTACATATCCTGATTTCAGACCCTCTCCAGTGATCGTCTCCGCAATAAGGGACGGAGTGGACATGGTGACCGTTGTGACCGAGGCGCCCCTGAGCTACAGCGGTCTCAAGCTCAAGCTCGATACGGATCAGTATCTGGGAACCGAAGGAAAGAGGATATTCACCCGGATCAGAGGAAAGCGCCATGTGGGGCATCTGTGCACAGAGGAGTATGGATCAAAGATTCTTTCTCTGGGTGGGGTTAACATCCTCACCTCCAAGCAAGGGCTATTCGCGGCAAGGATCATAAAGGAGATCCTAGAAGGGAAAGAGGCGGTCTTATCTGTTGAGGACGGAGCCAAAGTAAAGGTAAGGATAGGGGCGCCTCCTGTGATTGACGAACTTGTCCAGGAGCGCATGAGGGTTGGGTGCGGTAGCGCGACAACAGGGCTTTTTGCCCCTTACATGGCCGATGCGGCGGATGAAGTAATAGTGCTTGACGGCCATATCACGGCCCTTTTCACCGAACACGCCTGCGGAAGGTTTATCGGGAAACCCCGCTCAGGCATCTATATAAAGGGACATAAGAGCACCGATGGGAGGTATTTCCCGGAAAAGGGCGACGGCTGGGGAGGGACAAACATACATTCGCCTCTGGAAGTGATAGATCGAATAGACAAGGATGCCTTCAGGCCCGGCATGACCCTTCTCGTCACCGAGACGACAGGAGAGAAATCAGCCTTTTTCACCATGGGAGGAGATGGACTTTTCGAGTCAGAGCTTCCACCCAGGGCCGTGGTTTTCCTGGGTGTCCTCAGAGAGTCCTGTGAGGCAACCAGGGTAAGCGGCATCTTTGCGGCGGGCGTGGGCGGCTCCGCAAGGGCCGGCGTTACCAAAAATCCCATCAGGCTTACAAGGGCGGTTCACAGGGGAGACGTGAAGGTAACAATAGGCGGAGCCAAACCCTTTATACTTCCTGGAGGAGGGATCAACTTCCTGGTGGATGTGGAACGTATCAGTTTCGGCTCCATCTACACCTCGCCCACACCGTCCTTTATCCTGCCCATTGAATACACAATGACCTTTGAGACCTTCAGCTCCATAGGAGGCCACCTGGAGGCCGTGAGGCCCCTGGAAGATGTCATGGAGGAGAATTCCGGCTAGATGCTTTATCTGGAGCAGGGCCCAAGCTCCATTGTCATTACCGCTAAGAGGCTTCGGGATGATGGAGAGCCGGACGAGGATAAGGTCCTTGAGCTTCTTACAAGGCTTCAAATGGAGATAAAGGAGGCCCTCCCGATCCTCAGGCTCAGGGCGGGAAGGGTTACCAATTCAAGACATCTTCCGTGGATTGCAAGAAAGATGGTGGAGGCGGCTTCTGCGGTAGGCCCTGAGGAACTAACTGCCATGAGCGCGGTCGCGGGCGCCGTATCGGATGCGATCAAGGCCTTTCTTGTAGATGAAGGATTTGACCTGGCGCTGGTCAATAACGGCGGCGACATAGCGGCCTACTCCGCGTTGGATGAGACGATTTCCTTAGGGACAGCCGATCCCCGAGGCGGACTCAAGGGGCTTTCCTTGAAGATAAAAGGCCCCTTTGAACTGGGAATTGCCACAAGCGGCCTTGGAGGGAGGAGTCTCACAAAAGGTTGCGCTGATTCAGTCACGGTGATCGCGGAAAGCGCGGCCATTGCTGATGCTGCGGCAACCTTTGTCTGCAATGCTACATGTATCTCATCGCCGCTGATCAAGGTCGCCCTGTCTGAAGCCCTTGACCCGGAAACGGACATCCGCGGCGAGATAGTCACGGTCGAGGCGGGGGCATTAGCGCCTCTGGAAATAGCATCGGCCCTTCAAAAGGGCCTTGCCAATGCGTCAGATTTGAAACGAAGGGGCCTGATCATGGATGCGGTCATAAGTGTTAAGGGACTTACGGCATCAACCTTCGGGCCTGGATCAAGAATCGTAATGGAGGAAAGATATGCAGATCAGAAAGATTGTGACGGTTGTTGAGGAAGTGAGAGTTGACGGGGAAAAGGCGCTGGAAAAGCCACTTAGAAAGGCGGCCTGCGCGGTGGTCTTCAAGAACCCCTTTGCCGGGAAGTACCAGCAGGATCTAACAGAGCTAATTGATTTCAGCGAGGAGATCGGAAAGGAGATCTCCGAGCGGGCGGTAAAGGCCCTGGGAGGCTCCCCTGTTGACTCCTACGGCAAGGCGACCATAGTCGGGGAAAAAGGAGAGCTTGAGCATGCGGCGGCCCTCATGCATCCCAAACTGGGCACTCCCCTTAGGAATGCCTGCGGCGGAGGAAAGGCCATCATCCCCTCGGCCAAGAAGCTCGGGAAAATGGGCGATTCCATTGATATCCCAATTCATTACAAGGACGCGGCCTTTGTAAGGAGCCACTTTGATGCCATGACCCTTGCCATCCCCGATGCCCCAAAGTCCGATGAGATAGTGCTGGCGGTGGCGGTAACAGACGGCGGAAGGCCCCACGCGCGCGTGGGGGGCCTCAAGATGGAAGATGCCAAAAAGGAAGACGGTTTGAGATAGAGCGACTACCCTCTGTCTTGGCCTCTTTGTTGAGACGGGCCACCTTGGTTAGAAGAAGATCCACTGTTTTCTCTACCGGACTTCCATGCGGCCCCTCTACTCAATAGTCCTTAGGAAATCAAATCCAGGAGACTTCCACAAGATGCTCTACCTTCTTGAATTCGGGGTCACCTGTAACAATTAAGGAGCTGGTCTTGATTGCTGTTGCTATGGCAAAGCAATCTGCATAAGAAACGGCGAATTCGGCTTTCAACTCAGAAGCCGAGAAGATGATAGCCGAAGAGACAGCAACCACCTCCACAGGCAGTTCGTAAAATTCCTCCAACTGCCTCCTTGCCTGCTCAAGCCCTATCCTCCTGACGGTCTGGTAGTGGACCTCACCCAGGTTTATCTCGCTTATGAAGGCCTTTGATTCACCGTTTCGGGAAGATACAAGAAACCTTTCCACTTCATCCGAACCCCTTTCGTCCTGATAGAAACAGAGGATGGCATACGAATCAAAGAGGATATTTTTCATCTATTTCTTTGTCTTTTGCCCTTTCCCGTAGAAGCTCCTTTGCAAGGGAAGCCCCCCCCTTGAGCACTCCTCTCAGGGCCTTTATAGGATCGTCAGGCAGCGGCGTGATCTCCGCATGGTTGTCCACTATGCGAAAAAGCACCTTCTTACCCGGTGTTATACCTAATTTTTCTCTGACCTCCTTGGGAATAACTATCTGTCCCTTGGAGGAGGCTGTAACGACAGGCACTGTGTTTTACCTCGCAAAAAATGTACTATTATACAAGAAAGATACCACCATATAAACCGTGCGTCAATAGGCTAGCGCGATAGTAAAACTATTCCTATAAAGTAAGAGTATTTGCGCGTCTGATATCCTTTGCCTGAAAAGGTAAGCACAACTCTGGCGTAGGAGGTCTCAAGAAGGAAGACGGGCTTAGGATGGTGTTGAAAAATCCGCTGTTCACAGGCTTAAGCTAAATTACCCAAACGCAAAGCAAGCCTATATGGATATCAGTAGCTTTTGGCGACTGAAACCATTGAAGGCCTGAGTATCCTGATCAAGTCGGTCGGTCCCATTGATGCCAAAAGGCCCCTCGCCCCTGCGTTGATGTAGATCAGGGGCAGAGTTGCGATGGTCTCCTCCATTAAAACCGGCAGTTTCTTGCGGATGCCGAAAGGGGAGGTCCCACCCACCTTGTAGCCTGTATGCCTTTCTGCAACGGCAGGATCGCAGGGGGAAACGCTCTTTACCCCGATAGTGCGCGCAAGCGTCTTTGTGGAGACTTGCCGATCTCCATGCATGAGCACGATGAAGGGCCGCCGTGCCTCGTCTTCCATCACAAGGGTCTTGATGACCGCATGTTCATCCACCTTAAGCTCACGCGCTGCCACCGATGTTCCGCCTCGCTCTTCATAGTCGTAGCTATGAAGAGCGAATGGGACTCCCTGCGCCTTTAGAAATCTTATTGCAGGGGTAGAAGGGATTTTCTCCTTGGCCATTTCACCCTCAGAAGTTCTGTTTGTTACAAGCAGAGGCTCCCTTGCAGGTAGCAACCTCTCCGAAAAAATTAGCGCTTTATACCTTAATGGTTTTTCAAGCAGCCTACGTTGATATGTCAATAAGGAGCCCTTCTCCCCTTTCAATGTGATGCATCCAATGGAAGAAATCCTTTTCAGTGATGTTGTTCTTCTTTATCTCCTTTATCTTGCCATGCATATCCAGCAGGACAATATCAATGAATGTCTCATTCTTGTCCTGATAGACGCAGAAGCGGTATGGCGATTTCTCTTTCAAAAGCGCGGCATGGGCTCTGTCGGTGGCCTCGGAAAGCTCAGCGAATCTCCCATCCACGCGAGTTTTGCTGTGGCGTATCTTTTCAGCGGGCCTGTTTTCAGTAGGAGTTTTTGACGCCTGGGTTAACGTTCGCCCGGCATTGAGGAAAGCTGTTACCATCCGGTAGCAGTCGTTTATCTCCTGCAGCTTTCGCGCGGCCTTCGCCTGCAAAGCCGGCTGGCCTGAAAAGCGGTCGGGGTGCCAGACGCGTGCAAGGTAGCGGTACGCCTGCTTTACTTCAGCAAGTGTTACGCTTGGCAGGAGATCAAGGGTTTGAAAGCATTTCCTGATATCCATCTCTTATGGACAGGTGCTCTGGCTGAAAACATAGTTCTCGTCATTATCTCTGTATTGTCCGCGCCAACGATCCCGGCCACGGTCGGAGGAAATGTTCCGCTGCTCGCTGCCGCGATTATCTTTGTGGATTTTTCTCCTGATCCCTCGATGGATACCCACTGCTTCATGACAACTCCGGAAGATCCGGCATCGTATGTGCCGGGGCCCAATTTGATAAGATAAGGGCTGTCTTCGGAGGCGTCTGATATAGGGAGATGGTGTTAAGAAGCGAGGATCTCAGTCTTAGTGAAGTGTCTGTGCTCTTGGGGCTTATGATTATTATGGTCCCTATATCGGCTGATTTCCCACCTATGATAAGCTGGGAAGCATCTGCAGTCGCCTGATAGGACAGAGCTGAAAGAATAAAATGAACCACTCCAGCTACACAGCATTTAGCAATTCTCATTTCTTATCCTCCTTAAGAAAGGTGCTGAAGGAAAAACCGGACTTCAACCAATTTAGCATAGCCACAAAAAATAATCCATAGGTTTTCCAACTCGAAACCATCTTCCACAGAGGCACCATTATATCAAACGGAAATAGTTTCAAAAATGATGATTAAGCAAATGAATCCTTATTCTTGGCCCTAACCATTTTCTACCTTGCCCGTAATGAGTTTCTAAGAACAAGCTCCCAAGATTGCTACCGTCATTCTATTGGGGAGCTTCTTTCATGCGAGGATACCTATTAACTGAGGACTGATCAGCGGCGGAGGTAAAGAAATGGTAAGGGAGAAGAGAAAGGCTGTTGAAACTGGACGTGGTGTCAAGGAGCAATTGTCCGATATATTGATTGGAATGTCCGTAGATGTCAGGGGTGTTGCCGGCAGTGCATCTCAACTTGACAGACATCCGGACTTTCTGGATCAGGCGGCCGCTCACAGGGACAGGGAAGTGAGACTGAGACTGCTTAAAAGGAAAAGCGAGCGATTCTATGAGGTTCAGGACGCCTTGTTTCGAATTGAGAATGGCACTTACGGCATCTGTACGAATTGCGGGGATGAGATCGGCCCTGCCCGTCTAAATGCTTATCCGACTACAACCTTGTGCCTGGAGTGCCAGAGAGATCAGGAGCGCTGTGCGAGGATAAGATCATCCTATCACAGAACTGTTTCATCACTTCCTGCTTGATGATCCACCGCCAAACAGCAAAGATGTACTGCTGTAATTCCAAAGGGATAGATCTAGAGTGGGAACCTCCGGACAGGCATGGGGCGAAAGCCCGTGGATGAACTGGGCATCCTGCACTTCCTTAGGTATGTGGCGGCCGGTTTCACATTATGCGCTCCGATCGGCCCGATAGGGCTGCTTTGCCTTAAAAAAAGCATCGTAGAGGGACGCCTGGCTGGTTTCATATCTATCCTGGGAGCATCCACTATGGATGGGTTTTATTGCGTAATTGCGGGATTAGGAGTCGCCTGTCTTTCTGATTTCCTCACAAATGAGAAGGGTACCGTAGCATTGGTGGGCGGAATTGCTATCAGCTTTGTCGGCATCAAGATCTTTGTATCGAAATCGAATGAAAGTAAGGAGTCCAGCCTTTCCAGGAGACTTGGGCATGCCTTTGTTACAAGTCTTCTCCTTATGCTTACCAATCCGTTTCCGATACTTGTTTTTGCGGCGGTATTCGCGTCGTTGGGATCATTCGAGGTGGAAAGCCGTGGCCAATACCTGATAATGAGCTCTGCATGCGTCTTTATCGGCTCTTCCCTATGGGGGTTCATTCTTATTGCCTCAGCAGGGCTATTCCGACAACATCCGGCCATCTCCCTGGCACGAGTAATGAACAGAGTGTGCGGGCTCATTCTGCTTTTAGTGGGTTTGGCAGCGGTGATTCTCGCATTACTTGACGGGAGGTAATCTTCATAGCTATGCATCATAAGAAAATGGAGAAAAGAGAAGCGGTATGCACGGAGACAAACTCAATCCCAGAGGGGTTATGGCATTTCTATGAATGAGCGTGAAAACGGTAATTGTGCCTTGCCTTTGAACGCCCGCCAGATCCGTGGAATCTTCGCGGACCATGTGCCTGGGCAACTGGTGATTCAGTTGACGGATCGCTGCAACGGACTTTGCCCACAGTTCGGAATGAGAGCCACTGAAACTTTTAGGCGTTCTACTCTGCCGGTTGATGAGGCAAGGAGGATCATAGATGCAGCATCCGAAAGGGGCTTTACCGTGCTCTCTTTTACGGGGGGCGAACCGCTGCTTCTTCTTGATGATCTTTGCTCCCTTATAAAATATGCCGGCAGGGCCGGAATGAGGTATATAAGAACAGGCACAAACGGATTTTTCTTCTCGAATCCTGAGCGGTCTGACTTCGACACTCGTATTGCAAGGATTGCCGACGCCCTTTGTGAAGCTCCTCTAAGAAATCTCTGGATAAGCATAGATTCGGCTGATGTGGCTGTTCATGAATCAATGCGGGGACTGCCTGGTGTCATCAAGGGCATCCAAAAGGCCCTTCCTGTCTTCCATGAGAGAGGGCTTTATCCTACCGCCAATCTGGGCATAAACAGGAACATTGCGGGGCTCTGGCAGAGAGAGCTTTCCCTCCATCCGTCCCTGAATTTCCGGAGAGCTTCACGTGGTTTCTACGAGTATTTCAGCAATGCTTTCAGCATGTTTTTAGATTTTGTCATGGATCTCGGCTTCACTCTAGTAAACACTTGCTATCCCATGTCAGTGTCCTCCAGCGGAAGGGAAGAGCTTGGAGCTGTGTATAGGGCGGAGTCCGCCGACCATGTTGTGAGCTTCACAGAGCAGGAAAAGACTCTTCTTTTTGATGCCCTTCTTTCAACAATCCCGACCTATCGAAACCGATTGCGGATTTTTACCCCGCTAAGCGCCTTACACGCCCTTGCAAGAAATTACGGAGGGGAGCCGACAGTCAAGTACCCATGCAGGGGCGGAATTGATTTCTTCTTTGTGGATGCAAAAGGCGACCTTTATCCATGCGGATACAGGGGAAAGGAAAACCTTGGAAAGCTTTGGAACCTAAACAGATCCATTCATGCTTCAAACGGAAAAGGCCTCTGCACTCTCTGTGACTGGGAATGCTTCAGGGATCCTTCCTACCTTCTCGGCCCTTTTCTTTCAGCTTCAAGGCATCCCTTGAGGTTCGCAAGCTCCATTCGCGATGACAAGGCATTTTACAGCCTATGGCTTGATGATCTAACGTATTACAAGAAATGCGATTTCTTTGACGGCAGAAAGCCGCCTAGACTACCCGGGACTTCCTTTACTTCTGCAGATTGAACCGCAGCTGGGCCTGAGATTTCTGCAGCTCTGCCGTTTTCATTGTAACAGTTCACAAATAATTGTTTGTCATCCCTCGGGAAAATATCCACTGGCCCGGCCAGCGCCCGCCTTGAAAAGATCTTTAGGATCGAAGTATGTGCATTTTAAACTTTTTCTTATTGTCTTGCGTCTCCTGTGCAGGAGTGACAGATAACCGCCGGAGACTTCGGGCAAAGATTTTTGATGATGAGCAGGCGAGGTAATGATATCCGGGCATGGACGCTGGGAATAAGAACGAGAGAGCAACTGGAGAGTTACAGAATACCTGCGGGGGCCTTGCCAAGGAAGGAGCTGGTTCCGAAGCTCCAGCCTTTTCAGAGATGCTGCGAGAGGCAAGAGAAGGAGACAGGAAAGCATTTGAGGGAGTCGCCGCTGCTCTCTATGGTGACGTTTTCAGGGCGATATATTACCGCACCCGCTCCAGGATGGACGCAGAGGATCTCACCCAGGAGGTATTCCTCAAGGCCTTTGAAAAGATCAAGTCTCTGAAAGATGATGGTCATATCAGATTCTGGCTCTTTGCCATAGCCCTCAACCGGGTTCGCGATTATCGAAGAAAGTCCTTTTTCAAGATATGGATCGGTAAGAAGCCTTCTGAAGCTCAAGAGGAAACCGAATATGCGCTTCAAGCAAGCAGCGATGCGGCAATCGCACCCATGCTCCGGAAGTCTTTCTGGAAAGAGCTTGAGGGATTCCTCGGAGGACTTTCAGAACTTCAAAGAGAGGCCTTTATGCTGAGATATATGGACGGGCTTTCCCTTTCCGAAATGGCCGGGGTCATGGGTAAGGATGAGAGCACTATAAAGAATCATCTTTATGTGCCTTCCCCGCAGAGGAGCTGCTTGATTCGCTCGCTCATAAAAAGAATGGATTCTATGTCCAGGTGCTCCAGGATGGTCTCGTCAAAGAGGAGCTTTGCCTGTGCCCCGAAACCCTCTCCTCCTTCTTCGTCCCAGAACATCAGCATGACCGGTATGCGAGGCAGGGGCCGGAAGACGATAGCGGCATCCGCACCTGAATCGTCTTTTTCCAATGGACTCCCGCCCATTGCAAGGGCTGCCTTTACAAGGTCCCCACCGTGCCCCCTGAAGCGTTCGGCAATAGGCTTTTCAACGTTTCCCTCCATGGTTTTTATCTTGGAGACGGTATTGGGAAGTTCCACCAGCCCTTTCCACTTGCCGGTCGGCTCTCTCATCCCTCCCTGGGCCATGTGATTGTAAATGAAGACCTGTTCCCAGCGATTGAGAGAACCTCCGCCTTTCTTGATTATCCTTCCCGGGAGTATCAAAAGGGTGTCCAAAAAGTAAGGGATTTCCAGCGCGTCTTCTCCATACTCTTCCACAAGCCGGCCCCCGATTCTCATCGGCAGATCATCTATCTTCATGGAAGCGGCCCTTGTCATGGCCCACTTAAGAGCGTCTTTGGCCGGATCACGCCTGGTCCATCTGCCTGCCTCCTGCTGGTTTTTCAGATCCTCCTTGATGGATTTAAGTTTTTCAGGTGCCACATGGGGGCATTTTTCAAGGGGAAGTCCTTCCGAAACCACCATACTCGCAAAGGCCATGCAGGTTGGAAACCCGCACTCGCGGCAGTTGGTTCTGGGAAGGACTTTGCTGTAGAGATCCAATACAGACCAGGGCATGGATCGCGCCTCAAGGCATTATGCCGGTGGATTTGCTTCTGTCCAGCGCGGAGCTGGTCTTGGAGCGCAGGATTGGCTTGATGACCTCCTTTATGAATCTCAGGGCGTCGTCCTTATCCGAGTCCATCAGAATCGCTTCAAGCCTCATGAGGTCTGCGTCGCTCAATTCTATTATTGTTTTGTTCATAGCCTTTTTACCCTTTCTTTCTGTATTATGGGTAACTCTAGCTGCCTGAGATGTCAACCTACAATGAAGACTGTTGAGATAGCAGAAAGCCGGAATTGGGGCGGCAAATGAAAAGGCTTTGGATGAAAGTGCGTCCAACCTATTGGCCATTTTCATCTTTCCTTGTGCTCAGTCCGGGCATGAGGGTTTACATGAAAATTGGTAGTCCTAGCGGCGTAGGTCGCTATCCGGTCCTTGTTCCGGCCTTCGCCGGAATGACGACCTGGATGCCGGATCGAGTCCGGAACGACATGCGGCATTTTCATGCTTCGTTGTGCCCCAACAGGGCATGGCGGTTAGACAGAGGCAGCATTTGATGTCAGGAAATCATAAAATCACACAAAGAGCTTTAGAAATATCGGGCTTTCTGGGTCTTCAGCGAAACACATTGGGGCTGCTTGCGATTGTTGTCCTGGTGGGCATGGGGGAGCGAATGGCGGAGCGCTTCCTGCCTATTTACATACTGGCTTTGGGGGGCGGGACCATGGCCGTAGGCATATTGCAGGCAATGGACAATCTGCTTTCGGCTCTTTACTCTTTTCCGGGCGGTTATCTCTCGGATCGGGTGGGCGCAAGACGCTCGCTTCTCATCTTCAACTTGGTTGCCATGGCAGGCTTTGCCCTGGTAATCGTGATCCCCTCCTGGCAGGCTGTTTTGGCAGGCGCGGTGCTTTTCATATCGTGGTCGGCCATTTCATCTCCGGCTACTATCAGTCTTACCTACAAGGTGCTTCCCAAGAATAAGCGCACGATGGGAGTGAGCATGCATTCCCTGGTGCGTCGCATTCCGATGGCCCTCGGTCCACTGGTGGGAGGAGTTTTTATCGGGCTTTGGGGAGAACGAAACGGAGTCCGGCTGGCCTTTGCGGCGGCATTCCTGATGGCGCTATTGGCCCTTTTGCTTCAGCAGAGAATGATCGAAGACGACAGACCTGCGCCATCTGGGGATGGCCCGGGATTGAGACCGGAGAAAAACCCCATCAAGCTCTTCCGCATGATGGGCCCAGAGATGAAGGGGCTCTTGGTTTCGGACATATTGATTCGATTCTGCGAACAGATCCCCTATGCCTTTGTGGTAATCTGGTGCATGAAAACCATTTTGGAGCCTGTGAGCGCTCTTCAATTCGGTCTTCTCACCACTTTAGAGATGGCTACCGCAGTCCTTGTTTATATACCTGTCGCATATATGGCCGACCGCAGCACAAAGAAACCCTTTGTGGTAATTACCTTCGGATTTTTCACTCTCTTTCCTCTTGTGCTCTTGTGCAGCCGCTCTCTTGAATGGCTCATTGTAGCCTTCGTAATACGGGGGCTAAAGGAATTCGGGGAACCCACCCGCAAGGCCCTGATCATGGATCTATCCCCTGAGCAGTGCAAGGCGGCGATGTTCGGCCTATACTATCTGATAAGGGATGTCTTCGTGTCCATGGCGGCCCTGGGAGGGGTCTTCCTGTGGCAGATAAGCCCTGAGACAAACCTTATGACGGCATTTTTCTTTGGCATTGTCGGAACCGCAGCATTTGCGATCTTCGGGCGCGATATCATAAAGAGTCCTTGAGGTTATTCCGGCTTTGCAATGCGTTATGAAGATGATCGCAGGCCGTCAAGTATGTTTTGACCCTTTGCTTTCAACGGATTATAGTGCCGCCGATCGCAGAAACTTCAGGAGAAAATAGCGTTACGAGATATGCCAGATAAAAACACACATCCCAGGGTAGGACTATTCGTCACCTGTCTCGTGAACACCATGCGCCCGTCTGTAGGATTTGCGGCAGTGGAGCTGCTTGAGCTTGCCGGATGCAAGGTCGAGATTCCTCCCGAGCAGACCTGCTGCGGTCTTCCCGGCTACAACGCAGGCGACTTAAAGGACTGCAGAAGAATCGCAAGGCAGGTGATCCGTCTGTTCGAGCCCTATGATTATGTGGTGGTGCCCTCGGGCTCCTGCGCGGCCATGATAGCGCACAACTACCACGAACACGTTTTCGAGAATGAAGGAGTGTGGAGAAGGCGGGCCGAGGCCCTTGGAAAAAGGACCTTTGAACTTACCGGCTTTCTTGTTGACGTCCTTGGGTTTACTTTAACAGGCCTCCCCCTTGATCCGGGAGAGCTTAAGGCAACCTATCACGACAGTTGCTCTTGCCTTCGCAGGATGAAGGTGAAGTCCCAGCCCAGAAAACTCCTCAGGGACCTTTGCAGGATAGAGGTCAAAGAGATGGAACAGACGGAGGAATGCTGCGGTTTCGGCGGGAGCTTCAGCCTCAAGATGCCGGAGATTGCGGCCCGCCTGGGTGATGAAAAGATCAAGAGGGCGGTTTCGACAGGCGCCGATATGCTTATCGGAGGAGATTTGGGCTGCCTCCTGCATCTGGAGTCAAGGATAAAGGCCCAGGGAAACTCCATGAAGGTGATGCACGTGGCCGAGGTCCTTACAGGTCGAGCAAAAGTGCCGTCCGCAGGAAGGTGAGCAAAGGGATGGAAAAGAACGAAAAGGATTTCCTGCAAGGGGCCTCTGCTGCCATGGCCGATAAACAGCTCCAGGCCAACCTCGGCAGACTCATGATGATCTTAAGAACCATGCATGCCTCAGGGGTGGGCTCTGCGGCCAACTTCGAGGAACTCAGGCGCTGCGCCTCGGAAGTGAAAAGACACACCCTCGAACACCTGGATTTCTATCTTGAAACCTTTGAAAAAAAGGTAATCGAGAAGGGCGGAAAGGTTTACTATGCCGAGAATTGCGAGGACTTGAACTCCATCGTGGTTGAGATTTGCAGACGAAGGGGCGCCAGGACCGCGGTAAAAGGCAAATCCATGGTCTCTGAGGAGACGGGCCTCAACCGGGCGCTGGAAAAGGCGGGCATCGAGGTCACTGAAACGGACATGGGCGAATACATCGTTCAATTGGCCCATGAAAGGCCCAGTCACCTTGTAGGTCCTGCCATACACAAGAACAAGGAACAGATCGCAGATCTTTTCCTCAAGAATCATGACCTCGGCCCCAGGTCCCTTGATAATATCCCCTCGATCGTGGCCGAGGGCAGGAAGGTATTGAGAGAAAAGTTCCTTAGGGCCGATGTGGGCATAACGGGCGCAAACGCGCTGATAGCGGAGACAGGATCGGTCCTTCTGGTGACGAACGAGGGCAACGGCGATCTCTGCAGTACTCTTCCCAATGTCCATATCGTCGTTGCAGGCATCGAAAAGGTCGTCCCGCGACTGGAGGATGCAGGCGCGATACTTCGCGTGCTTGCAAGAAGCATCACCGGGCAGGCCATGAGCTGTTACACCTCCATATTCACAGGCCCCAGGGAGGATCCTGAAGACGCCGGTCCTGAGGAGTTCCATGTGGTGCTCCTGGACAACCACCGTAGCGAGATCCTTGCGGGTGAATTCCGCGACATCCTGCGCTGTATCCGCTGTTCCTCATGCATGAACCACTGTCCCGTCTTCGGTGTGACCGGAGGCCATGCTTACGGCTCGGTCTATGTCGGCCCCATGGGATCCGTGCTCACTCCCCTTATGGAAGGCATGAGGGAGGCAGGGGATCTTCCCGACGCCTGCTGCGGGGATGACCGCTGCGCCGAGGTCTGCCCCATGATGATCCCGCTTCCGGATCTCTTGAGAAGACTGAGGACAAGGAAGTGGGATATGGGGATCGGCTCAAGACCGCTAAAATGGGGCCTTTCGGCATATATGAAGACGGCCTGCAGACCCAGGCTTTTTCATGCGGCCAGCGGAGCCGCGGCAGTGCTCGCCTCCATGCTCCAAGGCGGAAAGAGATGGCCCGTCTCCTCTCTGAAAAGGATGCACGGAAGAAGACCTCATCTCCCATCGCCGCAGGGAAAGCCCTTTTTCTCCCCGCTGGGGAGAAAGAGGAGGGAACTCTAATGGATGAGACCATAGACCTTGAGGCCTTAAGCCGCGAAAGCAGAAATAGGATAATGGCAAGGCTCAAACAGGCCTTGGGCGTTGTGACTCCTGCTCTTGCCGAGGCGCTTCCTGCTCCCGTAAAGCCCGATCCGGCATGGGGAGGTAAGGATGATCCTCTTTCACTACTAAGGGTCTCCATGATGAGGATGAAGGCTGATCTTACCGAGCTTGAAGGCGCTGATGCGATTCCATGGCATGTATGCAAAATCCTTGAGGCTGAAGGCGCCCCTATGGAGGTAGCCATCGGAAGAGATGAGGGCCTGCGGTCCCTTCCCTGGGATGAGGCTGGATTAAGCGTTATTGACCCATCCAGGATAGCGAGCGAATCTACCGGCGTAAGCCGGGCCCTCTGCGCGGTGGCGGAGACAGGGAGCATTGTCTTTTGCTCCGGTTCGGCGAATCCGAGTACGGTCAACTTCATGGTGAAATATCATTTCGCGGTTATCCGCCGCGAACAGATAGTTCCAAACTTCGAAGATCTATGGGGAATTATCAGGCCCCGTTACATGGAAGGGGACAGGGTGAGGGCCGTCAATATCATCAGCGGCCCCTCGGCCACGGCCGATGTCGAGGCCACCTTGACCGTCGGAGCCCACGGTCCCTGCCGTTTCGAGCTGCTGTTAATAGACGGGCAGTTCTGATAACTTGAAAAAAATAGCCAAAGAAGATTTGCCTAATTTCTCTTTGCCGGCTGATAAATTATGTCCTGGTGTCTGGGCATGATGGATTAAAGGAGAATCCGCGGTGGAAAAGGAACAGATCGTAAAGATGATCCAGAAAAGACTCGGCCTTAACGACAAGGAGTTTGAGCCCATAAAGAACACTCCGAAGTTCCAGCGCCTTTTCGATAACATCCTGGCCGGCGCGCAATACAGGCTTGTGGCCGAGGTGGTGGAGTCCGAGGGATGTCACTCCGGGCATGTGAAGGGGCAGCGTCTTTTCTTTGATTCAGCGGGAAATCTTCTTACCCGCGAGGCGCCGGAGCGTGTGTGCGCCTTCCTCATGCCCAACCTGACCGTCCTGATCAACGCCTTTTTCGAAAATTTCATGAACGGCAGAGATCCCAACGAAGTTATGTTCAATCGCACTGGCTGCTTCGATGTGGGACACGCCTGTGGCGGGTGGGGCCATGTGACAGTTGAGATGAGGGCGGAAAAGCGCAGGTAAGGCAATCAAGGAGAAAGGGTGCCGAGGTTGGGGTTTTTCAAGAGGGAAGCCCCTTTTCGGAGGCGCCCCTGTCTGATTGGCTCCGCCGGGGCTTTTGCCGGTGCTCATAAATAGCCGTAGGCGGTCCAGCCTCCGTCCACGGTCATGACCGTACCTGTCACGAAAAGGGATTCGTCTCCGGCCAGGTAAACCGCGGCTCCCAGAAGATCCTCCACCTCTCCAATCCTCCCGATGGGGGTGCGCTTCTCTAACGCTCCTACCGGAAGCATCCCTTTGTCTATAACCCCCTGCACAAGCTCCGTCCTGATATACCCCGGCGCGATTGCGTTGACGCGGATTCCTTTGCCGGCCCACTCGCTTGCCAACACCTTGGTGAGCATGTTTACTGCCGCCTTGCTGGCGCAATAGGCAGCTCTCATAGGGGCGGCTACGATCCCATATATGGAACTAATGTTGATGATACATCCTCCGCCCTGCCGCATCATCTGAATGCCTGCGGATCTGCAGCCGAAAAAGACGCCCGAAAGATCCGTCTCCAGTGCCAGGGTCCAGTCCTCCGGCGAAAGCTCCTCCGACGGCTGCGCCATTGCTATCCCTGCGTTGTTCACCATTATGTCAACCCTTCCGAAATAGGCTGCGGCGGTCTCCACCGCCTTCAGCACGCTGTCGTAATTCCTCACGTCAACATAGGTGTAATGAGCCTTTCCTCCTCCTGCCCGGATTTCCGCCGCTATGCCGGCGAGGACCTTCTCTGAGCGGCTGGCAAAAACTACGGAGGCCCCTTCGCTAGCGAACCTCTGCGCTATGGCCTTTCCGATCCCCCTGCTTGCCCCTGTCACAAGGGCAACCTTTCCCTCAAGTCTCATCCTTCCTCCTGTGCGATGGTTCTTAGGGCTTGCGTCAACTCCGCCATATTCAACGTCCATTTACTCCAAGAAGACAATGGACAACCTGTGTCGCCGGCGCTATCATTGCAAAGCTATTTGGAAGGCTCAGCAACTTTTTGAGAGCTTGAAAACCTTCCCTGTCATGGTACACGCTTCCACTCTCCGGAGACTGCAATCCCTGCGTTCCACCGGCCTGAGGCCGTTATGGTGTCATTGATCAGTTTTCCTGTCAGTGTTGCCTCAACCGGCGCACCGTTTTTTGCCCAGGCCGCAAGTTTCAAATTGACCGATCCATCCTCGGAAACAGTCCCGCGGGCAGTAGCAACTTGTTTGGTGCTGCCTACCCAGCTTCCCTCCGTGATTCCGCTTCGTACAACAAGCGGGACCGGCCAGCAGAAAGGCGCTTTGTCGGGAATCTGGTTGCAAAATTGTCCGCTGTAAGTGCCGTCTTGCGATATGGCTGTTGCAGGTGCAGATTTACCCGCCGGAGCTGCAGAGGCTTTCGGTATTAGCTTCCACCCTCCAGAGACAGCAAAGCCGGTAGTCCATTTGCCTGACGCGGTGATTTCTCCGTTGACGATTCGGCCTGTGAGGGTTGCCTCAACAGGAGTGCCGGCAGGGGTCCAGGCCGCAAGCATTAGCTGGATCAAGCCGTCGGCGGCTACGGTTCCACGCGCGGTGGCCGTCCTTTTTGTGCTGCTTATCCAACTGCCCTCGGCGATCCCTTTTTGTACCACCAGCAAGGTCGGCCAGCAGAAAGGCTGCTTGTTAGGGACTTCGTTACAGAACTGCCCGCTGTAGTTGCCGTCGAATGTCGCCGCTTCGGCAGCCAGTTTTTTGCTATCCTGCTGCTCTCGCTCTTTTGCGATGCGATCGCGCTCCTCCTTCGCTCGCAGCGCTCCTTTCTCTTCACTCTGCCTTTTCCCTTTCTCGATCTCCCGTCGTTCGCTTTCGAGCTTCTTTCGGTCCTGCTCGACGCGGATACGCTCCTCCTGCGCGCGTCGCAGAGTCTCCTCCGCTGCCTGCTTCTGTGCCTGAAGAGCCGCCTCTCGCTTGGCGTCCTCGGTTGCGCGCTGAGCCTGAGCGGTGGCCTGTTTCTGCGCCTCAAGCTGGGCCAGGAGCTGGGACTCGACTTTATTTTGGTCAGCCTTGTCCACAGACGGAGTAGTCGGTCTCAGCACGAACTGCCAAAAGGCCAGAGCCCCCGCCACCAGGACTGCAATCACAATTATTGTCAAAGATATTCGGCGGTTGCCGGAAGGTGTCTTCTGCTCTTCGGTTTCAACAACAGTGACCCTCGGTTCCAGCAAAACCCTATAGGCTCCCACAGGTTTAGCGATATTCTTGACGGCCTTTTCACCAAGGTACTCGTAACCTAAAGGGAGTTTCGTTTCGATTTGATCAAAGGCGGTCTTGGAGATGCAGATCCCGCCGGGATCGGCGAGTGACTCTAACCTGGCAGCGATATTTATGCCGTCACCATAAAGCCGGCTCTCCTCCTCGATAACGTCCCCGAGGTTAATTCCTATGCGGAACTGCATCCTTCGATTTTCCGGCAGGTCGGCGTTGCGGGATAGGAGTTCCTTTTGAAGCGCCACCGCGCACTGCACCGCATCCACCACGCTGGCAAACTCGGCAAGGATATTATCTCCAGGGGAGTCAACGACCCTGCCACGGTGCTGATGTATCAGTTCTCCGATGATTCTTCTATAGGCAGTGAGGGTCTTGACCGTCTCGGTCTCATTATCGCCCATGAGGCGGCTATACCCCTTCACATCCGCACTCATAATAGCGGCGAGCTTGCGCTTGAAGGAATCTGCAGCCATGAGATAACCTCCTGACAAAAAGAGCCTCTCAAGTGAGGGCAGATCATGAGAGGTTTCTTTTCCTTATCTGGACGATATGGGATTAAGCCCTGTGAGTCAAGATGGAAAGGTACACGCCATGGCATCTTTTCCGGTAGATAGCTTCAAAGATACTGTGAGTTCTTGTGCATAGGAAGCTCGATGCTTCGGAGTCAGCCCAATGCAATGCCTGGCCGCGTCTGCCCTTTGGGCGATCACCTGTTTTTCGACCTTTTGATCGCCTTTTCCACCTCCACCGCCAGGAAGACCACTGTTGAAAGCATAATCGTTACAACAAGTTCTCCGGCAGCGAGCGGTTCGGTCTTGAAAATGGGGTTCAGAAACGGCACATAAATAGTGGCCATCTGAAGGGCAAAAGTCAGTAAGACGGCCCCAAGAAGTGGTTTGTTGGATAAGGCCCCCTGCCTGAAAAAAGACTTCTCTTCGGATCGAATGGCCAGCACGTGTCCCATCTGGCTCAAGCAGAGGACGGTGAAGACCATGGTTTGCCAGTGGGTCCGGCTGCTGTCAATGAACAAGGCCTGGGTCAGGATGGAAACCCCGCCCATGAGGAGCCCGACCCAGATAATGTGGGTGCCGAGACCTTTGGCGAAAATGCTTTCCTTCGGGTCTCTGGGGGGGCGGCTCATGATGTTTCTCTCCCCGGGCTCGGCGGCCAGGGCCAAGCCGGGGACCCCGTCGGTCACCAGGTTGATCCACAGGATGTGGATCGGCAACAGGGGAATGGGGAGCCCCAGGAAGGGCGCCAGAAAAATGGTGCAGATTTCGCCCGAGTTGCTGGTCATGGTGTATTTGATGAACTTGCGAATGTTGTCAAAGATTCGCCGGCCTTCCCTGACGGCCTTTACAATGGTGGCAAAGTTGTCGTTCAGCAGTATCATGTGGGAGGCTTCCTTGGATACATCGGTGCCGGTGATTCCCATGGCAACGCCGATATCCGCCCGTTTCAAGGCGGGGGCGTCGTTGACGCCGTCCCCGGTCATCGCCACAAAATGTCCCTTATCCTGCAGGGCCTTGACGATCTTCAGCTTCTGCTCAGGGGCTACCCGGGCGTAGACCCTAATCTTTTCAACCCTGTGTTCGAATTCATCCAGAGAAAGCTTATCAAGCTCCCGTCCGGTCATGACAGCCTCGCCCTCACCGCGGATGATCCCGATCCGTCTTGCGATAACCTCGGCTGTCAGCGGGTGATCTCCTGTGATCATCACCGGCCGGATTCCTGCGGAACGACACATTGCAACAGACTCTGCTGCTTCAGGCCGGGGCGGGTCCATCATGCCGACGATCCCTAGCAGTATCAGGCCTGTTTCAGCTTGCTCCGAAGTCAGCGGATCAGGAAGAGCCTCCCAGATCCGCATGGCGAACCCCAAGGTTCTCAGCCCCTCGCCGGCAATCTGTTCGGCGGTATCCAGGACTCCAGCGCGGTCGAGTTCTTCCTGACCTCTATTGGTAAAGCCCTTTTCGGAGCGCTCGAGTATTTCCTCAACCGCCCCCTTGGTGAAAGAAACGATGCGGCCGTTTTCCCAGGGATGAAAAGTAGTCATGAGCTTTCGGTCAGAGTCGAAGGGAATTTCGGCCAGCCTGGGATATTTTTCATCAAGTCTCTCCCTGATATGGCCTTTCTGCCGTGCCAGGTCGAACAGGGCTGTTTCGGTAGGATCACCGATCGCCTCCCCGGAGGCCTCCAGTCGGGCGTCATTGCATAGGGCCAGGGCGTTCAGAAGCATATCGAAGGGGTCCCTGCCGGAGAGCAGACCGTCCCCGGCTCGTTCCTGACTGGTAGGCGCCAGTTCGTCGGAGCGGAGCATTTTCCCGCCCGCATAGACCTTTTCCACCGTCATGCGGTTCAAAGTCAGGGTGCCGGTCTTGTCAGAGCAGATATAGGTAACAGATCCCAGAGTCTCCACCGCGGGCAGTTTTCGAATCAATGCCTGCTGTTTTACCAGCTTTCTTGCCCCCAGGGCCAGTGAGATGGTGATAACGGCAGGCAGGGCCTCAGGAATGGCCGCCACAGCCAGAGAGATAGCCGTGAGAAGCATCAGGAGCGGAGGCTCTCCCCTTAAAAGACCGGCTGTAAAAACGATGACACAAATGCCCAGGACCGCGTAAGCGAGCTTCTGGCCGAAAGAGGTGAGCCTTTTCTGAAGAGGCGTGCGTCCTTCTCCCTGGTCCTGGAGCAGCGCGGCGATTCCTCCCAGTTCCGTTCTCATTCCGGTAGCTGCCACCAGGCCACTGCCTCGTCCGTAGGTGACGATGGTGCCTTTATAGACCATATTTTTCCGGTCGCCGATGGACAGGCCAGCCTCTCTGAGTGCCTCGGTATCCTTCTCCACCGGCACGGATTCACCCGTCAAAGTTGATTCATCTATTCTAATCATGGCCGCTTCCATCAGCCGGATATCGGCCGGGACCACGTTACCGGCCTCCAGGATCACCAGGTCTCCAGGAACGAGCCGTTCCGCGGCAACCGATTCGGGCCGCCCGTCCCGGACGACAGTCGCCGAAGGGGCTGCCAGCTTTTTCAGAGCGGCCATGGCTTTTTCGGCCCGGTACTCCTGAACGAACCCAAGCACGGCATTCAGAAGCACAATCACGGCTATGGCTATGGTATCGGAAGGCTCGCCGATTACCCCAGCCACGACAGCGGCGGCGATCAGCACCAGGATCATGAAATCCTTAAACTGATCCAGAAACATCATCCACAGCGATTTGTGCTTTTTCTCAATCAGTTCGTTGGGGCCATACTGCTCCAGGCGCCGACGGGCCTCCTCGGAAACAAGGCCCGTATCGGATGATTGAAGTTTCTCCGCCACCTCCTTCTGAGCAAGCTGGTGCCAGTTGATGGATAGATTTCCTTTTGCCATGTCAGCTCTTCCCTCCAGCGAAGAATTCCTGTCAGATCCACGAGGGGATCTGAACAGAAGAAAATTTTAATCATGCGCTACGGCAGATAGTATGTCATACAATAATAGGCACTGAGGTCAAGCGCGATTTTGGTTCGGAGAATTTTCAGGATGGGAAAGAACTGGTTTCATCCAGAACCCTTCTGAATATTGCATTTATCCTTCTTTGTGCTTAGAATGAAAAATGGAGGAGGTCCCCATTCATGGCAAGAACCCATCTGTTAAAAGGGCATTTTTTCTCGTTAATGTGCATCGCTGCCATCCTGATGTCAGTGTCCCTTCCCCTAGGCTGTTCAAGGGAAGAATCCCGTCCTCAAAGCAAGCCATCCGGAGCACAGGGGTTCACCTTTTTCGATCTGGGCGCCACCTCTCAATATTCACACTCTGTACGGAAGGATTTGAGCCAAAAGCTGGGTTCGGACGCCATCTCTCAGAAAAACACAATGGACCTGTCCATCCACTACCAGGGTTTCCTGGAAGAGCATTTCCCAGCCATTGCAGAGCTGAACAAGAGACTCAATTGGCCTCCCCGTCGAAGGGTCGAGCACGATACCACCAAGTTGGTCTACCGAGACGCCCGGAGGCAGGACACGCCCTTCACCTATGTGGAGCTGTTTTTCTCAGATGATAGCCGAAAACCCATCTTTTTCAGAATCACAGCAGGCCCTGAAGGGGCAGCCATCGTGGACACGATCCTTAAGAAATATGGTTCGCCCAAGGAGTTCGAGTGGGGTGAGAAGGAGAGCCGAACGCGTTTCTGGGAAAATGGAAAGGATGTGTTTGTGATTTCTTCTTTCAAGAACCGCCGGAATGACCTGGAGTACCTGCTTTGCATCTACTTCGCTGAAAATCTGGACGAAATGCTGAGGACCGAAGAGGCCCGCAGGCTTGCGGAAGAGGAAAGAATCCGCAAGGCTGGAAAATCAGCCTTTTGACGTGTAGCTGTCAGCAGCCTATTGAAAAATATGCTGTTCACAGGCTGAGGAAAAATGGCCAGATGCAAGGCCCGGGAAGTCCCGAGGAATAAGGCGTACTTATATGTACGCCGCAGTGACAAGGGGCGAGCGAAACGAAGCGGATGGGCGTTTTTCAGCAGCCTGTGAAGGGTTTCTCCCAGTCCGCTTCAGTAAGACCGCCTGCGATGCGCGAGAAGAACTCAGGAATTTCCGTATTGAAGGTCATTCTTTTCCCGTGGTGGGGATGATTAAACGCAAAGGATTTTGCGTGAAGGGCCAGTCGTTCATAGGGCTTGTCTTTGAAGCCGTATTTGCGATCCCCGGCCACCGGGTGTCCTTTTTCGGCAAAATGAACCCGGATCTGGTTTTTGCGGCCGGTCAGAAGCTTGATTTTGAGAATGCTTAATGAGCGGGTTTCTTTGATCACTGAAAACGCTGTTATTGCCAATCGCCCCGATTTTGGATCGTCAGTTGAAGAGACAAACTGATCTTCATCTTCCGCCAGATAGGTTTCAATCACGCCCGACCTGGGATTCAGATGGCCATGGATCACGGCCAAATAAAGCTTTTCTGTTTCTTTCCAATTGTCTTTAAGGCGCTGCTGAACCGGATAGCTTTTCGCAAAAATCAGGAGGCCCGAGCTCTCCCTGTCCAGCCGGTGAACCACAAACACGCGGTTTTTAGAGCGGGCGCACCCCTTGCGGACATAGTCGGTCAAAATACGTTCGGCGGTATGTGGCTGGTCCTTGTGAAAGCTCATGGTCAGAAGGCCGGGTTCTTTATTTACCAGGAGGATGTCCCTGTCCTCATGGATGATGTCAAGCCCTTTGGGGCGGTGCCTGCCCGAAGGGCGGCGGAATGAGTTTGTCATGAGTCGAAACTCTTTATCTCCGGATCAGTTCAAAGACCTGCGGGCGCAGCGATTTGGTAGCGGATATGGCCTCAAGAGCCGAAAAATGTGATGAGCTCTTATGCCTTCTAACGGCCTCCGTGACCGGGATGTCGTCGGACCCAAATTCGCCGCAGTTCCGCTCTGGAAATACCCCAGAGAGAAACGTCCGTCAAGATACGCTTTTCCCGTGGCTAATTCGGGACAGGTCCTGTTTGTTCCTCACGGATTTCTTACCTCTTGATGACCTGGCGAGAGGTTTGAATTGGCGCGGCAAAGGCCCTGGCACAGGGGGCGATCAGCAGAGGCTCAATAGATGAGATCACAGTTGTCATCGTCCAGATCAAAGAGTAGGATTAGACCTTGAGGTATGCTTTTGGAGGGTGCAGCTCCGTGAGACTTCTATGCCTTTAGGAGATCCTTCAAGCTGAATCGAACACAGCCATGGGCGGACACGATGAAGAATGACAATGATAGAAGAGCTGGAGACATTATCCTGTAAAAGCACAGGTCAGCGTTTTGTATGGAGGAACGGTATGAATCTAATTGGATTTCGCAGCGCTTTTTTATTTACGATATTCGGGTTCTTCCTCTTATCAGCCTGCGCGCCCAAGGTAAAGACGAATGTCCTTGTTCCCGCCAAGGCCCACGGAGCAGCTCAGCTCAACCGCCTTGCGGTCCTGCCCTTTCAGGGAAAATGCGGCCAGGAGATCACCTCGGAGTTGGAATCCATGCTTGTTGGGATCAAGGTCAATGATGGCCCCTACTTCACCGTTATTGAAAGACAGGCAATCAATAAGGTTATTTCGGAGCAGAAATTCCAATTCGGCGGTTTTGTGGATGAGAACACTGCCGTGAATGTGGCACATCTGCTGGGGGCCGACGGCATAATAATAGGGAAAGTTGATGACTGCAGCACTGAAGATAGAAGGTATCAAGAGGAGAGATCCAAATGCGCTCTGACAGACAAGGACGGTAAGTGCCTGAAATGGCGGTCGCAGAATGTCAGTTGCACGGAAAGGGTTGCCCGGGTTTACTTCACTCCGAAGGTAATTGATGTCAAATCCGGACAGGTAGTTGCCTCTGAAATCCTTTCAGGAAGTGCCGATGACTCCACCTGTAGCGACAGCGGCAGACCGGTAGCCGGAAAAAGCGACCTGCTGGTCAAGGCAAGAAGTACTGCGATTGAGAAGTTCAGGGAAATAGTAGCGCCTCATTATGTGAAGATGGAGATCAAGCTTCTCACAAGCGATGATACCAGGATGGCCCCTGAAGTCAAAAACCTCATTAAAAATGGCGTTGACTGGAGTAATAAGGGAAGGCTGGACAGGGCCTGCGAGCAGTGGGGGCAGGCTGGGGCGCTCCATGGCGTCGGATATGCTCTCCCATATTTACTCGGTGTATGCGCAGAAGTCAGCGGCAATTTTTCAAAAGCTGAAGACTATTACAGGAAGGCTGATATGAATACCGGATCCCCGGTGAATGAGATATCTGAAGCTCTCGGCAGGATAAAGCTAAAGATAGACAACGATAGAAAGCTTAGCGATCAGTTGAAGAAATAATACCATATCGGCAAGGGGTTACGGATTAGTTCCCACTTGAGACAGAAGCCTGATATCAATCTCTTTTCATCTATATATTGCCCTCCCGGAAGGATAGATGTCATAGCTTGCCACAGCCAGCTATCGCAGCGCATTAATCATCTAATTCCGGGAGTTGATCGAACTTCTGGTATCATTTGCATATTACTTAATTTCTTACCCGTTTAATTTGATATTACCCAATTGCAGCTTGGCGGTTTTTTGCCGCCGGACGCTCTGGCCGCGTCCAAAGCATTCAATCTTGTTTTTCGCCCTTGGGGCTCGGAAATTGGCCGAGGCGATGACCGACAACACAGCATCACCGCAATGTTGGTCACAAAAACAGAACCAAACGTTTCATTTAACTTCTACTGATCATTATCGTTATTCGTTAGAAATGCGCAATGGGGTCGTTCGTCTTGAAACTTTTCCGGGCGATTTCTATGAGCACCTTGTCTATGCGGTTGCCGTCCATATCAACGACCTCGAAGCGTGCGTTCCCGTGCATGAAGCTTGCGCCGGCCTTGGGTATTCGTCCCAGATGGTCCAGCACGAAACGCGCCAGCCTCTCAACGTCCCTTCCCATATAGATGCCCGTTATGGTTTCGACTTCGTCGGTCGGAATCCTCCCGTCTGCCAGCCACGACCCGTCGTCTCTTTGCACGATCCGGGGGCCACCGTCTTCGCCTCGTTCAGGAAGATCTCCAGCGATTGCTTCGATGACATCTGTAAGGGTCACCAATCCTTCCGTCGTGCCATATTCATCTACCACCACCGCGATATGCACTTTTTCTTTCTTTAATTGATTGAGCAGTCTGAGGACCGGTGTACGGTCGGAAACGAAAACCAGCGGCGTCATCAATGTGGCGAGGGTGACATCTTTGCAGCTAAGGGCTGCGGGAAGAAGGTTCTTGGTGTGGATAAAACCGACGGGATGATCCACGGTTCCGTCGCAAACCAGCAAACGTGAAAAACGATGTGACTCGACCATGCCGATGATCGTATTTCGGTCGGATTTCACGTCCGCCCAAACGATCTTGGTGCGAGGCGTCATGATGACTCTAACGGAACGATCCGCCAGGCGGAGCACACCTTCGATCATTTCCTGTTCCTGTGGCACAAATACGCCCGCCAGCGTCCCCTCGGCGATCAGCGACTTGATCTCCTCCTCGGTGACAGTTGTCTCACGGGCATCCGTCAACCCCAAAAACCGCAGGACCCCCTCAATTGAGATATGAAGTACCCATACCGCAGGAGCGGCGGCCAGGGAAAGTCCCCGCATGGGACCGGCAACCAACGAGGCGATCCGTTCGGGCTGAGCCAGCGCAATCCGCTTTGGCACGAGTTCACCTATGATCAACGAGAGATAGGTTATGACGACTACCGTGATGCCTATACCCACGGAATTGCCATACGGTGAAAGCGACGGAAATGTATTAAGCCAGGCTCCGAGGCGCTGCCCTAAAGTCGCACCGCTGAATGCTCCGGCGATGATGCCCACAAGCGAAATGCCGATCTGGACTGTTGACAAAAACCTGCTCGGATCTTCGATGAGGCGCAGAGCAGCACGCGCGCCGCGGCTTCCCTGATTAGCCATCTGTTCTAGGCGGCTTTTTCGGGATGAAACGAGGGCAAGCTCGGACATGGCGAGTAAGCCGTTCATCAAGGTAAGGAAAAAGACTGCGAGTATTTCAAGGTAGAGCATGGCAGCCTCTTACAAATATGGTAGCCGTGACATCCGCGGGCCATACCACCGCGCCGGCCTTAACCGTTCCAAACGGATTATGGATTCCCTCCCTTATCGAAATCCTGCTGACCGCATGGCGCTCGCCCCTCAGCTTGATCGTAAATTCAGTGCTTCCAGTGCTTCTGTTTTCAGGTATGTGGTCTTTTATATTGCTCATTCCACTTGAGTTACTCCAGGGCCCTCCATCCTGTCAAGGGGTGGGTGCATAAAACCAATGCTAAGTTAAGCTTAGCAGGCTGTTGAAAAAGGGCCATCTGCTTCGTTTCGCTCGTCCCTCATCACTGTGGCGTGCTTCTAAGCACGCCTCATTCTTCGGGACTTGTCCTCGCATTCGCTCTGACGCCCCACCCCGGGGGTGGGTCCCCTTGAGCACGGGCCTTGCTTCCGGGCGTTTTTACTCAGTCTGCCAAAAGCGGTTTTTTCAACGGGCTGTTATAGGAGATTGCCATTGACGGTTTGCCTTTATTCTTCTATGGAATTACCGATAAATACATATTGCCCGCGGGCGTTTAAGAGATCAGAGGGAGCTTTATGGACATGAATTTTTGCCCCATTTGCGGGGCCAGGCTTGGAATGAAGGAGATAGAAGGCAGGCAACGCTCGGCCTGCACTTCGGACGGGTGTGTGTATGTCTTCTGGGACAACCCTACTCCGGTCGTGGCAGCGATTGTGGAATGGAATGGGAAGGTGGTCCTGGCGAGAAACAAAGGCTGGCCGGAGAAGATGTTCGGTTTGATAACAGGGTTTCTCGAAAAGGGAGAGTCGCCTGAAGAGGGTGTTCTGAGAGAGGTGAGGGAGGAGCTTGGCCTCCAGGGAGAAATTGCAGGGTTTGTAGGGTATTACCCGTTCTTTAGAATGAACCAGTTGATCCTGGCATTCCACGTGAAGGCTGAGGGTGAAATATTGCTGGGTGAGGAACTTGAGGAGATCAGGCTGGTCTTACCGGAAAGGCTTCGGCCATGGCCTTTTGGAACTGGACAGGCCGTTGCGGACTGGCTTAAAAGAAGAAACACGTGATCACTGCATTTGGAGCGAGTGAAAGTGAGATCGCAGGGTAGCGATAAGTCTGAAGTCAGAAAGCAACCACTGTTACCACTCGATAGAGAATAATAATGCTCAGTATATGTCAACCACAAGATGACCATAAAGGAGGAAGAGCAACGAGAAAGGGAATCGTTATGTGTCTGTTGTTTGTGGGCATCTGTTGTTTTGCCGCTTACTCGGTGGCGTCGGAACCGCTCGATGTAGAGAAGGTCCTTCCCGAGCTTGTTCGCACTGACAAAGACGGCAGGAAATCCCTTTCTTACGATAAGTTGACGGCGGTTCTTGTTGAGGCAATCAAGGCACAGCAGGTCAGGATGGAAAACCAGGAGGCAGAGATCGCCTCCCAGCGCTCGGAGATCGAGGAACTGAAGGCCATGGTTAGAGAAATGGCTTCGAAGAAGCTATGATTACCGGCGCATGAGTGGTTCGCTGCATTCATGGCTCGGAGCAATCAGTTTGGACCAGTCTGGCGTGGGCCCTTAAGATAAAGCCCTGACGGCATTATAACTCAACTTTGGTGGCCACTATTTCCATCGTAGATCGCAATCGCCTTAGAGGCCACCTGACTTATGAATTCTTATTCACCAGCTATTCACAAGAGCAATGTCTCAACTCAAAGGGTTTCAGGGACGGGCTCTTGGATAATCTGGCTCCCCGTTTGCAACCCTCGTCATAACCATTTTCCATTCGGATTTCAATTTGAAAGCGCTTATTATTAAATAAGTTATCAAAAGGCAGGCCTTCCTCCGGTCGGCTGGAAGTGGCGTCAAGCGCGATTTCCACATATGGCGACATGGAGGAGTTACTTCAGGGCCTTAATCCGTCGAACATCCTCAGACTTGCCTAGCATGATGAGGGTATCGCTATCCTTTATCACAAAGCTCGCCGGCGGGACCAATAGAAAATTCTCTGGAACCAATTCCTTGATGGCGATGATGTGTACATTGTATTTGGCCCTCAAGTTCAGGTCCTTCAGGCTCTTTCCGATAAAATCGCTCGGCGGCCCTACCTGGATGAGATCGAACTCATCCGCCAAAGGAATGAAGTCCAGTATGTTAGGCCGTGATAGGCCCCGTGAAACGCGCAAGGCCATGTCCCGTTCCGGGTGGATGATCTCAGTGGCTCCGACCCTTTTTAGGATTTTCGCATGGTCGTCATCCAGGGCCTTGGCCAGAATTCTCTTGACCCCCATCTCTTGCAGGTAAAGACATATCAGGATGCTGGTGCTGATTTTGGTGCCAGTGGAAACAATTACGCCATCCATGTTTTCAAGGCCGAGTGACTTCAAAGCTTCCCTGTCCGTTGCATTGAGCACGACTGCCTCGGTGCAATGCGGGTCAATGGCCTGCACCCTGGCCTTGTCTGTGTCTATTGCGATAACCTCATTGCCATCCTCAAATAAAGCCTTGGCCGCATGAAAGCCAAATTTGCCAAGACCGATCACTGCAAAACGTTTCATATCCGTTCTCCGTATGCCTAACCCACCATCAAGTTTTCTTCGGAGTGTTCGACTCCGTTCGTCGCGCCGGTTCCAACGATAATATAAGCGAACATGAGCACGCCCACTCGGCCGATGATCATCATCAAAATAATCAAGCTCTTGCCCCAGGCGTTGAGCTCAGGGGTCACGCCCATGGACAAACCCACTGTCCCGAATGCAGAGACCGTCTCGAAAAAATATGCAAGGAAAGTTCTTTGCTGACCAGCCACGTAATGCCCACTCGCAGAGTCACCCACAAGGATCAAGAACAAGACTAACCCAATGACTCCCACGGAAACGAGAACGAGCGACACGCTCCGGGTTACTGTTTCACCAGGGATGCTCTTTTTGAACATATTAACGCGTAGTTTTCTCCTCACTCGACTTATGGTGAATGCCATCAGAAGCGCCAGGGTCGTGGTCTTGACTCCGCCGCCACAAGAGCCCGGCGAGGCCCCGAAAAACATGAGAAAGATCATCATGGCGAGGGTGGCATCGTTTAACGAGGCAATTTCCACGGTATTGAACCCGGCCGTTCGACACGTTATGGATTGGAACAAAGGAACCAAAACGCGATGAGAAAGCGTTTGTGCATCTCCAAGAGCTTGGCACTCCAAGAAAGCAAACATCAGGCCACCTGAGATGATCAAAATCAGTGTCGTAGCCAAGACAGACTTTGTTTGAATTGATAATCGAGTCCTTGTTCCCTTTCGGTGCGTGAACCAGGATTGAACGTCATAAAGCACCGGAAATCCTATGCCTCCCACAACGATCAAGGAGCAGATCGTTGTGTTGAGCAGGACATTGTCGCTGTACCTCACCATGCTGTCGGAAAACAGAGCGAACCCAGCGTTGCAAAACGCCGAAATCGAATGAAACGCCGCCGTATAGGCGGCACGGCCCAAAGTGAGTTCCTGGTTCCAATGGACGGTCAACAATAAGGCCCCTATGAGTTCAGCACCGATTGTGAAAAAGATGATGCTCTTGACGAGGCCAAAGATATCCTCGCGCGGGGTATGAGCGAACAGGTCCTGCATGACCATTCGATACCGCAAAGCAACGCTATGGCCGATCCATCGAAAGAGAGCCACCGAAATGGTCATCACTCCCAGGCCGCCGATCTGGATAAGGGCGAGGATCACGCATTGTCCGAAAATGGTGAAATGGCCACCCGTGTCTACAACCGCCAAACCCGTGACGCAAACCGCCGACGTGGAGGTAAACAGAGCATCCATCCAAGGGATATGGCCGGCCTTGCTGGAATAAGGGAGCTTGAGCAGAAGTGTCCCGATCCCGATGGCCAGGAGAAAGCTGGCCAGGACAAGGGTCGCCGGATGGGCCTTGAGCATACGGATCTGAAGAGTCATGACTTGCGCCTCGGATGTTGATGGTACTCACAATGGTGATGGGCTTCGGTCTCACATAACTCATGAAGGCGACTACCGCCAAGGACCATCCGGTCCAGGTACGCCCCGCATGCCGTCATCTCGTGATGTGAATCGATCTTGCTGTAATGCAGAAAAGGGCATAGCGTCTCCAGGTGCCGGTCCAGTCGATCTCCTGGTCCCAGCTCTTCGATGATCTCCCGCACTAAACTTGAGTCCAGCTTGGCGTCACTGATATACCGGACGTAATCGACTTGTACCCGCTCCAGCTCTTCAATCAATTTGCGGTGCTTTGAATACAGGAGAGCCACCACGAGACATTGTTGGGTGTGGCTGTTCCGTTTCAACGCGGCGCTCAACTCCACGAGGGTTTCACGTTCCCGGATGGGCATCTGTCGAAAATATATCACAATTATCTCAGGTTTCAAGTCAACGGCCTTGTCCAGGCATTGGATCGGGCTGGCAACCCATTCTTCCTCCGGGGACGATGGATCGGCGATGCCGCCTGCTATGTCGCACAACAAGAACCGAAGGCTTCGCCCGGTATCCACTCCAATTGGTTTGATCTCTTCTCTTTTCATCACATCATTTTTCCCTTGGTGTCCGCGCCAACATTCTCCTGCCGTCCCCGCCGACCTTGAGAAGGCTTACGATCACCACGATTAACTCCAGTCGCCCGAGGAACATGGCGATAGTTTCGGACCATAAGGCGGCATCCGGCATCTGGGCGGTGGTGACCCCAACTGAAAGCCCAACTGTTCCGATAGCGGAAGCGAATTCAAAGAGGGAGTCTACAAGATTATAGCCGGAAGCGCATAAGATCATGACTCCGAACACATAGGTCATCAGATACAAGAAAATAAACACCACTACCTGGTGAATCCTGGCGTCATCCACAAAGACACGCTTGTTCCCCTCCCAAACGGGATGCTCCAATACCGCAGTGCGGGGCATGAGATAGCGCCTGATGCCCCAGCAGAGAATCTTCCACAACAAATAGATACGGAACTGCTTAATACCGCCGGCTGTGGAACACGTTCCGCCGCCGATCAGCATCAGAATGATCAGCAGGAACAGACCAAAGGCATTCCAATTGCTGTAACTTGCGGTTGAGAAGCCCGTGGTGGTTATGGCCGTCACCGTCTCGAAGACAGCGACCCGGATTGATTTCCCGAACTGTGGGTAGAGCGCCCGGCTCGTCAGGAGGAACATGGCCGCGGCTGACAAAGGGATCAGGAGCGCTAACAGGCGCACCTCGCCGTTTCGCGCCACCATGCGCAGCTTGCCGCGCCACAGCAACCAGGCAGTCACAAAGCTTAAATTGCCGAGAAGCATTAACGGCAGGGTTACGGCCTCGATGGCGGTTGAATTCCAGTATCCGATACTCTCGACCCGCGTGGAGAATCCGCCTGTGGAGACAGCGGCGAAGGAATGGTTGACCGCGTCAAAAAGCGACATGCCCGCCATCCAGTATGCCATGGTTCCGGCGATTGCATAGCAAACATAGATGATCAGAACCAAACGCGCCGACCGCCGGACATGCGGTAAGAGTTGGTCGCTTCGGCCCTCGGCGCTCGATATGCCTACGCCAACGGGACCGACGATGGCCGACATCATTATGATGGCCAACCCCGCTCCACCGGCCAGTTGGATGATGCTCCGCCAGATCAAAATCATTCTGCCGGCGCCGGTCACGTCCACGACCGAGAGTCCGGTGGTAGTCCATCCGCTAACCGATTCAAACAGGGCCCGGGAATACGGAATGCCCAAAACGCACGTAAAGGGCCATGCGGAAAAAAGGATGACGATGATCCAGCTCAAGAGAACGATGATACCGCCCTCCTGAACAGTGAGAGTGATGTTGAGCGGGGAACGAAACGCCCTCCACAAGGCAATTCCTAAGAGAAAAAGGCAGGCCGCGGGCAGACCGAAGGCCCATGCGTGATCGGCCTCCTCGGGATGCGATATGAGAATCAGAAGAGGCGTCAACATCGCGGCGCTGCATAGCAGCAGGATCATTCCGACCGATGAAATGATCGCGGCATAGCGCTGTTTGAGGTAATCCTTTTCTCGCAAGGCCCGGCCCCTCTAGATCCGTTCTCCGGTGAACGCCTTGAGCACCGGGCCATGGTTTTCCGGAAGCGTAATCAGGACCACACGGTCACCCGCCAACAGATCATTGGCTCCGCGAGGGACGATCGGCCTGTTGTCGCGGATCACGACCGCCACCAATGCGTTTTCAGGCAGGTCGATATCCTTTAGGAGTTTCCCCACGACCGGCGAATCGTCATCAAGCAAGATTTCCGTCACATTCACCCGGCCTTCACCCACGGGCAACAGATTGGTGATCTGTTCCAGGGACGCCCTCTGCTCAATCAGACTCCCGACGATGCGGGTTGTGGAAAAGCCCGAGACCCCCAGCTTTTCGAACACCTCGGCGTTGTCGGGGTCGTTTGCCAGGGCCACGGCCCTGGGAACACCGAATTTGAGGGAGGCCAGTTGACAGATAACCAGATTATCCTGGTCGCTCGGAGTGATGGCGAGTACGGCGTCAGCCCCCATCGCGCCGGCTTCCTTGAGAATCCCGGCATCGCTACCGTCTCCGCAAACCACCGTGGCTGTCAGTTGGCGGGCCAACTGGACGCATTCTTCCTGGTTCCGGTTGATGATGACAACCCGGTATCCCCTTGCCGCGAAATTCCGGCAAAGAAAATAGAGCGTTTTACCTCCTCCGACGATGAGCACTTTCATGAATGTGCTCCTTCCCGTTCGGCGGCTCCATTATCAACAGCCCGAAGGAACATCTCCGCGGCCACGGATGTCGGGCATATGGTATCGATGCCCAATTGCGCATAGACTTCCTTTCTCTTGGGATCGAAAACCCTGGCCAGCACATGGGGAACACTGAAAATCCCCCGAGCAACCTGAGCCACCATCAAATTGACGTTGTCCTCGTGTGTTGTGGCGATCAGAACATCCGCCTTCTTGATCTTGGCCTCCTTGAGTACGGCCATTTGGGTGGCATCCCCGTGAACTCGAAACCCGCTGAAATCGGGCGACAGGTCATTGAAGGTGGGCTCATCCCTATCTATCACCACCACCGAATTGCCGGCGCGGCTTAGGTGGTTGGCCAGATGAGAGCCAAGCCGGCCACACCCCACGATCACGATGTATCGGTTATTCTTCATTCGAGTCCCCTTCGTTGCTGTCGTCCTTTGAATCTGTATCCTTCTTGTCCGGCCCGAGATCGATCCTGCCGAATTTGTCCCAGGACGTGGTCCGCTCCAGGTTAGTCCAGGCCGGTTTATAAGTGGGGTCGATATCCAAGGCCGCCCTGTAGAATTTCTGGGCCTCCAACCAATCCCCCTTGATATCAATCAATGCTCCAAGAAGGTTGTACGCCTCCGGTTGGGCCGGGTCCGCGGCTATGGCCTTTCGGACTGTTTCACGAGCAGCGGAAAAGCTACGATCCGAGATGTGTCGTTTGGTGAGCTCGATCAATGAGACGTAATCGACAGCATTCTCTTCATCCAGCGCTTCGCGCTCCAGCACTAGGGTCGCCAACTCTCGAATCTCACCGGGACTGAAAGGCTTCTGAATGAAGTCCACCGCGCCGAGTTTCATGGCCTCCACGGCTGATTCAATCGTACCATGGGCGGTAATGATGATCACCCGAATCTCGGGCCAGTCGTCCTTGATTTGCCGAAGGACCTCCATCCCGTCTATCCCAGGCATTTTCAAATCCAAAAACACCAAACCGAACGGGCTTTCTCGAAGCTTCCGAAGCGCTTCTTCGCCATTCACAGCCGTCTGTACTGGAATTTCCAGAGTTTCCAATGACTGAGAAATAGTCAGACGGATGTTCTTTTCGTCGTCAACGACCAGAATTGGTTTCTTTTCCATGTGTTCCTCCTATTGGGCCACCGGAAGGGTGAAGGTGAAGGTGCTTCCTCGACCGGCGGACGATTCCACCCAGATCGCACCGCCGTGGGCGCGCACGATCTCCTTGCAGATGGCCAGACCTAAACCCGTCCCCCCAGCTTCCTGCCCTTTAACCTGGACGAATTTCTGAAAAATTTTTGATTGGTACTCAGGAGGAATCCCCGGCCCATCGTCCTTCACGGAGAGGTGAACGTGAGGTCCGATCCTGTGAGCCATAAGACTTATGTGGCCGCCCTTACTCACATATCGCAGGGCATTGGAAATCAGATTGGTCAATACCCATGTTACCTTGTTTCCATCGGCGCGGACCCTGGGCATGTCGCCGGTGAGTTCCGATGTCAACGAAACCTCCTTCATGTCCATTTGGCTTTTGAAAACCGCTTCAACGTGGTCAAACAAGGTTGGGACCGGAACGCTTTCGAACTCCAGCTCAATCCTGCCCGCCTCGATTTTTGAGAGGTCAAGCAGATCATTGACGAGCGCTTTCATGCGGTGGACTTCCTCATGCGCGGCCTGGAGGAGGTCCCGATCCTTTTCGGCGAGTCCATGGGCGGCGTGTTCCAGGAGAAGGTCCACACTCATGCCCAGACTGGTCAGAGGGGTACGAAGTTCATGAGACGCGGCCATGACGAATTCACTCTTGAGGCGCTCCACTTCCTTCAGGCGAGTTACATCCCTGAGCAAGAGCACAATGCCGGAAAGGTTCCGGTCCCTCCCCCTAATGGCTGTAACGGAAAAAAGGTAGTGCCTGGAACCTTCCCCCACCGGGAGAACAATAATCCGCTTCTCATCGGGGATATTGGGTTGCGCTCCCGTCTCGACGGTCTTAAGGATAAGATCGCAAACTTGGGGGGCAGGCAGGATATCCATGCAATGTAATGTGGAGCTTTCAGTGAATTCCAAATCCAGTAACCGCCGGGCGGCGGGGTTGATGCCGGTCACCTTGAGCTTGGTATCAAAAACCACCAAGCCATCCTCGATGCTCGAAAGAATCGCCTCGCCTTTGTTCTTCTCGGAGATGATTTGCTCGATATTCATCTCATGGTAGCGTCCAAGCTGCTGTGCCATTTGATTGAACTCTCCAGCCAGACGCCCCAGTTCGTCGCCGGTCTCCACGGTCACCTGGACGGTATAGTCGCCGGAGGAGATCTTCCGCGATGCATCCATGAAACGCCGGATTGGTCGGACAATCCGTTCAACGAGAAACAAACTGAACATCAAGGCCACGATCAACGCCGATGCGGCCACGAGAGCCGTTGACCAGATAGCGCGCTTGGCCACGTTGCCGGCCCTGACGCTGGCGGCGTACATCGTCTCCTCGTTGAGGTTGCGCAGGCCGATACACGCCTTGCGCACCTTGGCGAAAAGGAGGTAGACCGTTTTCTGATAATCGGTGGGCTTCAGGGCTGCTCCGCCGGTTTCACGCAAGTCTGTCATCGTGGAGAATTGCTTCCGATAGGCCGAGTAATCAGCCTCTATGGATTGGACAACTTCCGCTTCACCCCGAATCGTGATGTTGTCTTTGGCTCGAGCCAGCCATTCCAGAAAAACCGCTTCATTTTCCCGGAACTGCGTGATCCCTTTTTCCGTGTCGCCCAGGAATATGAGCAGCAACCCGCTGTCTTGACGCTCCAAGGCATCCACCATGTTCTCGGCAGCGAGGATGCTCCGGTAGTTCTCGCTCAGGATAGCGTCGGTAGCCTTGCCCAGCGACACCAGGTTCGTAATCGCCCAGACAATCACCAGGCCCATGAGGGCGAACGCGACGCCATATCCTACCAAAATCTTCTTTTTCAAAGTCATCGGACACAGTCCTCCATTTGACCACCGCTGGTATCCATCTTTAAAGCAACAGGCATGCCATTTTGTAAGACCAGCTATTTCAATTAGTTATAATTGAATACGGGATGATAAGCCTTGAAATCTGAAAGGCCTTTACAGAAACGACCTTGCAAATTGCAAGGCGCATCGAGATGAAAAGCGGAATCAGATACCGTAGGTCTTCCTCCTGCGCCAGAGCGTCGCCTGGTCTATACCCAGAACGTCCGCCGCTTCCTGGAGCGAGGAAGTGTTGGCCATGACTCTTCTAATATGCAGCTCTTCGATGGTGGACAAGGGTACATTGTCACCAATGGCTGTGGCGCCAACGGCGGGAGCGATGTTGTCGGGAAGATCTGACAAATCGATCCGTTCCCCGCCGCCCAGAATGACGGCCCGCTCAATGGTGTTACGTAGTTCTCGAATATTTCCCGGCCAACCATGACTCATCAATAATTTCTCGGCCTCCTCGGTAAACCCAAGGAACGTCTTATGATTGGCTCGGCATAAATATGTGAGAAAATCCGTGGCCAGAGGCATAATGTCATCCGGGCGATCCCGGAGCGAGGGGATAGTAAGACAAATCACGTTCAGCCGATAGAAAAGGTCTTCCCGGAAGCGACCCTCGGCTATGCGTTTTTCAAGGTCGGCGTTTGTCGCCGCGATTATGCGCACATCCGCCTTGCGGACCTTCGATTCCCCGATACGCTCGTATTCTTTATCCTGAATGAACCTAAGCAATTTGGCTTGCACCGATTGAGCCATATCTCCAACCTCATCCAAGAAAAGCGTGCCGCCCTCACAAGCTGCGATGCGTCCCGGATTATCCCGCACCGCGCCCGTGAACGATCCCTTGACATGCCCGAACAACTCGCTCTCAAGAAGATCGGGCGGAATAGCCGGACACGCCATAACCCCCATGGGCTTTGCCGCTCTCGGACTCCATTGATGGATAGCTCTGGCAAACACTGATTTGCCCGTACCGCTTTCCCCGCAAAGCAAGACAATCGCCTCCGAGGATGCGGCCTTTTTCGCGGTCTCGATGACCCGCTGCATGCCGGCATTCTTACTCTGAAGTCTATCTTCCGGCCCAAGCCGATGCATGTCCTCCCTTAGCACGGCGATCTCGGTTTCCAGTTCCCTAATCATGCCGATGCGGCGGGTAAGGAGCTTGACCTGGTCCGGGGTGAATGGTTTGGCGATGTAATCGGTGGCACCTAGCTTCATTGCTTCCACGGCACTCTCGATGGACGCATGCGCCGTTATGACCACAATCTTGGTCCAGGGCGACTCCGAAAGCAGAATGGGGATCAACTCCATCCCGTTTTCCTCACCCAGCTTAAGGTCCACAAGCGCCAGATCAAAGGAACGGCTGCGCGCTTCCTCGGTAGCGTCGGCCGGATTGCTCACGGCGATGACCGTATGCCCCTCGGCCGCCAAACAGTAAGAGAGCGTCTTGCGGATATTGGTCTCATCGTCCACAATGAGGACGCTGAGGTGGATAGTTTTGTTCTCACTATTGATCGTCATTGGCTGTCACACTCCAATATCATCACACAAGCAGTTTAACTCCCGGCTAGCCTTTTTGGAGAATCAAAGCCGCCCACAATCTCATCTACACAAATCCATCAATCTTCCATCCGATCAGATCAGAACTAACTGGCCTATTATAATATACAAAAGTCGGTGTGCCTGTAAAATGGTTGTTCCGGGTTTCTCCGGATCTGACCTGATGGAGTCTATTGTAACCATGCTCCCCGCCGAGAGATTTGAGTCGTTTCTAAATCTACTCTTCATCCACATTAAGCCAAACCGAATGAACGGTTCCGCCGGCCTGAACTGGAGCCAGGACGCGGCAGTAAAGGCAAGGATTGCTAAGACGCGTTTTGTACTTGTGCCGGATCTTTTGGCCCAGAGCTTCCCAATGCCTCGGCCACCCGGATTGCCAGATCCCTTCTGGAAAACGGCTTCTGGATGAACCGGACCCCTTCTTCCAGAACCCCGTGATGGGCTATGACGTTGGCCGTGTATCCGGACATGAACAGGACCCGGAGATCCGGGGAACGTTCTTTCAGCCGATCCGAGAGTTCCCGGCCGTTCATCTCCGGCATTATAACATCCGTCATCACCAGGTCTATTTCCCCGGCATGGGTAGCCGCCAGACCCAGGGCCTCAGTTGGGACGGACGCCTTCAGTGCCCGGTACCCCAGACTCATGAGCATTTTTTCCGCCATGGCCAGAATTTCGGTTATTGGTTCACTTAACCATCAACTATTCGACCCTGAAACTTGGTTTAACCCATATGCGGCAGGTGGACCCGAAGCACGCTGCCCCCGGCCCCGATTCGCTTTCCACCGCAATCGCGCCCTGGTGGGCCTTCACAACCCCCATTACAACAGGCAAGCCAAGCCCGCTTCCTGGTAAAACGGGTCGAGAAGAACGGATCAAATGGCTTTTCCATAGTCTGTGGGTCCATGCCGCTCACAAAGAACCAAACGATGCCTACCAGAAGAAGAAAATCGTTGTCCATATAGCGGTGAGCCATGAAAGCCTTGATCAGAAAACTTAAGGATTAAAAGGAAGGCTGTTGCTCTAAGGGGATATAAATATGCTATTATCCTAACATCGGCTTTGGACAAATCGAGTAGCTCGCCTTTAACCACCAGATGATCACAGGGGAGGAGACGCAATGAAAAGGGTAATTATTATTTGCTTGTTTGTTTTTGGTTTATGTTGTGCCGTGGATTATTCCATTGCGTCAGGCCCCCTGGGGGTATCTCCGGGAGTAGATGGACGGGAGGCAGTTATAGGCGCAACTTCTCCCACCTTTAGCTGGTCTGCTGTTGAAGGAGCTTCGGGATACAGGCTGGAGGTCTATGAAGCCATAGAGAATGCGGCAAACCACCAAGAGGCGGCAGAAAGCAGCGAGCCTGTCCTGAGGCTGGATATCCCGGCACCTGCCTTGTCGTGGAGTCCATCAGGAAGCGAGGCGCTTCAAACAGGGGAAAGCTATGTATGGTACGTCAAGGCGTTTGATTTTGATGGCGAGGGACAGTGGTCAACCGGGAACAGGTTCAGGATAGATGCCTCCGTTGCCTTCTCCGGTATGGAGGAGGCAGTAAGAGAGAAGGTAAGAGAGTATGTGCGGACGGATACCGAGATCAGGGAGACCATAAAGGAGATCAACAGAGAGCTTGAAGAACAGGCACTATCCTCTCCCATTGTTGCTGGGACGGACGAGGGTCCTGAAGCGCGTTCACTAAAGGGAACTGAAGGCGAAACCAACACATTCTATGGAAAGGATGCGGGGAAAGTTACAAGCGGAGGGTATAACACCTTTATTGGAAGATCAGCCGGGTTGACCAACACATGGGGCGGCGCCAATGTATTTGTCGGTTATCATGCCGGAGTCGGAAATGTTCTCGGAAGCAGCAACATTGCGATCGGCTATCAGGCGGGCAAGGCGAATGCGAATGGAATGTCTAATACGATTGTCGGATGGATGGCAGGTGAGGCCAACACTGCATCCAACAATACTATGGTAGGATCTGAGGCCGGCAATTCGAATACCACCGGTGAGAGAAACGTTTTTTTGGGTCCTATGGCAGGAAAGAAAAATACTATAGGACATTCAAATACGCTAATTGGGTACAAGACCGGTGAGACCAGCACCGGATCCAATAACACCATGGTGGGATCAGAGGCAGGAAAACTAAACACCACAGGGCAGGGAAACGTCTTCATGGGTACCATGGCAGGAAACAAGAATACCGGCGGATACTACAACACCTTTTTAGGAACCGCGACCGGGGATAAAAACACCACAGGCAATTTCAACACCTTCGTAGGCAGCACCTCCGGTGCCTCCAATACAACTGCTAGCTTTAATGTGTTCTTGGGCGAATCAACAGGCTACCTTAATACCACCGGCCAAATGAACGTTTTTGTGGGAAGCGGGGCGGGCTACTCCAACACAACCGGATCAAGCAATACATTCAGCGGGGACAGTGCCGGCTACAAGAGTACCACAAGTTCATATAATGCCTTTATCGGCACGGGAGCAGGATACAATAACACCACGGGTTCCTCCAACACATTCGTGGGAAGCTCGGCGGGCCGCGAAAACACGACAGGCCAAGGCAATACATTTACGGGAACCGAGGCCGGCAATGCCAATACAACCGGAACCGCAAATACTTTTGTGGGAAGGTCCTCCGGTTTCGGCAACACCACTGGTTCCTATAACACATACGTGGGAAGATGGAGCGGTTACTTGAATTCCACAGGCCAGAGAAATGTTTTCTTGGGATTTCAAGCAGGCTATAACGAAACTGGTTCCAACAAGCTCTACATCCACAACTCGGACCTGCCTGATCCGCTCATCTACGGTGAGTTCGACACCCGCATGGTGAAGATAAACGGCAGCCTCAATATCGCCGATGTCTCAGCAGCATCGGATATATCGTATAAGAAGAACGTCCGGGCGCTCGACGGCTCCCTTGAGAAGGTCACAAGCCTCAAGGGGGTGTCCTTCAACTGGAGAACAGATGAATACCCGGACAAGGGATTCAGCGAGGGTAAGCAGATAGGCCTTATAGCCCAGGATGTGGAAAAGGTCCTGCCCGAGATTGTCCGCACGGACAAAGACGGAAAGAAATCTCTTTCCTACGATAAACTCACCGCTGTTCTAGTTGAGGCCATCAAGGCGCAGCAGGAGCGGATGGAAGAGCAGCAGGCTGAGATTCAGGAACTCAAGACCCTGGTAAGGCAACTGGCTTCAAGAACTTTGTGACCCTTGCCGCAGGCGTGGCGGCCTTAACCGTTCCAAACGGATTACGGATTTCCTCCCCAACTCTTCTTGGGAGATGTTACCTCCCCTCAGAGGTTCAATTCTAAATGAACAGGGTGAATCAATACACAGATCTGCAGGATAAACGGCGCTCATCAAGCGGTACGATCTCGATGTCATCCCGAACTGGCACAAGTCTCTGGTGACGACCAGCGGCATCCATCGGATAAATGCATGAGGTTTAAACAGAATGACCCCCATAAAATATTCCAACCTATGTAAAATAAGGTGTCGCATCTCATGCCAGCCTTGGGAAGAAGCGTACATGCTGTCATAGTGCCCCTCTTTTTTCTTGCAAAATAGAAATTAAATGCTAAAATGTAGATTATGATCAGACGATTGGTTCAAAATCAGGTCATGGAGCGTCTGACCCTTTACCCTGCCGTGTCATTGGTCGGACCCCGCCAATGCGGCAAGACCACCCTGGCGCAGTCCATAGGCGGAGTCTATTTCGACCTGGAACAGCAATCCGAGCGTCTGCGCCTTGACCTGGAGTGGGATGTGCTCGTGGCTGGAAAGGATTTAATGATCCTGGACGAAGCCCAATCCTGGCCTGACGTCTTTGCGCGCCTTCGCGGGGCCATCGACCGAGATCGCAAGCGCATGGGGCGTTTCCTACTCCTTGGCTCCGTGTCCCCCTCACTGATGATCCAGGTTTCGGAGTCACTGGCAGGGCGCCTCTGTTTGGTGGAGTTGACTCCGTTTCTTCTCCCCGAACTGGAAACGAGGGCGTCGCGCGAGCGGCATTGGCTGTGCGGAGGATACCCCGACGGCGGGGTGTTGGAACCCAGGCAGTATCCAAGATGGCAGATGGACTACCTGGCTCTCTTGACCCAGCGGGATCTGCCGAGCTGGGGTTTGCCTGCCAAACCGCAGGCCACGGATCGGCTTCTCCGCATGCTGGCCGCGATGCACGGGCAGATATGGAACTCCTCCCAGATTGGGCAGAGTCTAGGGTTATCGTACCATACCGTCAACAGCTACCTCGATTACTCGGCAGGGGCTTTCCTAATCCGCAGGCTGCCATCCTATCAAGCAAACATCCGCAAAAGGCTGGTCAAGAGCCCTAAGGTTTACTGGCGAGACTGCGGTCTGCTCCACGCATTGATGAAAGTCCCTGACGAACGTGCGTTGGTCTCGCAGCCGTGGGTTGGCGCAAGCTGGGAAGGCTTTGTGATTGAACAGGCGCTGGGGGTGCTTTCGTCCCTGGGCAGGAATTTTGACGCATACTACTTCAGAACCAGCGATCAGCATGAACTGGACCTGGTGCTGGACTTCGGAAAAGAATTGTGGGCCGCTGATGTCAAGCTCACCTCTTCGCCCTCCTCTGAAGACATGGCGCGCCTCGACAAAGCCGCCGATATGATCAAAGCGTCGCGTCGCTTCCTGGTCTCAGAGACAAGCCGGCCAAGTGGCGGCAGTCATCGTGTTTCATGCAACCTGCCTAAGTTTCTCGGCCTTCTTCAGGAAAACAATTCGTAAGATGGCGCACAAGGTCAACGCCTTTCCGCCCGTTTAAGCTCTTTCTGGTGCCGGTGGCCCGGGGCGATCCTTGTTCATCTCTTCTTCCCGTAGAGTTCGGTTGAAGGCCCAAACAGCTTTTGCCTTGCCTTCCGAAAGGTCAGTGTCTTTACCATGTTCCATGCTTTCAGTGTCCGGCTTTGCAGTCCGAGCTCGCCCGGCCTCTTTTCCCAATTTGCTATGGTCTGGGCGCTTACGCTTAGAAGTTTGGCGAATTCTCCTTGCGACATGCCGAACTTTGATCGCAGTTCAGCGACAGCCCTGCCGGTCACGAAGCCGGGATCCAACTTAAGGGATTTCTTCCGGGCACTCTTTAGCAAGGGACCCGCCTTTTTCATCCGGGAGCCGGCGGCTTCGGCTTTACCCTTTGCCTTTACAGGAGAGGAGATATGCGCTTTCTGCTCGGAGTGTGGCGCCTTTTTTTCAATGCCCCGCTCCGCCTTCGGTTCCTGGGGCGCCTCCCCCTCAGAGATCTCTATGTCGAAGACATCCGCAAGGGCGCCTGCGGCAATGCGCCTTCTCCCCGTCTTTGTCCCGGTCGCGGCCTCCAGGCCTACTTCAGCCTCTATCAACTCCAAATGGTCAACTCCCCGGAGCAGGAACAAAAGCTCAGGCTGTTCGTCAAGCCTTGCTCCTACCCCGTAAAGCACGGCAGCCACGTGCTTGCACATGACTGCCCAATCCGGGCAACTGCACAAGAGCTTGATTTCTTTGGGAAGCGGAAACAAGCCGTTATTGCGGTCCGTCACAACCGACATCACGTTTTTTGAAAGCCTTCCCTGGAGAAGTTCCAGCAGGGAGCCTATCTGGCCCGCGCATCGTTTCTTAACATCCTTCCATTTGTCCTCGGAAAGGGTGTGGATATCTATCCGTACGTTGTAGAGTTCGGAGCCGCTCACCATTGCGTTTATCTCGCCTTTGCCGATCTCCAGGTGGCAGACAGAGCCGTTTCTAAGGTAAGAGCGGCCTCTCGGAAGGCGGTTTTCATAATCGCTGAAGGATTCAAGGTGGTCGCACCAGGCCTTCCCCCAAAATGTCTTCGCTATTAGTCTCCCCTCCAAACATACGGGGCATATTTTGAGGCCTTTCTTCCTCATCTTTTCCATCTTCTTTACGGCTTGCGAGCGGCGCACTACCACCGGCACATAGGGTTTCCATTTATACCAGCCCATCGTCTTGCTCCTAAATCTCCGCTCTGTTGATATCAAGCGCAACGACCTTTAACAGCTCGTCGTTGCTCATTTCCGTCAGCATTGATTCTGCCCCTGCCTTAAGGATGTCTTCGGCCAAGTTTGTCTTATCTTCCATAAGTGCATCTATCTTTTCCTCCACCGTGCCGCGGCAGATAAATTTGTGAACAATAACATTTTTCTTTTGTCCTATGCGAAAAGCCCTGTCAGTTGCCTGGTTCTCAACTGCCGGGTTCCACCACCGGTCAAAATGTATCACGTGTGATGCCGCAGTCAGGTTCAGGCCGGTGCCTCCCGCCTTAAGCGACAATACCATAAACGGGGGTCCTTCATCCCTCTGGAAGGCATCTATCAGGGCTTTTCTTCTCTTGACTTCAGTGCCTCCATGCAAGACAAGGCCTTCCCTGCCGAAAAGGCCGCCGACAAAATCTGCGATGGGCTCTGTGATTTCGCGGAATTGTGTGAATATGATTGCCCGTTCCTGCCTGGAGGCGATCTCTTCACAGATCTGCCTGAGTCTCCCGAACTTCCCGCTGTCTGCGGAATCGTAATGGCCGTCTCCCGAGAATTGACTGGGATGATTGCAAATCTGCTTGAGCTTCATGAGGTAAGTAAGGATAAGGCCTCGCCGCTTCATTCCTTCGAGGGTCTGCAGGGCCAGGGAGAGATCCTCCACTGATTTTGCGTAGAGAGCCGCCTGTTTCTTTGCAAGGCCGCAGAAGGCTTTCATCTCGGTCTTTTCAGGGAGATCTGCGATGATGCTCCTGTCTGTTTTAAGCCTTCTAAGGATATAGGGCCGAACAAGATTTCTAAGGGGCGCATACCTGTCTGAGCTGCGCTCATCGAGGTTTTTCACGAAGTGTTTGAACCTCGAGGTGGAGCCAAGGAGACCAGGGCAGATAAAATCAAAAAGGGACCACAGATCCGAAAGACGGTTTTCCACGGGCGTTCCTGTGAGTGCGATCCTGGCGTCCGCCTTCAGCCTTTTGACGGCCCTTGTCTGGTGCGATCCCGGATTCTTTATGGCCTGAGCCTCATCCAGGATAACCAGTCGCCAGTCCCTCTCGAACAACCATTTCTGCCTGAGGAGCATACCATAGGTTGTAAGCGCCAGATCAGTTTGCTCCAAGGCGCTGTTTGGGTCTTTTACGATGGCCGTAAGCGATGCGGCTTCCATCTCAGAAGGATGAATGAAACATGCCCTGAGTGTCGGCGCAAAACGTTTGATCTCAGCCTTCCAGTTGGCCAGAAGCGAAGCCGGAAGCACCAGGAGCGAGGGCTTTGAACTGCTTTGTTTAATGGTCAGGAGGAGAGATAATACCTGGATGGTCTTGCCCAAACCCATGTCATCTGCGAGGCAGGCGCCAAGTCCAAGTTTGGTTAGAAACAGCAGCCAGTTTCGTCCTTTTTCCTGATAATGCCGAAGCGTGCCGCAAAAACCCTCGGGGGCGCCCGCCTCTGGAGCGGCTCTTCCCGGATTGTTCAGTTCGGAGAGCACGTCCGACAGCCATTTTCCAGCGTTGACAAATGACCACTCCTTTTCTACCGATCCTGAGAAAGCATCGCCGCCCAGATCCGCGGGCGCCCCGGCAAGCATTCTCATACCCTGAATGAAAGATATGCCGTCTGATTCCGCCTCTGCCTCCACCTTTTTCCAGTGGTTCAAGGCCATGACAAGCTTTTCTCTGTCTATCTCTATCCATTGCCCCTTCACATATGAAAGACCGTCCTCTGCCTCCATGATCCTGTTCAGTTCGGCTTCGGTCAGTCTCTGGTCGCCCAGGGCGAGGCTTACCCTGAAATCAAGTATGGCCTTTGCTCCGAGGCGACCGGGGTTTTTTTCTCCGATGGTTACGGCCACCCTCGGTCGCGGGCGATTGCGCCACCAGTCAGGTATCCTCACCAGAAGTCCGCTTTCCTCAAGCAGAGCAATGCTCTTTAGAAGCCGGTATGCCTCCTGTGGGGTCCATGCAATGGGGTGAAAAATATCGCCTGATTCGACAAGCTCCCTTACAAACTCGACCTTCTCGGATGCCCTGTGGACAGGCGAAAGCAGATTTATAAGGGCCTTCTTGTTCCGCTCGCCGGCATACTCCTTGAGGGCGGTCCCGAGAGGCTTGTACTGCACCCGTCCTCCCTTGGAGAGGCTTGGCGCATAGGTTGCGAGAAAAGCAAAGGGAAACTCCGGGTCCTGCTTGTTTTCCGCCAGATGAAAACAGACGCGGCCGACCTGCCGCCAGAGGGGGGCGCGCTCCTTCAACCAGCCGGTCAAGCCCTCTTTATGATCGGCAATTTCGCTGCGCACCCTCAAATCCAGCTCAAGCCAAAGTGAAACAAAGACCTCGGGAATTAGATATTCGCCGCCATGCATAGGGGGAGCGGAGAGAAACATCGCCGAAATTTCCGATTCGGTGGGGGGCTCTATGGGATCAGGCTTCTTGCCTGCGAACTCAGGAAGCTTGCAAAGCTGGATCATGTAAAAGCCGGCAAAGTCCCTCCAGAAGGAGAACACAGGCGGAGGAGGCTCGCTAGGCCTTTCCACTGCAAGCGCGATAAGGCCTTCTGCCGTGGATGATGAGAAGCCTGCTGCAACCCGCCTCATCCAGGCATCATGTGCCACATGAACGCCATCAAGCTCTATCAACTTAAGGCGCCCGGAAGGCGTCAGGATAAGGTCGTAGTTGTTATGCGGCAGCTCCATGTAGCATTCTTAGGAAGAGGTTTCATTTTGCGCCCCTGATTTGAGGCCTGACACTCCTTACACTGATTGGCGGGCGGAATCAATTGCTATCTCCTAAAACCTTAATTATTGCTATTGAATACATTGAGTTATAAAAAAACCTTCGGTGAGACTCTTGCTTCAACCTTATTTGTCAATTGATGCGCCTCATCTCTGTGGTCCCGATGAAATCCCAAATTGTCTCAACGGATTTCGGGGCTGCCGACTCCGCCGCAGACAAGCTCTTTGGCGTTGAACCCAGCGAAGTTCGTCACATTCAGATGGCAGCAAAGATAATTGGGTGGTGGAAAAGAAGTTGATTTGAGCCCGTCTAGTGCCCTTAGTTACCACCCCTTCCTTAGGGCCTCCAACTGGCTGGCCGAATCCAGGACACGACTGCAGGATTCCCAATCTACAATTTCAATCCGGTCGTAGCGCATTTCGAATGGATGGCGTTTCGGGACGGCGTCAATGACCCGCTTGGCCTCCTCTTCGTCCCGCAGGGCGGCGGCGACCCAGACGTCTTCCAGGGTGTCGGGGATCTGGCCGAACATGTTCCGTATGTTTGCCAGGCGTTCGGAGAGAAGCTGATGTACGCGGTCCTCCACGGAACCCCTGTAGCGCATGTTGTAGATCAGCACCTCCGGTCGCAACTGGCCGATCCGCTGGATCCGTCCCTTGCGCTGTTCCAGCCGGGTCGGATTCCAGGGAAGGTCCAGATTGATAAGGGAGCCCAGGCGTTGCAGGTTGAGCCCCTCCGAGGCAGCGTCCGTTCCGATGACCAGGTGCAATTCCCCGGTCGTAATGCTTTTCTTGACTTCATCCCGATTCACGCGGCGGAAGATACCATTTTCGATGATCCCCGATTTCGTGGCATTGGCATAGACGCCGATCTTTTCGTCGGGCATGCGTTTCGACAGATGCAGACCCAGCCAGAGGACTGAATCGTAGTACTGGCTGAAGATGATGCAACCCAAGGAAAGCCAGCCGCCGGCAAGGATGTCGTTTGCCGTGAGAATCCGCTCAACTTGGCGGAGTTTCGGGTCCTCATCGCGGTTCTCCTCCAGGATTTTCAGGAAGCGCCCCAACACCGCCCGTTCCTCATGGGATAGCGGATAGAGGGAGGATAGTTTCTCTTCCTCCTCGTTTTCCCCTTCCTCGTCCGCCTGATCACCCTGAGGTTGAGTCCCAAGCATTTTCACTGCGGTCAACCTGCCCGCCTCGATGGTGCTGCCCACCCGGCGCAGTAGCATGGTCTTCATAAAACCTGAATTGAGTCCGGGACGGTGGGCCAGGAGGGCACAGAACTCCTCCGCGGCGTCATAGGCATCCCGGAGAAAAGGGGGCAGGCCAATGGCCTCAGCATCGCTCTCACCGAAGAGGCGTACCTCAATCCGCTGGAGATAGGGTTCATTGGTCTGGGGATCGATGGTATTTTCCAGGAAATCTCGGGTCCGCCGGACGATGTGACGGATGAACGGGTTATGCTTCGGAAAGAAGTCACGCGACAGGCGCTTGATCCGTTGCAAATCCGGCTTGCCCAGTTTGTGGAACGTCTCCGGAAAAATCCAGTGCTCGGAAGGATCTATATTCATGCTCCGGCGGAGCAACTCAAAATCCATGCCTTCTTCCTGGGGCGGCAGGGGGTCGCGCATCCACTCCCAGAGGCCAGTCATTTCTTCGGCAGGTATCACCTGTTCGAGAACAAGGTCAATCCCTTCCCGAGACCGGGTCCGCCAGCGGCTGTACGGGGAACCAAGGACGCCGTCTTGCCCCTCGTTCAGAGCGTTCAGGAGATCCCACGCCTCGATAGGATCGAGCTGCACCGGCGTCGCTGTGGCCAAAAGCAGGCTCCGGGTTCTCGGAGCGATATCCATCAAAAACCGCAGCAGGTTGTTGGGCTCGGCCTTCTCTCCTCTGTGTGTGGGACCGAGATTAGATCGCCTGGCCCGGTGCGCCTCGTCAAGGATCACACATTCGTAGTCGTGGTCCTTGATCAGGTCAACCGTTTCCGATCCACGGATGATCAGCCCCGTGGACATGAGGCCGATCCGACGGGGGCATTTTCGCATCCCCTGGGGGCCGAATTCGGGATGGGCCACACCCTGCTCGTCGATCCACTGCCGGCCGTTCCACCGCGCCGAGGGCATCTCCAAGAGGTTCCAGAGCTCGTCCTGCCATTGGATCATTAACGGCTTGGGGACGAGGATGAGGACGGGCTTGTCGCCATAGAGGGCCATCAGTTTAGCAGCGAGGGCCAGTTGGATGGTCTTTCCAAGACCCACCTGATCGGCCAGTAGATATCTGGCGCCGCCGTTTTTATGAGCGTCGAAGGCCAGTTTGATGAAAGATTTCTGATGTGCCCAGAGGCCGTTTTCCCGGCGGTAGATGGGCAGTTCCACAATCGGTTCGGCAGGTTTGGCCTCTTCTTTCTTCCAGGCGTCTATGTCCGGGACGACGACTCGATGGATCAGCCGGGCCACATCCTGCACGACCGCCTCCGCCAGGTCCACCGCTTGGGGGGAGGACCACAGGGCGTCGAATTCCTCCTGCACCCACCGCACGCCCTCCTCACTTTCGTCCAGCCAGACCAGCTCATAGTTGTTGACCCAGGCCGTCCGGGACTCGTTGGCGCTTCCGATAAAGCAGACCTGCGATCCGTCCGTCCGGGTGATCACGCCGGCCTTGCCGTGGATCAGGCCGAAGGCCTCGTCGGGGAGGACCTTCACCTTGAGAAGGCCGCTCTGGAGAAAATCGTAGAGCCGCTGAAGCCTGGCCTTCATGGGTGTGCCGATCTCGGCAGGGAGCGACGCGCACCATTCGCGGTGCATCCCCCACTTGGCCGCCCGGGCGGTCTGCACGTCCAAAGGGTTAAGGCAGGAGTTGCATACCACGCGCACGCACGTCTCGCCGTCTTCCGGCGTCATCCGCTCCAGGGCCTCGCCCGCCACCTCCAGCAGCGAGGAGCTGAAGAACCCCGCAATCCGGTCGTACCGGCGGGCGCCCTGCAACCGGGTTGCCAGGAAATCCTTCAAGGGGCTGCGGCGTGAGGAGTAGCGTTGGATCATGGGATCGTATGGCCGTTCCTGATCAAAAGAAAAACCATGTAATCATACCCTGAAAGGAAGTACACGTGCTCGGGAACGATACGGATCAATTGTTATAAGGGCACCTTGTTGCAGTTCTTTTTCGAAGCGAGCGATGGCATTCAAGATTAGATCCCCAATAGCTTCCGGTACAACATTTTGCGTGCGTATTTGAATCACACTGGGGCCAGTCCCACGGGTGGCGGCAAGCTGGGCTCCGAAGTCAAGATCATGTGTAAAAACGGTGTAGCCGTGCTCCCGCGCATAGGCCATAATGACGCTGTCCTTGGCGGTATATTCACCGACATTTGACCAGTGAACACATTCAAATCCATGATCTGATAAGAATTGCACCCACCGGGGCGGCAGATTCATATCGAGAAGAAACTTCATCTGTTCACCATGGAAATCTCTTTTTCCTCTGCTCGCCATGCCGCATAGGAAAGGGCTTCCAGTACATCTTCACGTTCCAGGTATGAGTATTCCGCAAGGATATCTTCAACAGTTTTACCGGTGGCAATGAGGCCGACGATGGTGCCTACGGTGACCCGTATCCCTCTGATGCAGGGTTTCCCCCCCATAACCTCGGGGTCGATAGTTATTCTTGTCAATGGTTCCATAGTGCCCTCCATATTACATATTTAGTTGATCTGGACTGACCTGCTTGCTGATTAAATTAGCACTTTTTTCAGAATCGTTACGGTCAGATAAAACCTGCTTAAGCAGACCGGGCGCCCCCCTGACTTTGAAAAAAATGGATTTCAGTTCCGGATAGATGAGAAATCCGGGATTTAGCTGGAAGTATTTAAGATTGCCTGATTTGCTGCTGGTCAGAAGCCCGATGGACTCAAGACTCCTCAATTCGGTACTGACGTTTTTATAATCTTCACCGGTGATCCTTTCCAACTCCCGGAGGTAAAACGATCTTTCCGGGTGCAGAAAAAAGGCGCTCAACAGCTCTATCCGGACTTTTGAGGAAAACAGTTTATGCAGCATGTCCATCTCGAATGATGGTCATTATACATCAATTGATGGTTATATTACATCAATTTTTTGACGCCCAAAGGCACTCCGGATTGCGCCGCGGCACTTAAGACCACCTGCCACCTCTTCAGCGCTGAAGCAGAATCGCCCCCTTGCCACAAAATCCGATATGAATTTCATTGCCGTCAATGGCTTTCCTTATCAACTGGATTGCTCAGAAAAAGTAACATATTTCGTTACTTTGGCCGAGCGATACATTCGTGCCGCATCCAGAAGTCCCGCCGCAATCGATGGGGAAATGCATGGCCGCGCTTTTGGCAGGGCAATTATCGGCAGGACAGCGAACAAGAATTCCCTCGCGCGTCAACGAGGCTGCTCGTTACGAACCACCTTCACCCGGCCCTTGAAGCAGGGAAGTACGCCATTCCCGCTTCATTCCCCACTTGGCCGCCCGTGCGGTCTGAACATCCAGGGGGTTGAGGCAGGAGTTGCAGACCATCCGAGCGCAGGTCTCACTGTCTTCCGGCGTCATCCGCTCCAAGGCCTCGCCAGCCACCTCCAGCAATGAGGAGTTGAAGAACCCGGCGATCCGGTCATAGCGACGGGCGCCCTGCAGTTGTATGGCCAGGAAATCTTTCAACGGACTGCGGCGTGAGAAGCAGCGATGGATCATGGGATAGCATGTCCGCTTCGGCATGTACGTCCATATTCAGCTTTCATCATCCCTCCGTTTTTGTTTTCTCCCAGCGTTCTATCCAATAAAAAGGTTTCCGATGCAGATGAGCAAACGACACAACCACGATCGTGTCTTCTTCAATCCCATAAATGATCCCATAAGGGAAACGCTTGACCAGACAACGGCGCACGTCCGTTGATATTTCTTTTCCTGCTAAAGGCCATCGAGTGATGCGACGTATCGATATGTCCACTTCCTCGAGCAATTCCCGGCCAAGCCCCGGCATTTGCTCTTCGTACCATAAAAAGGCATCATCCAATTCGTATTGCGCCAATTCAAGGAAGCGAACTTTCATCGCTTGCGATACCTTGCCATCACCTCGTCATAAGGAAGCGTTTTGAGACGGCCCTCTTTATAGACAGCCCATCGCTTGGCCGCTTCTTCCGCCCATATTTTATCCAGTTCCACATCCGGCTGATCCAGTTTTGCCAGGATCATATCAACAAGCATCGCCTTATCTGTATCCGGTAATTCCTCAATCTTTTTTGCAAGTTCTTCTGTTAAGGATGCCATCATTTTCACCCCCTTCCGAGAAGGATAATCCTAACATTATTGAATTTCAACAGGCATTTGTCAGTCTTACACCCTGAATGATTTTAGGAATGGGTCTGGAGAAGGCTGCAAATTCATTCCACCCGAACACAGACAGGCCCTCGCTGCCTTCCAGCGTCATCCCCTCCATGGCCTCGCCCGCGACCTCCAGCAGGGAGGAGCTGAAAAATCCGGCAATCCGGTCGCACCGGCGGGCGCCCCGCAATCGGCTGGCCAGAAAATCATTCAAGGGACCGCGGCGGGAAGAGCAGCGCTGGATCACCGTTGTCACCGTTTCAGAAGTCAGGTGCCGGAAACTGCTCTTACCACTTTAGGTTACCAAGATCATGGCTTTGGTTTGCGCAGGTTTTTTCAAGGTAGTTTTTTTCACATGAAACTTTTGCTATCCTCTTCTCAATGTGTTCTTTGAGCCGTTCCTCAGCGATATCGCAGTATATGGTCTCTCTGTCACCGGCTGCGTATCTCATTCTTGCATCATAGGCTGAAATGACGGAAGTGCCTGAACCTACGAATGGATCTACAAGGAGGCCGTTCTTCTCTCCGCTTATTTGTACTACTCTGTTTGTTAGCTCTAAAGGTAGTTCGTTCTCGGGTCGTTTCTTGTATTTGGCATGTCTCACTGGACTTAGGTCTTCCCAGATATCGCTTAGGTTAATGCCCGATTCGATGTAGCGCTTGTATCCTCCGTAGTCCTTTACAAACTGGCCGCAACTTCGGCACGTTGCGGCTGACACTTTTGGTCGGTTAAACGTCTTGGGGGCTCCTTTTGTGAAATAGAGGAGTGCGTAATGAGCTGGATATAGATGGTTTCCACGCACGAATCCGTTCTTCATAAAGACTGCGATCAAGTGCCTAAATGTCATTTTGCCGCGCAGGAAGGCACCGAGTCTCATCGCCCATTGAGGGAGAAGATTGAACCTCTCCCCATTGTCAAGACAAAAAATTGGGTTGTATATGGTGCATCATCAGGCCGCCTGTTTTGACTGTTGCTCTAACAGTTTTTTGAAATAGATTTCATAAGGGGTCTTATACCCGAGGGATTCATGTATCCTCTCCGTGTTATAGAACATGAAGTA
>JBGSUA010000124.1:0-23508 GCA_041753575.1 Desulfatiglandaceae bacterium
CACGGTTCTGAGAGGGGCCGGTGACAACGGTGACGACGAAGACGAAAACGATCAGGCACGTAGTAGCCGCGTGCGGCAAGGCGTCAATAAAAGACTGGTTGTGAACGTGTCGTTGTCATTGAAGAAGCCGGTCTACTCGACATTTACAGTTTTCTCGCCTTGGGTTCTTAATTCCTTAAGTGTCAGGTATGGGCAAATGGTTGCTGGTTACTGACTATGCTATCATTAATGATACTATTGTGCGAATTGTCAACATCGATGATATAGTTAGACGTATGAAGGCGAACCCTAAAGACGTTCGGTACAGAGACTTGTGCACTGTATGTGACTGTTACTTTGGTAGTCCTCGGTCTGGCACAACGAAGCATTAAAATGCCGCATGTCATTCCGGACTCGATCCGGAATCCAGGTCGTCATTCCGGCGAAGGCCGGAAAAAGGACTGGTCAGCGGCTCCCGGATCGAGGTCCGTGACAGGCTTCACTGCTATGACTATCTATTTCCATATAAAACGTTGTGTTGCGCATGGTGTGTTTCATCCCGGGCGTCCCGCCAATACCCTATAGTTTCATCGGGAGTGTTTTGCCAAAAGACCGCCAGGAAAGGACATTGCCATCTTTCCGTGCCGAGGGACGACAGGTTGAGGATCTGGCCTGAGCGAGCAGCGCACATCTTTAAAAACCGCTGAAATACCGGCAGATCGCTGACGGCTTTGACTGTTCTCACGTCCCTTTCGAGGTAGGTGGTCACGTAGTTGGCATGCCACTGTTGAGGCGTCAGGCCACGGGCATAGATCCTCGGGTAGCCGCCGGCGATCATCAGCTCCTCGATGGAGCCCGGAACAGCCCCTGCCCGGTCTATTTCGGAAAGGGCCAGTACTATTTACCGCCCTTCATTTTTACAGTTTTGATGGCGGGGCTTCCCAATTCATCGTTCCTCAACTCCATCACCCTCCGATGAAGGCTGCTCTGTAAGACGCTTGGTCGAGCGAGTAAGTTCCAAAAGTGATCTCAGCGCCTCATTTACTGAAGCCGAATCGTGGAATGCCTTCGCTATATCAGGTTCTAATATAACCACGTTGGAACCTTCTTGAAGCAGACGCTTGTAATACTTGCCTCTGGCGGCTTTAGAATAGTCAAAGTCATATTCTGGGCGAAGCTCATCCTTGCTTTGGTTTGTTCTTTTATTTTCCATGATTTTTCCTCTCATGCGCAGTCGCAGGTCTGGCGCTTATAATGCGCGTATTCTCTCCTCGTTCAACATGAGCTACAACAAGCAAGCGGCCTTTCGAGGAGAGGCCGACAGTTATGCAACGCTGTTCATCTATCGAATGGTCGGGATCATCAAAAGTAGCTGATAGGGGGTCGTAGAAAACAGTAACCGCTTCATCAAAAGAAACGCCATGTTTCTTGAGATTCTGTCTGGCCTTGATAGGATTCCATTCAAACTGCATGGGCTTATTCTATCTTAGATGCATCTATAATTGACGGCTTCGAATTCAATTCCTTAGAAAAATAACATAATCCAAGGCTAAAGCCTAGCAGGAACTTGGGGGCCCGCCTTCAGCGTCCTGTACAGGCACAGATAAATATGTACAATTGACCACAACAGGGGTGCGCGTCACCGTCTGCGAAATTCAATGAGGGAATTTTTATGAAAAGGGATCATATTACGAGAATTACAGGACAGGGCGGATCTTATCTCGCCGTTCTTCAGCTTTCAAAAGCGCGCTAAACTGAAAGTTGGCTTTCTGTATGTCTCCTATTGCAGTACACAATGATTGCCTATATTATGTGTAAATATAATTAGAGGTGATTATATGGGAAGAACTAACGTGGTGATTGACGATGAACTTGTTAATGAATGCAGGAACCTGACCGGCATCCGGACACGGCGTGCTCTCATTGACTACGCGCTCCATGAAGTGCGCCGCCGTGGTCGTCAGAAGCGCCTGCTTGAACTGAAGGGATCCGTCAAATGGGAGGGGGATATCGCCGAATGGCGAAAGGCGCGTGAGTGATGGTGCTTGTTGACACGACAGTCTGGATAGATTTTTTCGCAGACCGTAGCGGGCCGCACGTGAACGCTCTTCAGGATTTGATCGAAGACGAGGAGGATCTATGTGTCTGTGGAGTGATCCTTACGGAAGTGCTCCAGGGAATACGCTCTGACAAATACTTTAACAAAACCATGGAGTATCTTGGGGATCTTATCTTCTTGCCCATGGGGAAGGCGACATTTGTGCGGGCAGCGGAGGTTTACAGGTCCCTTCGAAAGTTGGGCGTCACGATCCGTAAGCCTGTTGACTGTATGATAGCTTCCGTTGCCATTGAGCACAATGTCCGGCTGCTTCACAACGACCGCGACTTTGACCAAATAGCCAGGCACTCGGCACTCAGAATTTGTGACTTATCTTGAGCGGTAGCCGTAGTATGAGCCGAAAGGACGGCGGCACCGAATGAGTTGTAGGGAGTGTTATGCAGCCTGCAATAGAAACTCAACTTTTAAGGCTTCGAATGGAAAAATGACACGCCCATCGTCTGTGCGGTCAAGAACTCCAGCATTAAGTAATGCCTTAACATTGCGCCCGGCTCGATGTGCAGCTTTGCGGATTGATTTGTTATTGTCAATCATTGACATCAAGTCGGCAAAGGCGGCCTCCGCGATCGGGATGGGATCTCAGGGCTGTTCGGTGGCCTCAATCGGAGAATTTGCCTCTCCAAAGATCTTCCAGAAACTCGCGGCAGGGCAGAATTGTGATAGGCCCGATTGTCCTTCTGCGCGGTTCAAGGCTTACGCAGATGTAATGCTTCAGATTTTTCTCCTCGGTCAACATCAGAAGCGGCTTTAAATCACTTGAGGAAAGGTTCTCTTTAGCTTTGGCTTCAATGGCCGTGTGGTTTCCAAGGATGAAATCCACCTCAAATCCGGAGGCGGATCTCCAAAAGGCAAGTGGTTCCGCGGAGACATAGCTGCAATAGCTCTTTAACTCGTGCATCAGATAGGTTTCGAACGCCTCTCCATATTCGCGTGTTCCGGGATAGAACACCCTTTCCTGCAAGGCTGAAACAACCCCGACATCAAAGAAATAGTATTTTGAGGAGGCGAGGGGCTTACGTTTGATCGTCTTTTTCCAGGCGGGGAGTTCATACAGGATCAGGGTGTCCTTCAGGATCTCGAAATACTCATAGACTGTTGTGCGCGCAACCTGGGAATCATTGGCGATATTGGTGAAGTTCACGATGGTTCCGTTGGAGAGAGCCGCGATGCGGAGGAATCTGCTGAAAGCCGGAATATTCCTTGTAACTCCCTCTGCGACGATTTCCTGCTGCAGATACGCGCCGGCATAGGCCATCAGATCAGCCCGGGGGTCTTCCGAAAAATATATGGCAGGCAGGAGCCCCCGGTCTATGGCTGAAGGGAGGCTGAACCGCTCTCCCAGTTCCGGATATGTCAGGGGATGAATATCCTGCGTTCGTGCCCTGCCTCCCAGGAGATTAACCCCTCCTCCGCGCAGTTTCCGGGCGCTGGATCCCGTAAGCAGAAATCGGATCCCTCGCGTCTCGATCAAACGGTGGACCTCATTCAACAGTTCCGGAAGACGCTGGATTTCATCAATTACAATGATTTCATCTTCCGGCAGCAGTTCTTCGCCGATCCGCGCCGGATTTCGGCTGAGCGCGAGGTATAGGGATGAATCAAGCAGGTCATAAACCCGCGCGCCCTTCATTGTCTTACTGATCAGACTTGTTTTCCCAGTCTGACGGGGCCCGAAGAGGAAATAGGACTTCTTCCTCAGAAGAGCATTCAAGTCCAATGTTCTTTCAACATAAAAGGCTTCTTTTTTCATGGCCGCTCCTTTGACCTTACTGTAGTCATAAAACGTACTATATGACGATATAGTCGTCAAATGCTATATTTTATTGGGGCATGCCCTTCATTCTTACAGTTTTCACGTCACTGCCTTTCAATATCTTCATCCTTCATCCTCCTCATTGTTATTGCAACCGGCAGGAGTCACTCGGTCAGGGAGTTTGCGGGAAAGGCATTCCTTCCTAATAGAGTTAAAGACAGCTATGACTGAACCGGGACCTACTCAGAAAAAGTTTTGACTTTTTCGGAGTAATGGGCAAAATGGTCGTCATGAAAAGATATCTCAACAACTACATCCAGAAAGACATGAAAAGAAAGATAGTGCTGCTTACCGGGCCAAGGCAAACAGGGAAAACGACACTGTCGAAGATGCTTAAGGAAAGCTTTGATTATTTCAATTACGACAATGCCGAGCACCGCTTAAGCCTGTTGGAAAAGTCCTGGGACCGTTCCAGAAAGAAGTCCCAACTTCTCTTTCTTCGCAAAATATCTTTCCAGTGTCAGAAAAATCCAGATTGTAAAAGAGCTCAAGCGTGAGAAGACCTTTGCTGACGGTACCGAGATCCGCACAGCCGAAAACTGGCTCTCTGATATTAATCTTGAACCGGTCGGAAGCCCTTGACAGTGTGTTATATAAAGCTGCTCTTGATGGCTCTGTTTTGGGGCGGGACCTTCATCGCGGGCCGAAAGCTGGCCCTGGAGGTCGGACCCTTTAGCGGCGCCTTCCTGCGTTTCCTGGTTGCCTCGATCTTACTTGTTCCATTTGTGCTGAGATCGGAAGGGAGAATCGCTCTTCCGCGAAGAGAAAAGATTGTCCCACTGCTCATCATGGGTTTGACCGGAGTTTTTCTCTACAATTTCCTTTTCCTGAGCGGCTTGAAGCTCATTGAGGCAGGCCGCGCTTCTATCATCATCGCTAATAACCCGATTCTTATTGCGATCATGTCGGCTCTGATTTTTCACGATCGCATCAACCTGATGAAGGCGGCAGGTATCTTGATTTCGGTGGGCGGGGCCGTAACCGTTATTACTCGGGGAAGGTTCCTTGCGGGGCAGGGAGGCGGCCTTGGCTGGGGAGAGGTTTTCATCTTTGGCTGTGTTGCGAGCTGGGTTACATATTCGCTGCTTGGTAAGTCGGTGATGTCTGATATGAAGCCGATCCTGGCAGTAACCTACAGCACGTTTATCGGCACCCTGTGCCTTTTCCCGGCCGCGGTAATAGAGGGACTTTTTGATCCGGTGGCCTATTCCTGGACTGCATGGGCCAGCATTTTCTATCTTGGGTTTTTCGGAACAGTGATCGGATTCGTATGGTATTACGAGGGAATAAAGGAGATAGGGCCGACGCGGGCCGGGCTTTTCATCAACTTTGTGCCTATCTGGGCGGTGCTCCTGGCGTTTCTGATGCTGGATGAACCGCTGACCTTCTCCCTGCTGATTGGCGCAATCCTTGTCTCTTCGGGTGTGTGCCTTACCTCCCTTGGATCCCGCAGCGCCTGACCTTTGCCCATATATGGGGACGCCCGTTACTTTTACAGTTTTGTCGCCTAAAATATTCTATATTTTCAGCCTTCCGCCTCCTCTGTCCTCTCCCGCAAGGGGAAGGAAAACTTTCGGTTCCGCCGCTGGGGAAAAGGAATTTTCATGAGCGGTGGTTGCCGTAAGTCCGTCACTACTGTTTGTGTCACAAGATTCTAGGGATTTCCCTGTGCTTGGAGATTCGCTTTAATAGTCGCGATGTCCTTTAGTGGCCAGGCGGAGATGTTTTCCTCTATCGGATAGGCGTCTTTTCCCGGATAAATAACCCAGATGTGGTTCAGGCCAAGGCTCTCCAATGACTGTCTTATTGATTTTGTGGCAGTAGGAGTTTCCGTGAACTTGAATTCGATTCCGTAGCGGCGACCTCTGAAGATGAAAAATAAATCCAACTCCGCTCCGCTGTGAGTGGCCCAGAAGTAAGCGTGGGCCGGGTTAAGAATGAGCAATGTCTGCTCCAAGGCGAATCCTTCCCAGGATGCCCCTACTTTAGGGTGTCCATAAAGGGCAAAGCTCGTCGGGAGATCAAGCAGGGTATGGAGGATACCGGAATCCCTTAAATATATCTTGGGGGATTTGACCTGTCTCTTGCTGATGTTTTCATGCCAGGGTTGAAGCGGTCTGACCATGAAAGTCCCGGTGAGTATGTCGAGGTAGGATTTTACGGTTTTATCGGAGATGCCCAGGGAGCGTCCAAGTTCGGAGGCATTTAAGATTTGAGCGTGATAGTGGGCAAGCATCATCCAGAACCTCCGCATGGCCGCTGGAGCAATAGAAATGCCCAAGTGGGGGATGTCTCTGTTCAGAAAAGTTTGAATGAAGCCGTCTCGCCAGGCCACGCTGTCCTCCTCAGATGCCGCAAGGAATGATCGCGGAAATCCTCCTCTCAGCCAGAGAACATCCAGTGCGTTAAAGCCTGTTTCCATGATATTAAACGGGTTAAGCTCAACGAACTCAACGCGGCCGGCCAGAGTCTCTGAAACCTCCTTTACGATCTCGGGAGAAGCACTACCCAAAACGAGAAATCTAAGCGTGCTTTCAGGCCTGTCAGAGAGTACCCGCAGAACCGGGTAAAGCTCAGGCATTGCCTGAACTTCATCTATAACGACTAACCCGTGAAGAGATTCCAGCATGAGGAGCGGATTCTGGAGCCGGCTGGCGTCACGCGGGTTTTCAAGGTCGAAGTAGGTACTGCTTTTATCCTTTACAAATATGCGCGCCAGCGTGGTCTTACCGCATTGCCTCGGGCCGAGAAGGGCTGTCACGGGTGCCCGCGCCATTGCAGTGGACAGATGTTCAAGATAGACAGATCGCTCAATCATGGCTGGTTATATATCATTGAAAAATAGATATGTCAATTCGAGATTTCAATGAAATGCTATATAATGATCTATTAGGAAGAAAACTGACTGTATAGAGCGGGTACGACATGGCAAACGCGATGAATTTTATCAGCTTCCGCCCCTCTTGAAAGGCGATCCGGACGGTCTTTTGGAGTCCTGCATGAGCCTTTCCAGGTTCTTTCTCGCTCCCTGGTGGCCTGGGTTTATACGGAGCGCCTCTGAATAGTGGCGGATTGCATCATCCCTTTTTCCCATCATCGAAAGCAGATTTCCCATGTTGTTATGCGCCTTGGCGTTGAGAGGTCTGAGCTCAAGTGCTCTGGTGAGATGTTGAAGCGCCTCGGATAGCATTCCCTGTTGCGCAAGAACAACCCCCAGGTTGTCGTGGGCCTCTGCGTAATCGGCCTTCAGGCGGAGGGCGGTTCTGAAGCTATCAGCGGCGTCCTGCCCTCTTTCGGCCGCGGTCAGGGCTACTCCAAGGTTATTGTGGGCCTCGGCGAAATATGGTCTGATCCTGATGGATTCACTGTAGCTTTCGATTGACTCCTCAAGCCTTCCAGCATCCTTCAGCGCGCTTCCCAGCGAGTTATGGGCCATCCAGTTGTTCCCGGTGACCGCGATTGTCCTGGTGAAGAGCGTTATGCTGTCCCTCCAATAGGATGCCTGATTATATCCAGCTATGGTCAAGACCACCAAGGCAGCCCCGGCGGCAGACAGAGTAAAGATTCCGCCCAGCTTCAGCCGGTTTGCCACATCTGAAGCGCCCCAGACAGTCAGGATGAGCAAACCGATCATGGGCAGATAGGTGTATCTGTCGGCATGTGCCTGGGCGCCTATCTGAACGAGGCCTATTACCGGGATAAGGGTCCCTACGTACCAGAGCCATCCGGTCGCCAGGTAGGGAAACTTCCGGGCTTTGAAAAGAACTGCGGCTGTGATGGCGAGGAGAAGGGCGGCGGAGCCGGCTGCGTTCCACAAAGATATTGTCTCTGGATAGGGGTAAAAGACTGCCAGTTTCATTGGCCAGGCGGTTTTGAAGATATAGAGCAGGTAAGATAAAATCGCGTTTTGTAGCCTTGTTAGGAATGGAATCGTGTCAAAAGAGGCTGTGGCTCCTCCCGTATGCTGTGCGATAAAGACAACTGCAGAGGCGGCAGCGCTCAGGGCAAAGAGAGGTGCTTTCTCCCACAGGAGAAAACGGAGGGTATTGGTCCCGGGGCCGCCGAGATCCCTCTGAGATGCCGGTGCGAGATTAAACCGTTTAAGAGGCCAGTAATCCAGGAGGAGGAAAACAAAGGGAAGGGTCACCAGCATCTGTTTTGCCATGAGCCCCATGGCAAAAAAAAGCGGGACAAGAATGTATCGGCGGGTGGCGGGACGCTGGGCGTAACAAATATAGCTCCAGGTGGCGCACATCCAGAAAAAAGAGCTCAGAACATCTTTTCTCTCCGAGATCCAGGCGACTGATTCAACGTGGAGTGGATGGACCCCGAAGATGGCACTTACAAATGCGCTTCGAAACAATGATCCGGTCGCCCGGTGAAGCAGGAGAAAGAGGATCAGTGTGCTTGCAAGATGCAGGAGGAGATTGGTCATGTGGTGACCCCGTGCATCCAGACCGAAAAGCTCACAGTCGAGCATGTGGGAAAGCCATGTAAGGGGGTGCCAGTTGCAGGCGTGAAAGGTGGTGAAAGCCCAGCGGGCGGATTCGTAGGTTATCCCCTTGGTTACGTTGGAATTATCCAGCACATAGTCGTAGTCATCCAGATGAATGAACCCATAGTTAAGCGAACCGGCATAAACTGCTACTGTAACAGCCAGGATAACGCCTGTTAAAATGAAAAAAGGAATCTTTCTTTTTTTCTCAATATTCAAGTGAGTATCAATCCCGAAGTATATGAATGTTGTGTTTTCTATACCGGCTCCCCATCCCATTGATCTATTGGATAATATTGCTCAAGGTTTCCTGAAGCAAACAGTAAGAGACATTCTGTACATTTTATACTCAATCAGCCCCGGCGGGAAGCAAAAAGCGGTAGCCCATTACGGAGATTCCCTAATTTTTGGAGCGCGCCATTAGGGACATCAAAAATGTCTGGATACCCGAGAGCATGACGAAATAGACAATCCAGAGGGGAATTCCTCCTGCCGTGGGGCTGATTTTCTCCCAGGCCCAGAAATCTGTCCCAAGGATAAATACGGCGAACAATGAAATAACATAGGGGTCTCTTGCCCACCCGACCCTAAGGAGCTCCGCTGTGAGCCCATCTTTTATTGCGAATATTGAATGCACCAGGAGATATACTGCAAATGTCGCGGCCATTACCCATACGACGGGAAGAAAGGTGCCCCCGGATAAAAGGCCCGAGTAAAACATCAGCAATAATCCTTCTCCGAAGAGAATAGACAGGATTCCCGCCGTGGCATAGACCTTCTTTAAATACAGCCCGAAGAGAACGGTCGGAAAAAGCACGGCAAGGCCGGTGAAGGTCTGGGTGGCTATCTGGAGGATGGTTGCAGGCGGTTTATAAGAAAGGGCGAGACCCGCAAGGGCAAGGGCAATGACAAAAATCCTTCCTGGAAGGCTTGTCTTGACAGTTTGCCTGGAGATTGAGGGAAGGATATCCCTGGTGAAAAGCGAACTGAGGGTTAAAAGCTGGGAATCCATGGTGGACATAAGGGCGGCAAGGCCCGCAGTGACTACTAGGGCGGCCATCAGATCTCCTCCTATGGCATTCATTACCATAGGAAGTATTCGGTCTGCGGCCTTCCCTGTCAGGTCCGGAAAGGAGAGTCTTCCCATGACTCCTATGCTGATTGGTATGAAGAAGATGAAGGTGCAAAGGGCCGGATACCACAGCATGGTTCTTTTCAAGGCCGTAACCGAGCCTGCCGAGAAGAAGCGCTGAAATAGCTGAGGGAACATGGGATCGCAGAAAAACCAGAGCATCATGTAGCTCATCCATATCCCGATCGTATAGGTCCCCCTGGCGCCTGGCCGTGAGAAGAGTTCCGGGGCGGATGACAGGGCCTTCACCTGGGCTTCCACGAATCCTCCGTGGTGCCTTGATACCAGCACAAATGCCGCTACCAGAAGTGAGACCATGACAAATCCCTGAAAAAGATCGGTCCATGCTACCGCTTTCAGCCCTCCACGGAAGGTGTAAACGACCATAAGAGCCGTCACGATGGCGCAGCCGTAAAAATAGGGCAGGCCCAGAAGTTCCTCCAGGGCGTAGCCGGCCGCCATGGGCTGAAGGGCAAGATAGGGAATGGTAAAAACAATCATCACTACCGATACAATCACGGAGAGAAACGGGCTTCCATAGAGGCTCTTGACGAGTTCTGGCGGAGTGAGGATGCCTCTTTCCTTCCCTATTTGCCATGCCCTTTTCCCGATGATCCAGAAGGTAAGTGCCATGAAGCCGGTTCCAAATCCCATGATTGGGAAAAAGGCATAACCGTCTCTGTAGCCTGCGCCAGAGGTGCCGAAGATAGTAAAGGCCGAAAAATTGGTAGCGGCCATAGTTCCCAGTAGAACCAGGGTGCCGAGGCTTCTGTCGGCAAGGAAGTAGGTCTCAGGGGTTGCTTTGATCCTCGTGCGGGCTATGAACCCTATTACAAGGACCACTAGAAAATACCCTCCGATAACAAGAAGTCTGGTGATCATCGTCTGTCCTCCGCACTAACCCCCATGCCCGGGTAGGGCACAACGAAAGATGAAAATAAAAAAGGCCATCCCAGGTTGGGATGGCCTTGCCTTACATAACCTTGCAAAAGAAATTTATCGAGATGTTACGCTTTTTCAGCGCCGCATGCACCCTACCCAAGCGCTAGCACAGTGTCAAGAAAAAACCTGCGGCTGTCCCTATATCCTCTCTTTAGGAAGACTTCGCCGCAGTGGAACTAACCGCCATGCCCTGTCGGGGCACAACGAAGCATGAAAATGCCGCATGTCATTCCGGACTCGATCCGGAATCCAGCTCGTCATTCCGGCGTAGGCCGGAACAAGGACTGGATAGCGGCGTAGGCCGCTATGACTATCTATTTTCATATAAACCCTCCTGCTCAAAGGCTTTCCCAGTATAGGTCCTTGAGGCGGTTAAGGAACTCCCTGTCCCTTTTTCTGATTGCTTCGTCCAAGGTTTCTTTCGCGAATTCATTGCTGTAGTCGTAAAATCCTTTTCCGCTCTTTATGCCGTCGTGGCCTTTTTCCGCGAGCCTTGTCAGTGCTCCGGGCGGCTCTTTGGAATTAGAGATTAGAGGAAAGAGATTTTGGCATACCTTCAGCCACAGCTTCAGTCCTCCCAGGTCAATGGTCAAAAGAGGCCCGATGCTTGCGAGCCGGAATCCGATGCTCCCTTTTACAGCTTTGTCAATATCCTCCGGGCTCGCTATGCCCTGCTCATAGAGGTCAAGAATCTCCCGCACCATTGCCATCTGTATCCTGTTAATGAGAAAGCCGGGAATTTCTTTCTTTATCCGGACCGGCAGCTTTTTGATCTTGAGGAGCAGATCGTGTGTGACATTGAAGGTCTCCTCGCTCGTCCAGGGTGAACGCACCACCTCAACTGCCGGCACAATGTGCGGCGGATTAAACCAGTGGGTGGTCACCAGCCGTTCTTTGGCCGCAACCCTTGCCCCTATCTGTGCAAGGGTCAGGGAAGAGGTGTTGCTGGCGATAATTGCATCTCCTGGACAGGCCTTTTCAACCGACTCGAAAAGGGACTGCTTGAGCTCAAGATTCTCAGGGGCTGCCTCGGTGATAAATTGGCATCCCTTCAATGCTTCACGGAGGTTTGTTGTGGTGGTAAGCCTTTCCAGACATGGATGTATATCTTCATGTGGCAGCAATCCGTGCCGGCTGAAGAGTTCCATGTTCTGCCTGATGTGAGCCCTGGCTCCCTCGAGAATGCCATCCTCAATGTCATAAAGGCGCACAGGGTATCCTCCCATGAGGAAGCTCTGCGCAATTCCATGTCCCATTATTCCGGCGCCAATGACTCCAACGGTCTTTATGTCGTCCAACTTCATTTCTTAATCTTCTCCTTCGACGATATCCCAGACTGTGTAACTGAATCTAATGCCCGGAAAGGACCTTAGGCAGCCACAACAGGAGAGCCGGAAAGACGACGCACAGAACTGACACAAAAAGCTGTATCCCCACAAACGGGATGACGCCTTTGTATATGTCGGTAAGCTCAAGTTCAGGCGCGATTCCCTTAAGGTAAAAGATGGAATAGGCAAAGGGCGGAGACAGAAAAGAGATCTGCAGGCTCACGCACACCACCAGGCCTACCCAAAGGGGGTCGAATTGCAAGCTGAACAATATGGGCGCGAAGATGGGAACCATGATCATTAGGATGCCTATCCAGTCTATAAAACAGCCCAGAATAAGAATTATGATCATAAGAACTATGAAAACTCCCCATCGTCCCAACCCCAGTCCCATGAGAAAATCCGTTATCACCTGGCCGCAGCCGGCATTCAGAAATGCGCCCGTGAAGATGTTCGAGGCGATGGCGATAAAGATGATCATGGCGGTGATGCGCAGGGTCAGGTAGCAGTTTTCCTTGAAGGATTTCCATGTGAAGGTCTTATACAGGAATCCTAGACCAATGGCTCCCAGGGACCCTACAGCGCCCGCCTCCGTAGGAGATGCAACACCGAAAAAAAGAGATCCAAGTACAAGAAAGACCATTCCGACGGGAGGCAGGAGATATCTGAAGCCGTCCCGTAAGGACTCCCTGCTGAAGAACTTGAGAGACATCTCCTTGGAGAGACTGGGAGCGGCATTCGGGGAGACGGCTGCGCGCACAAGGATGTAAAGGATATATAAGAAGCCGAGAAGGATCCCCGGGATAAAGGCCCCTGCATACATATCCACCACGGAGACCCCAGCCATGGGCGCATAAAGTATGAGCATGACGCTAGGCGGGATCAGGATACCCAGAGTCCCTCCGGCGCATACCACGCCGCTTGCAAGGTCCTTGGAATAGTTTGCCTTGAGCATGGAGGGGATGGCCAGTAGTCCTATGGCCGTCTCCGACGCGCCTACTACCCCGACACAGGCGGCAAAGATCATAGCCAGGACGACAGTAGCTACCCCGAGACCGCCCCTCAACCCTGCCATCCACCTCTGGAGCGTGTGGAAGGCCTTTTCAGCGACACCAGAGGACTGCATCATGGCGCCCATGAAAATGAATAGAGGAACGGCCGCAAGGATGTATTCCGAAAGCGTTCCGTTCATTACCCTCTGGGGAAGCATATAGAGAAATGCATTCCCGCCGGTAATGTAACCGAAGAGAAGTCCCATGGTCCCTATGCCGAAGGCCAGTGGAAATCCCAGAAGCAGGACGAAGAGACTCAGGAGCATCAGGATGGTGGTCAGTTCAGGACTCATTGGCGACCTCCCTTAAGTGCCACACCAAGGGTTCTGAGGAAATTAACTATTCCCTGGAGGATGAGCATTATGAACCCGAGCATTATGGTAAACTTAAATGGCCACAACTGCGGCCGCCATACGCTTACGGAGGAACCCTCACCTGATACCCACGTCCAGTAGGCGTGGTCTCCGCATTTGTAGGTGAGGACAATCATGAACGGGAAAAAGAGCAGCACATAGCCTACCAGGTCCATCCATGCCTTTCCCCTGCTGGAAAGCTTTGAATAGAGCATATCCATGCGCACATGTGAATTGAGCAGAAGACAGTAAGCAACCCCCATCGCGGAGTAGGCCCCGTAAATCATGTAGGTCAATTCAAAGGCCCAGTATGTGGGCTTGCTGAAGACATAACGCATAAAGACATCGTAGCAGATTGCGAAAACAAGCCCTGCCATCATAAAGCTGGCCAGCTTCCCCATCCATTCGCTGATTCTGTCAATTACTCCGAAGAACTTTGCCATCTCGTTTCAGTCCTTAGCCTGATTCCTCCTTTGGCATCTAAAAGAGGGTCGGTATCGAAAGGTTTAGAGGGGCTGCTGTCCTAACGGAGCAGGACAACAGCCCACATGCAAAGCGTAATGATAGCGAAAACCTTTAGCGCGGCAGAGAGAATGCCTTGCTGTAGGGGAACCACTTCTGGCCGAATGCCTTTTGTGAATTCCACACCTTGCCGAAGAATTCATCCTTGGAGCCCTTTTCATCCAGGAATTCCATAGCCCATTTTATCATGGTCTTGGTGGTTTCCTCCTCCATCTGAACGATCTGGATGCCCTTCTCCTTAAAGAAGTCCATGGCCTCCAGGTTCTTTGACTCCATCCACATCCATTCCTTGAGTCTGCTCTTCCAGATGGCTGCTTCTACAAGCGGCTTTAGGTCTGCGGGGACCGCGTCCCAGGTTTTCTTGTTGACTATAAGTTCGATATGCGAGGTAGGCTGATGGATTCCAGGAATATGCATATACTTGCAAATCTCCCAGATACCAAGGGTTTTGTCGAATGCAGGGATGCTGTATTCGGCCGCGTCCAGGACGCCTCTCTGAAGATTGGGCATGATCTCTCCAGCGGGCATGAATACTACTGACAATCCGTTCTTTGAGAGCACATCGCCCATGAGGGGCATCATACGGATCTTCATGCCCTTCCAGTCTTCCAGCTTTGCCATGGGTTTCTTTGCCCACATGAAAACCTCCATGGAAATGGGCGCGGTCTCGAGGGCCTTTACCTTATAGCCATAGCGGTCATACATCTCCTGATGAAGTTCCTTGCCTCCTCCATGCTCAAGCCACATCTGCATGTCAAAGGCGGCCATCCCTCCAGGGGCCGAGGTGAAGAGGGGCGCTACCGGGATCTTGCCCACCCACTGCCCTGTATAGCCGTAATTGGCGTCATAGACTCCGTCGCTCACTGCCTTGAGCCCTTCAAATGGAGGCACCAAAGCGCCTGCCGGGAAGACATCCCATACCATGCGGCCTCCAGTCACTTCCTTAACCGTATCAGCAAGGCGCACTAAGGCTTCGTGGTAAAGCATACCAGCCGGAACAAAACCCTGCACCTTCCATTTTACCACCTTGTCTGCCGCCATACCTGGGACAGCCAGACACAGAGCCAAAACCACTACCGAGATTATCATAAAGACTTTCTTGCCCATCTGATGGACCTCCTTAATTTATTGGGGTTAAGTTTTGTGTGACAAAAAAGCAAAAACAGCCGATCTACTGGTTTCACCTCCTTTCACGTCCTTATACAATATTTCCTTGCCACTATGCCGGCTTTCGGCCTGAGTCTTGCCGTTGAGCCATCTCAACAAAATAATCCATTGCAGCCGGATTGCTCATGGAATCAATATTGACTGCCTTTTCAACAGGCATTCCCGACAGGATCTTTTTTACAGGAACCTCCAGTTTTTTTAAGTTGAGGGTCTTTGGGATTTCAGGAACCTCCAGTATTTCATCAGGGACGTGTCTTGGAGAAAGCGCGGACCTGATCTTTTTCCGGATCTTTTCCTTCATCCCTTCATCAAATACCGCTCCAGCCTTCAGCACGACGAAAAGGGGCATCCTGTAATCCCCGTTTGGGAGATTGTACCCTACGACCAGGCTGTCGGCGATCTCCGGGAGTTCTTCCACTGCCGCATAGATCTCGCTGCTTCCCATGCGCACTCCCATGCGCTTAAGAGTTGAATCGGATCTCCCAAGGACCACGGCGCCTCCCCTTTCGGTTATCTTGACCCAGTCCCCGTGCCTCCAGACGCCCGGATACATCTCAAAGTAGCTTTCAAGATATCTCTTGTTCTCAGAATCATTCCACAGATAAAGGGGCATGGAGGGCATGGGCTCAGTTATGACAAGCTCTCCGACCTCTCCGATGAGGGCGTTTCCGGCTTCGTCAAAGGCCTCGGCCTTGACCCCGAGGCACCTGCATTGCAGTTCCCCTGCGTACACGGGAAGGATGGGGCATGAGCCGAGAAAGGCTGAGCATGGGTCTGTGCCGCCGCTTACCGACGCGAGCAAAATATCGCTTTTGACCTTTTTATAGACCCAATTGAATCCTTCTGGGGAAAGAGGAGATCCGGTTGACCCGATCGTCTTGAGATTTGCCAGGTTATATTTTCTTCCCGGCTCAAGCCCGGAGTTCATGCAGGCGGTTATGAACGCGGCGCTTGTTCCAAAGGCGTTGATACGCGCCTTTTCAGCCATATTCCAAAGCACATGAAGATCAGGATAGCCTGGGCTTCCGTCGTACAACACAGGAGTTGCTCCCACCAGGAGTCCTCCCTGGAGTATGTTCCACATTACCCATCCGGTGGTGCTGAACCAGAAGAATCTTTCTCCAGGCTTTATGTCAACGTGGAGGGAAAGGAACTTCATAAACTCAAGGAGAATGCCCCCCTGGCCATGCACGAGTCCCTTGGGGAGCCCTGTTGTCCCTGATGAATAAACAACCCAGATAGGATGGTTGAATGGGACATGTTCGTATTCAAGCTCGGCCTTCTTTCCCAGGAGATCCTGCCATGAAACCAATCTCTCCTGAGGCTTCTGTGCCGGGCGGATCTTGACATAGTGAACCAGTACCGTCTCCGTGAGGCTTGGAAGGCTGCTTCTTATCTCTGATATGGCCGGAAGGCAGTCAAAGGTCTTTCCTCCGTACTGATATCCGTCCACGGCAAATAAGACCTTTGGTTCGATCTGTTTGAAACGGTCTGTTACGCTCCTGGTTCCAAAGTCCGGAGAGCAGCTCGACCAGACAGCGCCGATGCTAGCGCACGCTAGGAAGGCCTTTATGGTTTCAGGGATATTGGGCATATATGCAACCACCCTGTCTCCTCTTTTGACCCCCATGGATCGCAGTGATGCCGCTATCGAAGCTGTGTCGCTGTAAAGTTCCTGCCACGAGACTTCCGTCAGGGGCCTTATCTCGGATTGGAAGATGAGGGCCGGCCTCTCGGATGTCATATTCCGGAAAACATGTTCGGCGTAGTTTATCTCGGAGCCTTCAAACCACCTGGCGCCTGGCATCTTGCGGTTTGAGAGCACCTTTTGATAGCCTTTTGGGGCGATGATATTGAAATACTCCCACAGGCACGCCCAGAACTCCTCAATTCTGGTCACAGACCAGGTCCACAGATCTTGGTATGTATCAAAAGTGAGCCCCCTGGTATCTCCGAGCCATCTGATAAAGGCTGTTACATTAGCCTCTTTGCTGCGATCTTCGGATGGCTTCCAGAGCAGTGTTCCTTCAAAAACAGGCTGTTGTTCCATTATGCAGATTCCTCTGAGAATGCTTGCAGAGATCTTTGTTGAACCTCATCTTATTAGTGCAGAAAGGACTTTTCGTCAACACAATGTTTGCTGTGGGATTCGGAACATCTAGCACTTGACAGCGGCCCTCTTTAGCCTGATAAGCTCATTTGATGCTTTGTCAGGAACAGGCGGCAAAAGGGATTGGTTCCGGAGCGTCTGCTCAAGGTATGGATATGCAGTCCTATTTTCTGATAAAAGGGAGGAGCTGACTTTGGTATTGCCTGAAAAAAGACTTAAGGATCTTCCGGCCATGAGGGTCCTGCGGCAGAGATACTTTGTGCCTCCAGCGGTTGATCCCATTTCTGAGATCGAAAAGGAGTGGCAATCGCTTGAGAAGAGGGTTGAGCTCAAGGCCGGTCTTTCCGTGGCTGTGGCCGTGGGAAGCCGGGGTATCACCGATCTGGCGACAGTTGTGGCGGAGGTGGTCAGGAGGTTAAAATGGGCCGGACTGAGGCCTTTTATAACGCCGGCAATGGGTTCCCATGGCGGCGCGACAGCCGAGGGCCAAAAGGAGGTCCTGCGTCTCAGGGGGATAACGGAGGATACAGTAGGCGCGCCGGTTAAGGCCACCATGGAGGTTGTTTCCATGGGGGAGGCTGACGGGATACCTCTTTTTCTGGATCGCCTGGCCTATGAGGCCGACGCCATAGTCCTTATAAACCGGGTGAAGCCCCATACAAACTTCATAGGCCCGACTGAAAGCGGACTTATAAAGATGATTGCCATCGGGTTGGGAAACCAGTTCGGGGCCGAGCACTACCATCGTCTCTCGGTGGTAAGGGATCAATACAGGATCATCAGCACGGCAGGAAAGGAGCTTCTAAAAATGGCCAAGGTGCTCTTCGGTGTTGGTCTTGTGGAAAACCAGGATCACAAGACCTGCATGATCAGGATCGCTGCTGCTGGAGAGATCGAGGCAGTTGAAAGCGAGCTTCTTAATGCTTCCAGGGAATGCCTGCCCCTGATTCCCATAGATGAGATAGATCTTCTAATCATTGATGAGATGGGAAAGGATATCAGCGGAGAGGGAATAGATCCGAACGTTGTGGGAAGGGATGTCTGCGCCTATGGGGCCAAGAGACCCCTGCCAAGGGTCACCAGGATCTTTGTCAGGAACCTTACGGAGGGAAGCGAGGGAAGCGCACTGGGCATAGGTCAGGCGGATTTCACGCTCAAAAGGCTTGTTGACAAGATTGACTTCAAGGTTACAGCCATAAATTGCCTCACTGCCTGCTGCCCTGAGTCAGGCAAGATTCCTCTTGCCTATGAAACGGACAGGGAGGCTATAGAGGCGGCACTAATGACGCTCAGACCATACAGCCTTGGTGATTTAAGGATCGTACATATCAAGAACACCCTGGAGCTCAATACCCTGTGGGCATCGGATGGGTGCCTCTCTGATCTTCAGGGAAGACCGGATGTTGATGTTGGGAGGGAGAAAGTGTCTCTGATTTTTGATTCTTCCGGGAATCTTATTTCTCCCTTCGCTCCACACCCGCTGAATGTTCAAATGAACTAAGGAATAAAGGTGAGCCCTATGGATTCAAAGATAAAAGGTCTTTTGAGGGGAATAGTGGGGGCGAACGGATTTACCGACAGCCTCATTGACCTGATAAGTTATTCAAAGGATGCCTCCGAATTCAAGAGGAGGCCTGATGCGGCGGTCTGGCCCGAGACTACGGAGCAGGTAGCAAAGATTCTTGAACTCGCAGACAGGGAGAGGATTCCTGTTGTGCCCAGAGGCGCAGGCACTTCCCTTGCCGGTCTTACAGTTCCGCAAAGGGGAGGTCTTGTTATGGATCTTGGCCGCATGAACAAGATCCTTGAGGTCAATATCGTTGACAGACTTGCAGTTGTCCAGCCCGGAGTCGTCTATGCGAGCCTTGACAAGGTCCTTTCAGCCCAAGGCTTCTTTTTCCCGCCTGATCCTGCAAGCGGGTCTGTGTGTACCCTCGGGGGCAATGTGGCAACCAACGCGGGCGGGATCAAAGGGGCCAAATATGGAACAACAAAGGACTACGTCCTTGCTCTCGAGGTGGTACTTGCGGGGGGGAGGATACTCAGGACAGGCTCAAGATGCATGAAGAGTGTTTCAGGATATGATCTTACCAAGCTCTTGGTGGGGTCGGAAGGAACCCTTGGAGTGATAACGGAGATAACCCTCAAGATAAGCCCAAAGCCCCCTCTGACCTCAACCGCCATGGCCCTTTTTGAGAACCTGGAGGATGCTGGCAGGGCCGTGAGCGACATAATGCACTCAGGCATCGTACCAAGCGCCCTTGAGATAGTGGATCAGCAGACCCTCAAGGCCATAAACCAGAACACGGATCTCAATCTCCCGGAGGTTGAGGCCATACTGGTTGCTGAAACAGATGGCTACACAAGGGAAGAGACTGAGTTCCAGCTTGAAAAGATCCTCCGCATCTTTGAAAGGAACAAGGCTACCTCGGTCAAAAGGGCTGCCACTAAGAGCGAGGCCGATGCCCTGTGGACCGCCCGGAAATCTGCCTACGGAGTCATGGCGAGGATCAACAATAACCTCTTTGTGGAAGACCTGGCTGTGCCCATGTCCAATGTTGCAAAAATGCTCAGAATCATTGCCGATCTGGCCAAAAAATACGATCTTAAGATTCCCACAGTGGGCCATGCCGGAGACGGAAACCTGCACCCGGTCGTGAGCTTTGACGGAACCAACGCCGATGAGGTGAAGAGGGTAGAGGAGGCATCGGCTGAACTATTTGAAAAGGTTCTGGAGCTTGGAGGCACCCTCACCGGCGAGCACGGAATCGGCCTTGCCAAGGCACGCTTCATGAATCAGGAGCACAGCGATCTGAGCATGAGTATGATGCGGGCCATAAAGAGGGCCTTTGACCCCAACAATATCCTTAATCCTGGAAAGATGGGGCTCGAAGAGTAGCCTTCAGGCGAATATCGGAGATAGCGAGATGACTAAAAAATACGAGTTTGAAGAATTATTCCGCGACCAGGTTCTCAGGTGCTCAAGCTGCGGATTCTGCCAGGCGGTATGTCCGATCTTCGGTCTCACCATGCGGCCCTCCTATAACGCAAGGGGAAAGATGCTGGTGCTCAAGGAGGTAATGGATGGAACCGTCCCCCTGAGCGATGAATTGATCGAGACCCTGTTTCAGTGCACAACCTGTGGGAGCTGCGCCAAGAACTGCCCTTCGGGCGTCAACCCTCCGGAAATCATAAAGGCCGCTCGCAGGGACATGGTGGAAGCAGGTTCCTGTCATCCGGCATTCAGCGGCATGAAGGCCGTGCTTTCATCTCATTCCAATATATATGGAGAGGATGATTTCCCTGACTTCGGGCGGAAGATCAACAAGAAAGCAGAGCATGTCTATTTCGTGGGTTGTGTGGGCGCCTTCAGGGAAGATGAGGCAACCGAGGATACCCTTGATCTTCTGGATATCATGAAAGTGGACTATACCCTGGTCAAGGAAACTTGCTGCTCAGGGGTGCTGGAGGACCTCGGCTTTGATATGAGCAGGGATCTCGCAGAGCGAAACATTGAGGCAATTCTTGCTGCCGGCGCGAAGAAGGTCATAACAGGATGCCCCTACTGCCTGAGGACCTTCGCCGGGAAACCCGCCTATGCCCCTTTAAGGGAGGCCGGCATTGAATTCATGCACCTTTCACAGTTTCTGAGCAGGATTGATCCTGGTGTCAAAACGGATAAGGTGGTCACCTACCATGATCCGTGCGATCTGGGAAGGCACATGGGCATCTATGAGGAGCCCAGGGAAACCATAAAGAAGATCGCACCCAGGTTTGTGGAGATGCCCCATAATCGCGTCAACAGCCTTTGTTGCGGGGCGGGTGGAGGTGTAAGGGGGGCGTATCCGACAAACTCAATAGGCATGGCCAGGAGGCGCCTCAAGGAGGCGGAGGATGTGGGTGCCGAGGTCCTGTTGACCGAGTGCAACTCCTGCGTCCACAATCTAAGAAACGGTAAACTCAGGAGCCAGAAGCTCAGGATCTACACAACGAGCCAGTTTTTGAAATCGCTTCTCAAGGGTGGGTAGACGCAGTAAAGAGGGTAATAGTGTTATCCTTCAGTTACAAGAGGTATTGCAGGGCTGAGATCTTGACCGACATTGGATTTGATCCATATTCGATAGCGATTTTCATACAAAAAAATAGATCCTATGCTCAGAGGCAAGGGGCTGACTCGTTAATAACACAATTGATTTCTCAGCCTACCATATTGTGTTGGCGCCGGGGCAATCAAGCAGTCTCCTGTCAGCAGTCACGAGAGGTAGGCCTAGTATTTTCGATGTCGCGAGGATCAGTTGATCAGCCGGGTCCTTGTGGATACCAACAAGCCGGGTGCTTTCAACACATATTTCGGGCGTCAAATCTGCAATCCCTATCTTGCACTCAGAAAGGGACCTGTTGATCCATTCAAGGGTAGGGATAGAAAAGAGTATTCTTTGCTTTTCCACAAGCTTTGCAAGTTCCCAACATGATATGGCTGATATCCATCTACGGCAATTACTCATTAGTAATGTCTTGGCCTTGACGGATAAAGACTGCCTTTTTTCTATGCCAAGCCAGATCCACACATGCGTATCCAACAATAAATCCTTCATTTCGAAGCCTCCCAGTCGTCTGAAGCTACAGGTGATACAATATCGCCTATAAACAAGACCGTGCCCTTAAGGCTTCCTTCCCGAACTGCTTCCTCCACCGGGTGTATCACCGCAAGAGGCTTTCCCCTCTTTGTAATCAGGACCTTCTTATTCTTAGTGCGAACCTCTTCCAGTACTGAAAGGCAGGTTGCCTTAAACTTGGATACAGGGATAAGTTCCATTTGTACCTCCTGGCTCGAAATGGTCAGATAGTAATAGTCATTATGCGTTAGCATATCTTTTTAATCAAGTTATTTCTAGCGGAATTCGACGTTTGCTACCGACTTAGGCAGCTATCGGAGATGCCTTTTGACGATTCCAGACGTTCTCGGTGAATGTCCTGTCCACAAGGGTGCTCTTGCCGGTCTGGCAGGGCCGAAAAGAAAAAAAGACGTAGATACTGGTAGGTTGCAGATCCTGCTAATCATGTTGCAGGATTGTCCGGTAGTTTGGCATCGAAGTAAAGTGAGTAATCTGAGTGATCGAGGCTGATTGAAAAACGCGCGGATGAGTGTCTAGCGGTTCTTCCTTTTGACAGAGCGCATGGCTCTCTATTAGAGTCACCGCAAAGGACTCGGGAAAATAGAAGGGGGTTAATACCAAACCGATGAAGGTGGTGCTGCTTCAGCCTCCCATTGAGGATTTCTACGATACCGAGGTCAGGCATCAGCCGCTCGGGCTATGCCTGCTAAAGGCCGTGGTGAAAAAGCATCTGGCTGACGTTGAGGTGAAGGTAATTGATTTCCACCATGGTTATGGAAGAAGGACAATATCCATCCCGGCGGAGCTTTCATATCTCAGGGATTATTATTCCTATCAGGATTCAAGTCCTTTTTGCAGTTTTCACAACTACTTCCGCTTTGGGGCCGATCCGAGGGACGCAGCAGAGGAAGTCGCGGCCCATAAACCCGATCTGGTAGGCATATCCTGTCTTTTCAGCCCATATTTCAAGGAGGCGCTTGCCTGCGCCAGGGGGATAAAGGCAAGAATGAATGTTCCTGTAGTAATGGGAGGCGGCCATGCCTCCGCCTGTCCTGAATCGCTGCTTGCCGACCCTTCAGTTGACTATGTGATAATGGGAGAAGGGGAAAGACCGTTGGTTCAACTGATAAAAGCCATCCAACAAGGCATGGGGCTTGAAACGCTACCGAATCTCGCCTTCAAGAAGGATGGCGTGCTCAAACTCAATCCAAGGGAGGATTCCTATTCGCTCGATGAGATTCCGTGGGCGGATCTTTCAGATCTCAAGAATGAGGGCTATCTCTACGAGAAGCGTCCCATGTGCATGGTCATGACATCCAGGGGGTGCCCGAACCGATGCGCCTTTTGTTCGGTACACTCGGTCTTCGGCAGGAAATACAGGACGCGGAGACCTGAGGATGTTTTCCGCGAGATGAGGCACCGCTTTGATGAAGGGTACAGAGTCTTTGACTTTGAAGACGATAACCTGGCATACGCTGGAGGCAATTTCCTTAAACTTCTTGAGATGATAAAAAACGGATTCGCCCTTGGGCAAATAAGGCTCCTTGCCATGAACGGAATATCATACGACACTTTGGATGGGGAGGTGCTCGAGGCGATGTGGCAGGCCGGATTCAGGAGCATCAATATCTCTCTTGTAAGCGGAAACAAAAACACTCTATCTGAGCTGGAGAGGCCCCATTCAACCGCCAGGTTCAGCGATGTGGTTTCATGGGCGAGATATCTTGGTTTTGTGATAACGGCCTATCAGATAATAGGGCTGCCGAACGAACATCTTGATTCCATTTGCGAAACGATGGGATTGCTTGCCAGTATGCCTCTCCTTTTAGGACCTTCGATATACTACCCGGCACCGGGCTCAAGACTGACGGCCAGGGCCG
>JBGSUA010000125.1:0-17554 GCA_041753575.1 Desulfatiglandaceae bacterium
GTATCGCCCCGCAGTTGATGGCGATAAAAGGCCCCTTGCTGCGGCTGCTCAGCCTGTGGATGGCACGTGCTGCAAGCTCCTTTCCGGTGCCGCTTTCCCCGATTATTAGTACCGGGACATCCGTTGTGGCAACTTTCCGGATGGTTGTAAAAACGGTCTGGATCGAGGGGCTAGTGCCGATCATGCCTTCAAATGCACCGGTCCCGGCGCCTGCCTGGAGCCTTCGGTTTTCCGCCTCAAGGTTTGCAAGGTTAAAGGCGCGGGTCAGAACTATCTTGAGTTCCTCTATTCGTATGGGCTTACAGAAAAAATCGTATGCCTCCATGCCGATGGCGGTCAATGCGTTTTTCCTGTCGTCCTGGCCTGTGATGACTATGACCTTTGCCCCGGGATTATCCTCCAGGATATCTGCCAAAGCCTTGAACCCCTCCTCTGTGCCGGCAGGGTGGGGAGGAAGCCCCAGGTCCAGGGTGACAACCGAGGGGCGGTTCTTCCTGAACATCTCCAGGCCCGACGGCCTGTCCCCGGCCGCAAGGATCTCGTAGTCGGCCATCAGTGCCCATTTCATCTGACCGCGGATGGATTCATCATCGTCAATTATGAGAAGCTGTGGTTTTGTCATGGTTCCTTTCCGCAAAGACTCAGATTTAGTGACGGTTTTAATTTCAAAGCTGAATGTAGTATATGCCAAAGATACGAGAGATTCCTCTGAGTACAACAATTTACCGATCTTGGGAATGAATATTATTTTATGTTCCAAACTCCATTGGGCAGTCAAATATCCGAAACTTGGTTATTCGTTATTTGTATAAAGGCGACCATACAACATCTCTGACTTTATGCTTGGCTTATGATAATCTGCTATGTCAGGCAGGTCAAGGACGGTAGATTTAAGACGAGGGATGCGGGCTTGTCAACGAAAAGCCAGGGTAACTTCTACCCTGCCTCTCCATTTTACGAGCGTTAGGATGTTTCCTATATCGAATTAATGCTTTCTTCTTATAGCTGCTATAGCCATCAGGCCCAGCCCTAGCATCACTATGGTGCCAGGTTCCGGCGCGGTGATAGGTGGATTTTGCTGCTCGAAGTTCTCATAATTGAGTATGAATACGGATTTGTCCAATTTGAGATAATTGAAGCAGCCTTTTTCCTTATAGCCTAGCGTTACATCAAGGGGTGTTCCCGAAGCCCATGTGGTGAATAATGAGCCTATATCAAAGTTACTGGAACTCCAACCCAATGTCCAAATTGTGCGGTTATTAAGTTCGCCAAAATATGTATTTTCTACAAAGATCTTGTCATTGTTGTCGTCTACAAACCAAGCATCAATTACCAGGCTGGCAGAGATAAGATTGTCATAGGGTACTTGGAAGTCTGGAGTGACAGCATGTTGCCAGGACAGCGTGCCTGTGCCTGTCAACCATCCCTCAAAAAGGCCCCAATGCTTCGTATCAGTATGGGTAAAAGCAGATACTGGTTGTATTGTGGCTAACATAACGCAAAACAAAACAAGAATTACAGCAAAAATCCTTTTCATAATCAAAACCTACGAAAGGAATGTGCCATTAAATCTTGCAATGGGAGGAGATATGCTTTTTCCCACAACTATACGCAAACGCATTGAAATAATGCATCATATAAGTGCGAATTTCATTCGAGATGGGTTATCGCGCGATTATGCTCATCAATAAGTGTAATATAATCCGACGGGGTTTAAGGGAACCAAATCATAAGCATGAAGACGGTCTCATAAAATCTAGTAAGGTTGGCAAGTTAAGTTGTCTATTGGAGAAAGAATCATATGTAATGAAACATGACAGCGGGAGAAAAATCGCAACTGAGGTAGACAAGAGCGTCAGGGGGGCGCCGATGACTAGGCCAGAAACAAAAAAGCAGGGCTGATTAAGCCCTGCTTTTTTGTTTGGCTGTTGAGGATCTGTTTCCTATGCCTATCTCTTGAATCGCCTGATGCCCGCTACGCCCAGTAGACCAAGGCCGAGGAAAAGGAGCGTTGCCGGTTCGGGCACTCCGTTAAGGGACACTGTATCTATGAACCCGCCAAGCGTATTGCCACCCGACGTTCCATAATCTCCGAAAGCAGAGAAAAAGACATTATAATTGCCAGCCGTGGTAATTTGGAAGGTCTGGGAAACGTAACGCCACCCAGTTGGAGGACCATCCACAGACCCGCTGGAAATAACTGATGCTGAACTATCCATAATACCGTAGTCTATGCCGTTGTCATCTGCATTCACTGTTCGCGGTTGGTAGTAAAAATCAAGGTCGTATGAACCAATTGAAAGGTAAACAGCATTGGACTTCATCCCACTGTTTCCGGGAATGGGGTGGCTGTCAAGCTCAACGTATTGATTCCCCGATTGGGCGTTGACCACGGTGTTTTGCTGTACTTCGATCCCCTGTCCCGAGTACTTAGTCCAGCCCGGGATATTTTCAAAGACAGCCCAACCTCCAGGAGCAAGACCAACATTAGCATCAAAATCGCCATTCGTAAGCAAGTTAGCATTAGCCGGCATAACAACTACAAAGACAGCGCTCAAAAGAGTTAGAGCCACAAAAATAGATTTTAGTTTCATGTCTTCTTTACCTCCCGAAATTGGAATTAACCTCATCTTTTGTTAACAAGAGGATAAGCAAGAGTCGAGCCGCAGGCTAAGACTAAAAAGTAACATGCTGAGATGGCAATATAAAAAACTCAAACCTTGCCGCCGCATGCGTCCTATGCTAGCTGCTGAAGGGGAAATATGTAAGAAATGCCGACAATGTAGAACATAACGTCCCTTATATTTACGCCATTTAAGAACCTCTCCAGGGCATCTGCAGAGATGGCCTGGATATACTTGGCAATCGAATCAGGACAAAGGGGTCCTCGTATATCATCTTCTTCGCAGGAGGAGTCCTTATGTCATCTCCCGGATGTGCCGTTTCTTACCTGGGTGCCGTTAAAACCCACAAGCCTCATAAGGGCCTGAGAGCGTAAAATCACAGGGTGGATATGCCAGAAAAAAGAAAGTCCTGCCACAATGCGCATAAGGTAAATAAGGATCACCGCGGCAAAGCTCATATTGCTGGTTCTGTGGCCTGTCCCAGGTTCAAGCCCCTTGAATGCGCTATAAAACAATGTTTCCGTTTACCACACACCCCCCAAAAACTTACCACTGAGAAGGACGGAAAAGAAGTATCCAAAAACTTTTTTTTGGCTTTTCTCTTTTTTTCTGCGCCGCTCCGGTCTCTCAGCCCTCGGCCCTCTGTTCGTCCCGTCGAAGTCATATCGAATATCCAGTTGAGTCATAAATGCTATCAGCTTGACAGTGGACTCAAATATGCCGATTTCTGCGATGCAGCAGGATCGCCCTTGGGGTTTGCGGTCAATTGGCGGAAGAACTGCCGCAAGGCTCCGATAGCCACTGTCACAGAGGCACAAGCTTTGGAGAACTGAATATGGGGTGCGCCCTTCACATTTACACATTTTTTGCGTAACTTTATTACCGGCTCTGCGCAAGGCCGATAACGCCTGAAGCTGCTTATAAAGCTTAATGCCGTTGTTTTAGCTCCAGCCGGAGGCAGAGACAACAAAATGCCGTTATAATCAGGTTTGAAGAGTGTGGGTCAAACATCCAAATTTGTGTTTAACATAATGACAAATTGACATTATGCTTCCTGTATGTTAATTCCTGATGAGAGAGGAACAGGAACATGCTGATCGCTATAGATAAACGGGGGAGCATCAATCTGCCCGCTGCCATACGCAAGGAGCTTGGCCTTGCAAACGGCGACTATCTGGACATACGGGTGATCGAGGGGGGAGCTGTAGTATTGCAGCCTGTAGAGATCTTCCGGACAGTACGCCTTGCCGAACAGGGACTGGCAAAACTAAACGAAGCTCGTCAGAGCGGTACCGCTCGGATGCCGACGTGGCTGGTTGAAGAGATGCGAAATGCCGAGCCTGATCCTGAGTCGAAAGTTTCTTGAGGACGCGGAGGCGCTTCGGCGCGATGCCGTCCTCAGGAAAAAGCTGGCTAAAACTCTACGTCAGGCACTCGTATGAGCAATCTTTGGTGTATGAGCAAAAGTGGATGATTCTTTACTCCCTGAAAATGAAAGTAGGGTCAGAATGACCCTACTATGGAAACTTTGAAAAAAGGTAACGCATTTTATATTAGAATTTTCTTCTTATTCCCGCCACGGCGATTAGTCCAAGTCCGAGAAGAAGCATAGTAGCGGGTTCGGGAACTGCCGATGCCGCGATGCCATAAAAGGATGCACCAGTTTGCTCGCCAAGATCATAAGTATTGCCTGCCATCACAGCCGCTGTCCAGATATCGAAATTATAGTTGTCAGGTTCGAAACCAAGAAATTCCTGAAGAACAACATTTCCCGTTTTCGTGAAGCCGCCAGTTATTACGCTGTTATCTGTGAGCCATGTTAACTGATTAGTCGAGCTGGGAGCACCGAGCCGCTGATCTACAAATACATGAAGAAAACCGTTCATACCTATGCTGACAGAGTATTGTTCGCCCGTAACACCAGAATTCTTATCGTCATTCTCTGTCTTGATGTAATCGCTTCCAAGCAGATAACTGGGGATAACCTTCCAAGATGCGGTTGTTCGATCAACGTAAGACAGGGCTCCGGATGCCAATCCACCCGCTACAATCTCCGGAGCAGGAGCCGCAGTGTCTCCACCTGTCTTGGTTAACCCTGTTAACATGATTGCGTAAGAATTGGCAAAACCCCAAAGAAGAACACCTAATGTACATAAAATGATAGTCAGCTTTTTCATAGATTGTCCCCGCAACTTGGTTCAACGTGTGGTTAATTGCTTCTGTGGATACAACCGGTTACGCCTTTAGCTACTTCTTAAATCTTCTTCTTGCTCCTGCCAGCCCGACCAGGCCGAGGCCAAGCAGGAGAATACTCGCCGGTTCTGGAACGCTTTCCACCCTCACATCATCAAGTGCCGGTCCCCAGGATTCATTCAAATCAGGATCTGCTGTCGTGCTTGTGAAGGTTAAGATCGAGGAAGCCGACTGGGCTGTGAACTGGAAGCTATAAGTTGTCCAGCCCATATTTGAGTGTGACCAAGATACGGGCTTAACAAATTGATAATTCCCGCTAAAAAGCGCTGCCGTAACGCTCATGGTCTTGGGGTTAGGCCCTGAATCAAAATTCCCGGCAAGATCAAAGGAAACCGAATATGTCTGGCCAAATACTGTATCAAATGTCTGCGCCACACCACCCTGAGCGTTTGAGCCGTTCAAATCGAGGCTCCGTGAACCGTCTGAAGCTGTCCAATAGCTGCCGATATAATCAATGCTACCCTGCGTAACGGTCCAGCCCGTTATCTGGGTATCTCCAGCATAAAGGGTAAGATAAGAGCCAGGAGCGGGGCCGGCTTCAAAACTTCCATTTTGAAAAGGCAAGGCAAATGATAGTGATGCCAACAGAAAGGGGAGAATTAATACAATTGCCACCATATTCTTTTTCATTTTATTATCCTCCATGTGTAGTGGTTTCTAGGTATTAAGTAAAAAGAATCAGGAGACACGCCTGAAAGCCAATTAGCTTCCATGGCTATTTTACCAAGCGTGAAGCCTTCACAATTGTTCAGAATGTAAAAAATACCGACAGTAATCGAAAGACTTCTTTGTTATTAGCTTCTAACTAAATGAAGTTTATAAGATATCTAAGCTTGTACTACAATTAAAGAGTGTAAAGATTCCCGTCCATAAGCGCACTATGGCCTTTTTCGGCGGGAAGCCGCAAGGCCAAGCCCGCACAGGCCAACACCAAGGAGCAGAAGACTTGCCGGTTCGGGGACGGATTCAACCATATATCCGAAAATATAACCATTTATATAAGGTGTATTGTCATTCCAGCCCCATCCATAGCGGCTATCCAGGGCCAGATGGTTCTCTCCACTGGAGTTGTTCGGCTCTCCTGTGCCCCAGTTCGCATACATTCCCGTTGAACCGCTATTCCAGAAGAGGCCTTCTCCATTGATCCAATTCCAGTTTCCGTCCGGCTCAGTTGCCGGCAACTGCTGGTATCCCCCAACCCAGTACTCCACCACTCCTGTATTACTATTAGGAAGTGTGGATGGAATCAAAGACTGAATAAATATCTGTTCTCCTCCCGAAGTAATAGTAGCCAAATCCCAATTCAACCCTAATGTGTTTAAGGCAAGAGCTCCATCTCTGGCCTGACCCCAAGTCAAATCAGAGGTGGCAATCAGATCATACCAATGTCCATTACCCCCACTGGTGATAGTCCACTGAACCGGGACGGCGCCCACATTGCAAACTATCCCGAAGGAACACACTGCCATCAAAATCACTACCAGGAATTTCTTCATCTTTCCAAGCCCCTCCTTTTATCAAATAGTCAAATAACAGCTTATGCAATAGAATTGCCATAACCTCCCCATTAAAATTTGTATTCCTAACATATTAATATATGTAGATAATAGTCTCAGGGGGTGTTCCACGATAGGAGATCAAGGATTCAATTTTTTTGTAAATTTTCCCGACATATATTTCTTTGGTTTGACTCCTTAATGGCTAAAATGATTTTGTAACATTTCATCCCATGCTGCATTTCGATTAGGTTATTCCTGCTTTTTTAAGCTTTACCTGGATAGAGCGAAGAACATGATAGGTAAATAGCGTTATGAACAGATTACGCTTCTGGAAAAACGGAACAGGAGGGGATCAGCCCGCAGGAAGTTCCAACGATTTATGAACGAACCCGCGTCGCCTGTAACTAATCACCGGTCGAAATTCACGGAGGTATTAGAAAGCGGTTCAATGAGATAAGAGGATAGTGAGAAGAAAACTGATTGTTCTTACAAGAAAGAAAATAGGCAGGGCTTAATTACCCTGCCTATTGTGATGTTCACTGGTAGCCCTAGTTCACTAATTTCCTTCTCAGCCCCGCAAGCCCGATCAAACCTAACCCGAGTGGGAACATACTGGACGGTTCCGGAACTCTGGAGATTGTTACATTATGAGGTAGTTAGGATGTTTATAATCAAATATAACGATTGTTAAACATGTAAAGAGCTGACACAATTGTTGGCCACTTTATGGATAAGGGCTTGATTTTATGATCTTGTTAAGTTGGGCGGATTTGTAATGTTTTACGACAATGAAAAATGGGCGGCGTCCTCTAATTCTGCAGTTTCACCGATAGAAGCCATATTTCTGATGCCCTCATGGAATATGTTCAATTGAAGGCTGAGGCTCTTTTTACCGGAATTGCTTAGGGAGCTGATAGCACAGGCGAGCGCTTCCGCTTTCACCTGCCGCGTCTCTGGTGTTCAGAAGAAGGTTGACTATGACCTTCTGCACCTCCTCGCAGTCAATGGATACTGCCGGAAAGGGTTTATCGAATTTGTATTCAAGCTCGAAGCCGTCAAGTCCAGCGCCCAGGGAATCCACAGCCTGTCGCACAACATGACTTAAATCGCTCGGAGCCGGGCGGAGTTTTATTGTCTGCCGCAGAAGCGAAAGCCCCTGCAGATGTTGTTTTATCTTTTGAGCGCCTTTTTGAATGATGCCCAGGGCCTCTGCCCTGAACTCTGTGGGCATTTTATGGGGACGCCCTTCCCTTTTACACATTCACTTCTTTGATGGAAGGAGCCATGAAGGCCATAACGATCAGAAACGTTCCAGACGATCTCTACCGCCTGATTACCCGTTTGACAAAGCGAAACAGGAGGAGTATTCAGCAGGAGGTCCTCTCAATTGTTGAACGAGCGCGAATCCTGGATAACGAATCACCGGTTGAAAGGGCCAGGGATATTCGACAGCGGTTCGATGGCAGGGAACTGGGAGATTCTGTTGAAGAAATCCGTCGATTTTATCTATCTGGCGGGCCGGAGGTTTTTTTTGGCTTTCTCAATTCATGGCATTCAAAAGGCGGTGGACTGCCGCCGAGACAGTTGCCGGATATGCGCCTGCCATATCCATCAGCCTTGGCTGGAAAAAGCCGGCTAAAGGGCATCACATACACTCCTGCGCGTACTCGACCACGATGACTTCTGCCGCTGCCGCAGATAAATCTATGCAAGTAAATACGAACTGTTAAGCCTCAAATACCTTTGAGACGTGGGATTTCCCACTTGATAAAATGCCCACATTGATATAATGTTTTTTGCAGTCAAAAGGAGGCTTGAGTCATGAATGCTATCAGCTTAACACTGGACTCTAAAAATCGCGTCTCGCTTACCAAATTGCTTCCGCCTGGGAACATCCGATCAGTTAAGGCCTATACGGAAGGTCATCGCATTGTTCTTGAACCGATGATGGAGGTACCCGTCGAGGAGGCGTGGCTTTTTGAAAATAGGGAGGCCCTTAAAAGAGTGCTGACTGGGCTTTCCCAAAACGGATCGGTCAAAAGAGGATCTTTTTCCAGGTTCGCAAAGTAGGCTGCGATGTTCGAATTGGTTTTTACACCCCAAGCCGACGCGGATCTTCAGGAGCTTGAGGATAATCCCTCCAAGAAAAAGACGCTGCAGGCCGTTCGGAAATGCCTGGGCCTGCTTGAAACCAACCTGAGGCATCCTTCTTTGCAAACGCACGAATTCCGGTCACTCCAGGGACCGCGCGGAGAGAAGGTTTTCGAAGTTTACGCGCAGCAAAAAACACCCGGGGCCTACCGGGTCTTCTGGTATTATGGCCCAGGGAAGGAAATGATCACCATATTCGCGATAACACCCCATCCATGAATTATAGGCATGCCCTTCACTTCGATCCCAAACATGAGTGACGTAGTTTACATTGCGGATGCCGACGTGGCTGGTTGAAGAGATGCGAAATGCCGAGCCTGATCCCGAGTCGAAAGTTTCTTGAGGACGCGGAGGCGTTTAGGCGCGATGCCGTCCTCAGGAAAAAGCTGGCTATAACTGTACGTCTTCCGGAGATGAATCCGCTCTGCCCCGGTCTCCATCCCGAGCGCATCGTCAATGATCCCACAGCCTGGTCTGTACGAATCGATCAGCGATATCGTCTTTCATTTGACCCCGGCGCCTATAGCCTGCCGGAAGCCCTGACTGGTCGGCCTCAATCACACTGCTGCGCGTCCTCGACCATTACGATCTCTACCATCGCCCCAGATAGAAGTTGAAAGCCTGGAGTGAGCAGGGCCTGTCAATTAGAAGGAAGTGTCATTTCAGGGTGTCTTCAAAAAACGCTCCGGTCCGCCAGCCAGATAAAATTAACAGGCTGGTAAGGCAGTTGTAAGCAAATCTGCAAATGTAAAGGGCGTCCCCTATTTGGGCAGGATGACCTTGAATTTGGTTCCTTTTCCTTCCTCGCTTTCAACCTCGATGCCGCCTCCGTGGGCCTCGACAATCATCTTTGAGTGAAAGAGGCCTATGCCCATGCCCTGCTGCTTGCTGGTCTTGAAGGGTCGGAAAAGGGATTTTTCGATGAAGTCTTTTGACATCCCGCAGCCGTTGTCCTTAATAATTATAGACACGTGCCCTTCATCTTCCCTGCAGGCTCCAAGAACTATGTTTCCGCCGTCACCGGCAGCATCCCTCGCGTTCAAAAGGAGGTTGCCTATTACTTTCTGCATCTCCTCGCAGTCAATGGATACGGCTGGGATACGTTCATCGAACTTGTATTCAAGGTTGACTGAGGCAAGTGCGGCCCCCAGGGAGTCCACGGCCTGGCGAATAACTTGAGTTAAATCACTGGGCTTAGGGTTGAGTTCTATGGTCTGACGGAGAAGCGAGAGGCCACGGCAGATGTTGTTAATTTTTTGCACACTTTTCTTGATGATGCCCAGGGCCTCTGCCCGGAAGTCAGGATTCTCAAAATGCATCGGCAGGTTCTCCATGGTCAGCGACAGGGAGTTTCCAAGGTTTTTGAGATCATGGATCATGAAGGCGGACATGGTCTGAAATGCCTCCATCTCCTTTGCTTTCCTCAAATTTTCAAGGAGTTTCAGGTTGAGGAGGCTCGCCGCAGTCTGGCTTAAGATGGCCTTCAGGAGATCTTCGTCTTCCACGGAAAAGCTCCTTGCTCCTACCCTGTCTCCCAGGGCCACCACGCCAAGGAGTTTTCCTCCTGCCTCAAGGGGGGCCCAGTAAAATGACTCAGTCAGCCTGTAGGCCTCTGAGTCTGAGGAGCGGGTTTCTTTTGACCACTTGGGCCTTCGAGGCTGCCTTTCCCCTGCGCTTCCTCCTGCTGTCATCTCGCGCAGGATGGTCTTTGCAGGGGCTTGGACCTTCTCATGTCTTCCCTCATCATCATTAAAAAGGGTGGAGGCGGCCATCCTTACCCTGTCAGGTGAGTCCTCCATGAGCCAGACGGTCACGGAAAGGGTGTCCAGGACGCGAGAAAGCCTCTCTGCCACGCGCTTGCAGAGTTCATCAGGATCGGTGACGGAGGTGGTTGCCTCGGTAAAGGCAGTCCATTCCTTTCGATAATCATAGAGAGGGCGCCTGAGATGGCGGCTTATGAATTCCTTTACCCGCCTTCTCATACGATCCGAGAGCATAAGTATGCAAAGGGAAAGAAGCGCCAGAAGTATGGCCGTAACCTGGATGGAGAAGTCGTCTCCCAGGTTCATGACCTGGATGGTCTTTACTACTACCCCGACCAGGAGGAAATAGACCCCCACGAGAAGCACGGTAAGGGAATGGAAGATGACGGTTTGAGAAAACTCCACATTGATCTCAAGCATCCTGGTGCGGCGGAGCGAGATCAGCATAAGGGCGCTTCCTGCCAGAAGCGCCGCGACGTTTGAGAGTTCAAGCTCCGGGGCAAGGACCTTAAAGAGCACCGCCTGTCCTGCCGTGTAAATCCTCAGAGCGTAAAGTCCGCCGAGACCCAGGACCAGAAATTTGGTTCTCCAGCGCACATGGCCGAAGGAGTGGCGAAAGACCCTCTCCATATTCATGAGGATTACGACGGCCCCAAGGAGAAAGAGGTGATAGAACCAGTAGCCTCCCGGCCCAAGCGGTATCATCCAGAGTCCCGAAAGCCTTATGGCAACTTCTTCCACAAAAAGGGCTTCGCCGAATATAAGTACAAAGGCGAGCGGGGCCGCGGCAGCCGGCACAAGGGCCAATCTCCACCGGCGGGAAAAGGCCTTTCGGTCGGGCCTTCCGAAGACAAAGGAGAAAAGCAGCCAGGCGCACAGAGCTGTTGCCATAGCGGCGTGCCTGAATAACATCCAGTTGATGGCCGCCTCCTCCGATGCGGCCGTGACCCCAAGGAAGGCGAAGACTGCTTCTGCCCCAAGGCCTAGCATGCCAATGGTGAAGACCTGATGGAGGCGGGAGCGGGGATCCCGGGCCAGGACCCATATCCCGATCCCAAGGGAAAATAGCGCGGCAGCAACTGTAAGAATGATCAGCATAAAGGGAAATCCTCATCCGAGCTGTTTTGTTTAATGAGGATAGCCTGTCAAACCCCTTCGGTCAAGAATAGCTTAGGGGGACGTTGTTTATGTGCGGCCGGGCAAGGTCGCGTAATCCAGCGGGTGGGGAAGCCCGTCCCGGAAGGCAGGCCAGCCACCGGGCAGCAAGTCCTTGGAGGAGCTATGGTAACATAGCGCTTTAAGCGTAGGACAGCGAGCAGACAGGCCGTAAGCCGAAAGGCTGAAGGGACTGAGCTCCGTAATCCTCGCGATGGGAAGGACGACACTTTGTGAACAGTGGAAGTCAACACGGATATCGCCGCAGAAGGCAAGGAGATATCTGCTTTCCCGGGGTCTGAGACCATGGCATGACTGACATAATGATTATGCGGGAACCCGGGAGGCCCTGTGCCGCTTTCGAGAGAATCGAGAGTATGCCGGACAACCGAATTCGATTAGCGCCTCTTCCGGTGATTTCCCTAACGCGGATACATTTGGCAACTCAACAAAATGGGCAAGATATTCCCCATCCTCTGGTGTAGAAGTAATGCTGACGCTTTCAGCATAGTAGCCGCAGGGGTGGTTCGTGAGTAAGGAGGGACGTTGTTTACATTTGCAGATTTGGACTATGCAGCACGGCAGCCCTTGGGCTCTTGCGGTTAATCGGCCGCGCCGGTTAAAAAATCAGTAATATCAGGTTCCGATAGCCACTGCCACAGAGGCACAAGCCTTACCCTTTTCTCAATACCATGCCATGAGATGGTCTCAACTCTATCGAAGCATTCGTTAAGAAGGAGGAGATCATCACATCGCAGTTCCTGAGACGCCCAAAGAAGAGAGCGCATCTCGCGTTTGAGGGTCCTTTCGTTCGACACATCAGCGCATACCTGGATCAGGCGGGTGACTCGCGGCCCCTCTTTGACGACAAAATCAACCTCTTCATTCTGACCGCCCGTCCAGTAAAAAATTGAAACCCGGCCGGCCAGTTCCTCCTTCTTGAGACTAACTGCCACAAGATTTTCATACAGGGCTCCCCTGTCGGGACTGAAGCGAAAACCGGCGGATACGGCCATGCCGCTATCGGTGCAGTAGATCTTTGCAGGACTTCGTATTTGATTCTTTACCTTAAAAGAGAAACGCCACAGATCAAATACCAGGTAAGACTCACGGAGATAGCCGATGTATTTTTCGATGGTTCGGGGGCTGCGGCACTTCGTTACTTCCGAAAGGGCGTTCAAGGAATATTGCCTCCCCACATTGGACATGAGGTAGAGCGCCAGGTCTTCTATGCCCTGCACTCCCCGGATCTTGAATCGGCGTATGATGTCCTTGTAGATGGTTGCCTGCAAAAGGGTGCGCAGATAATTGCCGCGGTCCGTCTGCTTCAGGAGGGGCTCGGGATAGCCGCCATCTGCCGCGTAAGAGTAGAGTGATTCAGCCGTTTCTGCGGCTGTCTGTTCCCGTCCGAGGGCCTTGAGGTATTCCCCGAAGGAGAAAGGAAAGATGGCCGCTGCCAGATGCCTGCCGGTAAGGTGAGTTGAAAGCTCGGAGCTGAGAAGATTGGCGTTGCTGCCGGTTACGACAAGCAGGCGGCCCTGGCGCTGCAGGCGGTTAAGGAAAAGCTCCCATCGTTGAAGGTTTTGTATCTCATCGAACAGGATGAGATCCGTGCTGCCGTAAACGGAATCAAGGGCGTTTATTACCTCATCGTAATTATCGAGGTTAACCAGACGTTCATCGTCAAAGTTTACATATCCGAAGGGGCCTGCCTGCTGAAGAAGATGCATGGCATAAAATGATTTTCCGGCACGCCTCGGGCCGGTTATCACCTTTATCATTCCGTCACGGAGATTCCAGTGAGGATTGATATCGCGGTGGATGTACGGCTCCCGCAGCCGGCTCTCCAGTTCCCTTTTCTGAAAAAGAATTATGTCCCTGACCATATCGTCACCATAATGCATATAAAAACTACTTTTATGATGTATTATGACATCATCATAACCCAACTTCAAGAAGAAAAAAGCCGCCCATTCTGGGCACGTTGTTTACATTTATAGATTTCTGCCATGCCGCAAGGTAGCCCCCCGGGCGTTGCTGTCAATCGGCCGATGAACTGCCGCATGGGTCCGACAGATACTTCCACAGAGGCAATAGCCTTAGCTTTTTCTCAATACCGTGCCGGAGCCATCGTGGCGCTCAGGTGATGGGAGACCAAAGCAGTGCTGCAGGAAACGCGGCAAATATACAGGGGCCTCACTTGGCTTATCCGGCATACATATTGGCATAAGTATTCCGTATCGTCTCAATAAATCGGGGGGATGTCTTTGCGCTGATCAGGACTAGCAGATCAGAAAACCGCGCCTAGGATCTTTGAGATCATACACATCTCCCAGATCTTACCGTGAATAAGAGCGACCTTAAGGAGAAGATCGGCGCCCTTTCTATGTCAAGAGCGGATGAGGTTCTGAGCGGACTTCGTTTGCTCACTGAACCCAGAGATATATAATCAGATAACGCCCTTCACTCTTGCAGTTTCTATTCTAAGCGATAGGCAAGGGGGGTGTTGAGCAGGGACGCTGAGGCCGGGAACCGACCTGAGCAGGTTCAGACGGTGGAATATCCGGTCAGCATCCGGTACCAGGCCGGCATTACAGCTACTGATCTTTCCTGCAAGGTGAGGTCGTCAAACTCATCAAAATGAGTTTACCGTGAAAATACAATCATCAAGCTAGGGATCAGGGGCTAGGGATCAGGGGCTAGGGATCAGGGGCTAGGGATCAGGGATCAGTAAAAGAGGTCTGCTCTCTTATCTGTGTGAAAGGAAATTTTCATGCTCGGGGGTGACAACATATTTCTGTCATGAATGTTTGGTTATTTTACCCTCTGCCCTATCCTGCAGGCCTCTTTGAACACTGGCGACGGCCTCTTTGTTACGGTAAAGCCATAACTCTGAGGCAGGTATCGCAACAACCTGACTCTTTTAAAACCCTTGAAGATTTCGCCCAGGGTGAGCCGGTTCCGCTCATCCAAAGTGTCTGAAATTCACCGAAGGATAACCCCTTCGGGTTGCTGATGGCAGGGGCTAAAGGCTTTTCCCGCGAGACGTGGGATTTCCCAATTGATAAAATGCCCACATTGATACTTTATGTGGAAATGAGGCGCTGGGCTATTGCACAGGCCTTAGATAGGGTTTTACTGTCAAGGGCGCCGATCTTCTTGACCAGCCTTTTCTTGTCCAAGCTCCTCAATTGATCGAGCATTATCTTGGAATCCCTCTCAAGGCCGGCAGTGCCGCGGGGGACGAATACTTCAAACGGGTAAATCTTTCCGGTGGACGAGGTGATGGGGGCGACGATGAGCCTCGGAGAGTTGTGATTCATGGCATTTACCGAAATGACAAGTCCCGGGCGGGTCTTGCCGATTTCGGTTTCCACAGTGGGGTCCAGATTGACAAGATATACGTCTCCCTGATTCATCCTAACTCCAGCCTTCTGTGTCTAGCACGCTCCATTCCTTAATTGCGGCCTGACGGTCTTTGTCTTTCGCAGCCTGCGAAAATGCCAGGGCCAGCGCTTTTTCTTCGTTCTCCCTTATCATTCGCTCAATTTCGGCCTTTAATAGCTGATTTACGACCTGGCTTTTTTTTCGATTCGGAACAATTTGGCAAAGCCTTTGCCATACCTCCCGCTCAAGGGTTAAATTTACCCTTATCTGTTCCATGCGTCTCCCCTCTTATCAGCGTCACAAATGAATGTATTCTAATACAGCTATTTCAGATAGTCAATAAAGCAGCTTCCACCCCAGTAGTAGCATAACGGGGACGTTCTTCACTTTTACAGTTTTTTTGAAGGCAGGAGGCCATTCCGTGCAGCCCGAGAGACAAGTGACCCTCCTCGCGGCAATTTAGGAGTATCTAAGACAGCCTCTGATGATGTAAGATCAGGGAAATTTCTCAGAAAAGATTAACGAAAGGCGTGCGCGTCCAGTGAGCCAAAATAAACCATCTGCGATTTTACCGGGAAACGGGATCGCCTTGTCCATCGCCGCCACTGCGGCATCATTTTTCTATGTTTCCACCCTCTGTTACCTTTCCTTTATCAGTGCGGGGTCGCTCGGGGAGCTTTACAGGAGGACGGGAATTGGCGGGGACGATATCCTGCACACCCTGTCGTTCATCGCGCTCGGTTTTGTTCTATTCGCTTCCTTTTCAAGTTATTTTTACAGGAGGTTTGTCAAATCACCCCGCGCCTGGAGCGTTTTTGTTTCAGCGATTCTAGCCATTGTCATCGAGCTTGTTCAAGTGAGCATGCCCACCCGCCACGCATCCTTCTTCGATCTCTCTCTCCACGCTTCAGGAATCCTCATCTTTTATTGCTCCGCAATCGTTTTTCAGAAAACGAGGGCCAAAGCCGTCATATCCCACAGCAGAAAGGAGGTGGACTTGACAATAGATTAGTGGGTAGTTATAATACCCATATAGGCGCATCTTATTTCCCCCTATACAATAGATTAGTCCTGTGCGATACCTGTAAGCGGAAATTAAGGTTTAGCGATTAAGGCCATATCACGGGGGAATGGTGGGTAGTAAACATCACCATCTAATCGGGTATTCATGCCCGGAAGAAAGGGAGCATCCATGGAAGATTTAGAGATCAAGAAGGTAAAGGCCCTTTCTGAGGTCGCTGAGGCAAACCGTATCCTAACAGGTCTTGAGGCCAGGGCCGCAATGGACTTTACCGGCCGCGGTATTAATGCACCTTGCTATATGATCACAAGCGCTGAGACAGGGGAAGGAAAGACCGTCATCACTGCGGGTCTCGCTAGGGCCGCTGCCAAGAGGGGCGGAAGACGGGTGCTGGCAGTGGATCTTAACTGGTTTAAGCCTGGCCTGCATGAATGCTTCGGCATCCAGCAGGAATGGAGTCTCGCGGATTACGAAAAGAGCGGGAAGATGGCTTCATTCATCAAGGCATCCGGGGTAGAGGGCCTTGACATACTCACGGCTCCTGCCGCGAACGGAAAGGGCACCCAACCCACAGCACAAAGCTCGGGCAAGGCCGCTGATATTCTAAGGGAAGCGCGGGAGGGCTATGGCATGGTCTTTGTGGATACGGGATCTGTTTTTCCTCCCAACCGCAACATGCTTGATCCGGTCTTCATCGGCCGAGCATGCGACGCGGCCGTGTTGGTCGCGCTTGCCAACGTCACCTCAAGGCAGCAGGTAAAGAGGGGCCGGATGATGCTTGAAAGCGCCGGTGTGCCGGTGCATGGTCTTGTCTTTAACAACTGGAAAAACTCGGTGTGCTGAGGGCCTTTTATGGGGGAGGTTCCATCATGCGTTACTATATAAAAAGATACCGAAACGGAATCAGGAAGATAAGGAAGTGGCTGCCTCTGGCGCTGCTTCCTTGTCTGGTTTATATAATCGCGGCAGGCCTTTCAGCGGACAGGTTTTCCATCATCCAGATGGTGTCGGTTGACCTCAATTCCCCGGTTGCCCTTTCAAGGACCCCGGTGGATGTGGTGCCGATGAGTGAGATAGCCGCCGGCAGGGAGGCCCTTTTTCTGGATGATTTCGCGGTGATTGACCTTTCAAGGCGGCTTCAGAAGGAGACCGGTGTCAAGCAGGCAATTCCGGCGGGCAGGGAATTAAGAAAAGTCATTATAGATGCGATGACTCTCCATGCGCCGGACAGCTCACACCTGGAGATCGGCTACTACGGGGCCGACCCTGAGGTGGGCAGGCTGCTTGTTGAGTATTTTACAGAGAAGCTCGTCATGAGGAATCAGGAAGGTATAGCAAGGAGTATGCGCTACAACAGACCAGGGCAGGCAGGCGTTTCTTTTCTTGCGCAGCGTGCCGGAGCCGGGGTTCCCGGTCCGGCTGGTGAGACTGCGGAGATGCGGCCCGCCAGCGCCGTGGGCGATACGCGGACGATGGCATACAGGGCATTCTGGCGGGCCGAAAGGCTCAGCCCTGCGCTCCTTATCCTCGCGCTTTCGGTCTTTGTAATAGCGATAATTGCAGGGGTGGTCGAATGGTCTGATCCATCCTTGAAGTCAGTGCGTCAGGCAGCGCGCTACCTGAACATCCCGGTCCTGGGCTCCATCCCCGATCTGAACAAATTGGGGGACGCCCTTTACATCAGGGGCTAGGGGCTAGGGG
>JBGSUA010000126.1:0-47692 GCA_041753575.1 Desulfatiglandaceae bacterium
GACGGTTCTAAATATTAAGCCCTTCAAAAAAAGATGCACTAGGAGCCACGCAGAGCGACGATTTCAATGCGAGGCATAGTTGGGTATAGGCCGGGCTGACTTCGCTTAAAATAGAGCCTGTTTTGTGCGTCGGTTCTTAGGCTGAGTAATGCAGGAAGGCTTTCATCGAAAGATGAGGGCCTTTTCGTATTTTGGCATATCACCTTGAGGGGATCAGGGTTTGATTTTTATACACCAGTTATACACTGGAAGGGACAGCAACAAAAAAAACTTAAACTTTTCTTACCTAACTATTTGTTTTTGTTTGGCGCGCCCAGCAGGATTCGAACCTGCGACCTTCGGATTCGTAGTCCGGCACTCTATCCAACTGAGCTATGGGCGCGTAGAATCTAGCTGTTGCTTATAGCAGAAAAGTCGGAGAAAAGCAACTTCACTTTTTTGCGGGCAAGATTCGGCCGTCATTGCTGATATGTTCCCTGATCCATAAAACGGCATTAACAAGATCAAACCGGCTGTTTGCGGTACCTGTCAATTATTCTTTCTATGATCAAGGTCGTTGAAAAGCCTGGGGCAAACGGGATTCTTTCAATCCTTCCTCCTGAATTCTTGACCACATCAGCGCCTACTATCTTCTCTTCGGCCCAGTCAGCCCCCTTGACCAGGACGTCGGGCAGGAGCTCTTTTATTACCTCAAGGGGCGTCTCCTCCTTAAAGATCACAACGGTGCCAACTGACTGCAGGGCTGCCACAAGTTCAGCTCGGCTTTCCTCATCAAGAATGGGTCTTTTGGAGCCTTTTATGGACCGCACAGAGCTGTCGCTGTTAACGGCCACTATCAGATGATCTCCAAGGGATGCGGCCTCCTCAAGGTATCTTGTGTGGCCTGGATGGAGGATGTCGAAGCATCCGTTTGTGAAGACAACCGTCTTTCCGCTTCTTCCAAGTTCCGAGCGGAGGTTTTTTGCTTCTGAAAGCGCTCTGATCTTTGATCTGTATGATGCCATAAGAGAAATTCCCTTTCTCCTCGCAGACGCAATGAAATGCGGACTCGATAAAACGTGCCCCTCCGGCTAAAGAGCAGCCTTGGCCAAAGTAAGGCAGAATATCTCAGATGCCCCTGCCTCCTTGAGGGCCTTGGCGCATTCATTGAGGGTGGTTCCGGTCGTAGCCACATCGTCTATGAGAAGGATGGTTCGGCCTTTACACTTATCCCTCGCAACCACCTCAAAGGCCTCTTTGACGTTTTCGTGCCTTTCTCTCACGCCTAGAGTCATCTGTGGGGAGGTGTGACGTATCCTTCTAAGAGAGAGATAATCAAGTTCCAGTTTAAGGTCTTTTGCCACACGCCTTGCCAGAAGCAGGCTCTGGTTGAAACCCCTCTCCCTGAGCCTCTTGGGGTGCAGGGGAACGGGCATCGCGATCATTCCGCTCTTATGTGTAATCCATCCCTCGGCGAATGAGGCCAGGAAACTGCCTAGAGAGGGCGCAAGGTGGGTCTTTTTGGCGTATTTCAACTGGTGTACGGCATCGGCAATCAGGCCTTCATAGAGGAATGGGGCAGCAGCCTCAGTATAGACAGGCCTTTTTTTCATACAAGCCCCGCAAATCGGGTTTTTGTCTTCGCTTCCCTTCATCGGTACCCAGCAGACGGTGCAGTGGGGGGTATCAATGGATTTAAAAGATTCCACGCAATCGGTGCAGAAATCAGTTCCTTCATAAGCATTTGACGTATCTTCAATAAAACCGTCGCACAGAGGACATCGGGGGGGAAATATAAGGTCCAGCAACGCCTTTTTGAGACCTACTATTTGAGGCATGTCTTTTCCCATTCCCTTATAAATTCATCATGAGAGCAATCAGACCGGATTCCGGGACAGGCCTCTTTTGCAGCCTCAAAGGTATCGGGATCTTCCAGGTTAGCAGGAAAAAACGGCCAAAGTCCACAGCGTGCCGGCTTTACAGGGTGTATCGTGCAGCTTCTTTCCCGGTCATAGAAAAGGCAGGCTCCCTGCGATGATGTCTTAATATAGGTCCGGCCGTTACGGAATTCACAGCACTGCCGGAGGAATTCGTGCTTCGATTTTGCGAGAAACGAGGCTATCCTCTCGGCCTCTCCTTCCACAAGAAAGATGCCGCCTTCCCCTTCGCAGCACTGTCCGCACAACTTGCAATCAAAAACCATCCATTATCCACCCGGGTCATTTTTTCTCTGAGGACTTAACTGATTGAATCATACTATCAAGGTTCCAGTCAACCGTGAGCCTCAGTCTTTGATCGGTTTTCTTGTCTTTGTATATGAGATGGCCCTGCTCGACTCCGAAGCGGAAAAGATCCCTGGTGACTCTTACGTCCTGTTTGCAGTAGGCAATGAGCTTTTCGAATTCCTTGTTCCTGAACCACTCCACGGCTTTAATCCCGTCGGCAAGCTTTTCCTGCTTGAGTGTTTCCCTGGCGAGATGATCCAGTGTGAGACGGAATCCGAGCCTTTTATGGATATCCTCAAGTATATCGAAAGTGGGAATTGACGAGAGATCCTTTGCGCTGTAAGCGTTCAGCACCTTGTAATCAAAGCCTTTGATGTTGAAGCCGATGACCAGATCCACCTTATCGAGCAGGGACAGGAGTTCCTCTGCGTCTTGCTCGAAAAAGACCCTGAAGTCATTTTCAACGCTGTCAAATACGACGGCAACCGAGACTCGCATAAGATGAGCTTTTCGCCATCCTCCCACTTCCTGGGCAAGTCTCTGCGTTTCAATGTCGAGAAATATGATCCTGCGGGCATCTGCCTTCTCTTCAGACGCTGTCTCAGGCCCTGCCCGGGCATCGGCATCATCCGGCTTGGAGGCACTGGCGAGTTCTTCCAGCGAGATCTCGCCCAGCAGGCCCTCAAGCACCACCATGGCAGCCTTCTTGTCCAGGGGCTTGTTGCCTGATCCGCATTTTGGGGAATGTATGCACGAAGGGCATCCGTTTTCGCATTCGCAGGAGCGCAGAAGGGCGAGGGTCTTTTCAAGAAGCTCCTCGATCACTTCAAATCCTCTCTGGGCAAGGCCTATTCCGCCGGGGTAGGCGTCATATATGAAAATAGCTCCCTTTCCGACCTGAGGATGGTGGGGAAAACAGATGCCGCCTATATCGTTTCTATCACAGAGGGCAAAGAGGGGAAAAAGGCTTATGGCTGCATGTTCAACCGCGTGGATCCCACCCATGAAATGAAGCTCTTTTTTCTCGATATATCTTCTCAGGTTGTCTTCTATCTCAATCCAGAGGCCTATTGTCTCAAAGCTTCGGGGTGGAAGAGCGAGGGGGAATACGCCCATAAGCTCCTGGCCGGGGAGCCCCCTCTTTTCATAAGATAATATCCGTTCAGTTACCTTGAGCTGTCCCATCCTTACAAGAAACTGTGCCTTGGGCCTGCTCCTCTGGATTTTAAGGATCTCTGTCTCCTTTTCCCCAAGGGCCCGGGTAAAATATTCACAGCGGCTCCGGCCTACCAGTATATCCTTTTCTTCCAGAAGCAGCTTTTCAACCACAAACTGTTTCGCATGGTGCAGGTAAACCGCCCCGGGATGGCACTCTTTGAACGCCCTCATGCCGTCGGCCGTGCCAATGGCCTCTCCCGTTGATTTGTCGAAAATAGTGTAGGTGTCGCCGGTTGAGCGTATATCCACAAGGAGGTGGGGATTTTTCTTTGTCGCGAACCAAGCGGGCGGATCATCAGCGCTCCTTGCGAGTTCTCCCTTTCTTTCGAGCTGCTCCAGATGGGCCCGCAGGTCCTGAGGCCAAAAAAGGCTGTCCTCGTCTGTGATGGGGTTCTCTGCGGCGGCGCAGGGGAGGTGCGCCTCAAGGACATAAGGATTGGCCGGGTCTATGACGGCGGCCTCGCAGGGTCTGTCGAAAAACTCATCGGGATGGTGCATGAAGTATTGATCAAGGGCGTCGGGCTTAGCGATCAAAACCGTCATGGATTCACGTCCCGCCCTTCCGACACGTCCGCTCCTCTGCCACGTGTTGATCACGGTTCCCGGATATCCTACCAGGAGGCACACATCAAGAAGGCCGATGTCTATTCCCATCTCAAGGGCGCTGGTGGATATGACGCCCAGGAGATCTCCGGACACAAGATTTCTTTCTATGATTCGCCGCTCCTCCGGCATGAAGCCTGCCCTGTAGGAACTGATCCGTCCTTTCAGGTGGGGGGCCATACGCTCCGCCCACACGTGCATAAGCTCCGTAACCTTTCGGGACTGCGTAAATGCAATGGTTCGGAAGCCGGCCTTTACGCACTTAAGGAAAAGAGAGGCCGCGGAAAAGTTGGGGCTCCCCACCGGATTGAGGAAAAGAAAATCCCTTCCAGCCATGGGGCCTCCGGATGAATCCACCACCTTGACGGGTTCCTGGATAAGGGCTTCCCCGAACTGAGCGGGGTTGCTTACTGTTGCGGAAAGCATAACGAATCTGGGATGAGATCCGTAAAGTCTGCAAAGCCTCTTGAGGCGGAGGATCGTCTGGTTCACATGGGAGCCGAAAATTCCTCTGTATGTGTGCACCTCATCGAGAACCACAAGGGTAAGGTTTCTTAAAAGCTCTTCCCATCCCTTGTGATAAGCGAGTATCCCCCTGTGAAGCATGTCGGGGTTTGTTATGAGGATATTGGGCACAAACTGCCGTATCTTTTTGCGCCGGGAAGGCGATGTGTCTCCGTCATAGATATCGGCCGAGACTGGATTTTTGCCTGACGCCTTGAGCCAGGGGGAAAGCGCCTTGAACTGGTCCTGGGCCAGTGCCTTGAGGGGGAAAATATATAAGGCCCTCTTCGCACTGCCGCCTCCGAGCACCTCCTCAAAAAACGATATGTTGTAGATGAGGGATTTTCCGCTTGCGGTGGGAGTAGCAACAAGGACGTTATTGCCTGCCCTTAAAAGCTCAACGGCCTCTGCCTGATGGCTGTAAAGACGCTCGATACCCAGTTTTGAAAGAGTAGATCGTACAGCGGAATGCAGGCTGGAAAGCCTTCCGGGGACAGCCTCCCTTGACGGAATATTTTTGTGGAAGACAATGCTTTTTCCAATGTCTTTATCGTTTTTGAGATTTTCGATGAATAGGCTGAGATGCAATGCGAAGGATGCCCCCTGTAGTTTCCTTCTTCCGAGGCTCAAGGTGAGGCGGTCACTGGATGAAATCAGGATTTCTTTTTGGAAAACTTCCTTGACATGGACTCCTGGAATTCCTCCGGATGTGGCTTTTTGCCGGCTGCCTCGGCCTCTCCGGCCTTTGCTCGCGCTCCTCTAAGGATATGGCTCATGAAGGTATCGTTTTCGGTGTTCCAGGAGCTCCAGCCGTCCACCCCTATGTATTCATTGTAGGTGGTCGCGTAATAGGGATCGTATATCCTCACCCCTTTTTCTTCGCTATACTCGTAGGTAACGAATTTTCCGTCAAAGAGTTCGAAATCCATTTCTGATAGTCCCATTCCTCTCAGCATTTCCTTGTGCTGCTCTTTTATCTCCATGTTTCTATTCTTCCATCAGTTCCAGTTTCTGCTTGGCTGAATCCAGCTCTATTTGCCTTTGCTCCCATTCCTCCATGAGTTCTTCAGCCCTGTCTCTAAGGAGGTTATATTCGGTGAGGAGAGGCACGGCCTTATTCTTATCCTTGAAAACATCCGGATCCGCAAGAAGTTTTTCGACCTCTTTTTTTCTGGTCTCACATTTCTCCATATCCTTTTCGGTTCTCTCAAGGCCGGAAACAATAGGTCTTATCACGTCCTGAACAGTCTTTCTTCTTTCAGCCCTTTCCCTCTTTTGCTCTTTTCTGTTTTCCCTTCTTTGTCCCTGATCCCCGGCGTCTTCTGAGTTGTTTGCTCCGATCTGATGCTGCGGTCTTTGCTTAAGCTCTTCAAGCCTTCTGAGATGATCGTAGTATTCGTCAAGATTCCCTGGATATTCCGAAATGCGGCCGTCTTTTATCTCCCATATCTTTGTCGCAAGGCGATTTACGAAGGATTGGTTATGGGACACAAAAAGGAGCGTTCCTTGATAGTTATGAAGGGCATCAATGAGTTTCTCCGACGATATAAGATCCAGATGATTTGTGGGCTCATCCATTACCATAAAGTTGCCCGGCTTAACCAGGAGTTTTGCCAGGGATACCCTTGCCTTCTCCCCTCCCGATAGAACTCCTACAGGTTTTTCCACCTGGTCGCCTGAAAACAAAAATGCTCCGCACAGAGACCTGATGAAGCTCAGGGGCGCATCCGGAACCATCTGGTAAATCTCCTCTAATATCTTTTTATTGGGATCAAGGGCCTCTGCTTGATGCTGGGCGAAATAGCCCATGGTGACTCCATGGCCGATGATGACACTGCCTTTATCAGGGGCAAGCTCTCCCGCGACGATCTTAAGGAGCGTTGTCTTGCCGGCTCCGTTGGGACCTACTATGGCGACCCGCTCCTGCCGCAAAATGGTCATTTCAATGTCTCGATAGAGGACCTTTGGCCCGAAGGCCTTTGAAATGCCCTTAAATGTGGCTACGACCCGCCCGCTTTGAGAAACAGGCGGGAAGGAAAAGTTCAGGGTCTTCTCTCTGCGGTGGGTTTCAACGAACTCTATCTTTTTCACCAGTTTTATCTTGCTCTGGGCCTGCCTTGCCTTGGAAGATTTGGACTTGAAGCGCTCGATGAATCTCTGGGCCTCCTTTATCTTCTGTTGCTGGTTTGAAGCCCTTGCTTCAAGCGTCCTTTCTTCCTCCTCTCTTGCCTTGATGTACTGGTCATAGTTTCCGGTATGAAACCTCAGTCCTTCAGGCTCGAAGCCTATGATCCGCTTCACCTGGCTGTTTAGAAACCGCCTGTCGTGCGAGACCAGCACTATAGCTCCTTTAAATTCCTTGAGATATTGTTCAAGCCACCTCACAGAGGGTATGTCGAGATGATTTGTGGGTTCATCCATCAGGAGAAGATCGGGTTTCTGATGCAGCAGGCTTGCAAGAGCTGCCCGGGTTTTCCATCCGCCGCTCAGGGAGGAAATAGGCGATGAAAAATCATCCTGGCTGAATCCAAGCCCGACAAGGATCTTTTCTGCCTGGTGCCTGGGATACTGCTGATCCAGAAACTGAACCCTCTGATGAAGCTCAGCCAGTTGATGAGCCAGTCTTGCCTGCTCCTGGGGAGAGTCTTCATTTTCAAGCTGGCGCTGTGTTCTATCAACTTCATCCCTTAGGGGAATAAGGTCAGGCACAGAGTTTACAACGGCCTCAAGGAGGCTTCCTTTGAGCCCCTCCTGGACATCCTGGGGGAGATAGCCTACGCGAACGCCTTTTGAGATCCTCACTTCCCCCTTGTCCGGTTCCATCTCACCAGTGATGAGCCTGAGTATAGTGGTTTTCCCTGCGCCGTTGGGGCCCACAAGCCCTATACGGTCCCCCTGCTCGATTTGTATGCCCGCATCCTGAAAAAGGTCTTTTTCAGGGAAAAATACGGACGCTTTGATGATTGAAACAAGACTCACCTGAAGCTGAAGCCTCCACTGCCGCTCGGATTTCCTTACTATAGTCAAGATCTGTGAATTTGCAAATACGCGAGTCTGGCGCCCTTGCGAAATGGCGTTTTACCTGATAGCATAAAGCCGCATCTTATCGTGAACAGCTTCAGGAGATATTGGCCCTGAGTGGAGGTACTGCCATGGAGACGGTTAATAAGACGATAGCTGAAGTGTTTGCTGGCGTAGTCCAGGAAAATCCAAACAACGACGCACTCATCCATGTTGAGGTCGGAGCTAGATATAATTACGCCCTTCTCGCGTGGGAGGTTGAAAGGGCGGCAAAGGGCTTTTTAAAGCTCGGCATAACCCATGGAGAAGCAGTGGCGATTTGGGCGCCCAACATACCGGAATGGATAATAACGCTTCTTGCTCTTGCAAAGATAGGCGCCGTGGCAGTCCCTGTTGATCCCGGAGCCTCAGTTGACGAGCTTTCCTTCGTACTCTCCAATTCGCAGTGCGCTGCGATAGTTACTGCGAGAGGCGCTGAGGATGAGGAGATGGTTCAAGGAGTGCTGGAGGCCAGGGAGCTTGCACCGAAGCTTTCAAACATAATCGTTGCAGCCGATAAGACCGACCCGGAGGCCATGGTTTGGTCGGAGTTTACCGCATTGGAATCTGAGATTGATCAGGCTTATCTGGAGAGAAAGGCCGCATCTGTCAGACCGGATGATCCTGCCGCCATCATGTACACGTCCGGAACCACAGGAAACCCAAAGGGCGTAGTCCTGGATCATCTTTGCCTTGTGAACAAATGCATCCATTCTGCCCAAAGGCAGCATTTTGGAAAGGAGGACCGCTTGTGTCTCTTTTTCCCCCTGTATCACATGTTCGGAAACACCTGCGTTGCACTGACCGGACTTATGAGCGGGTCAGCTCTTATAATGCCGTCGCGCGTGTTTAGACCGGAGGCCGCCCTTGAGTGCATGAAAAAAGAAGAGTGCACGGCTGTGTTCGGATCCCCCAGTATGTTCAGCGCCCTTTTGGATCAACCTGTGTCCACGAAAAAGGTATGGAAGACGGTCAAGAAGGGTACGATAGGAGGCGCTCCGTGTCCGGTTGAACTTATGAAGAGGATTGTCCTTGACATGGGGGTCTCGGGGCTTGTGGCTGCCTATGGAATCACCGAGGCGTCTTCCTGGATAACCATGACCGATCCTGATGACCCGATCGAAATGAGGGTGGGTACCATTGGAAGGGCGCTTCCGTGCAGCCAGGTGAAGATCGTTGATCCGAGGAGCGGGGAGGATCTTGGCATAAGGACCCAGGGGGAACTCTGCACCAGGGGCTTCCTGATGAAGGGCTATTACGGAATGCCGGCTATCACATCGGCTGCCATTGATCAGGAGGGATGGTTCCACACAGGCGACCTGGGCGAGATGGACGAGCAGGGATATGTGAGAATAACAGGGCGCCTTAAGGAGGTCATCAAGAGAAACAATATAGAGATCTTCCCCGTTGAGATAGAGGAAATTCTCTACGGTCTTTCAGACGTCTCGGAGGTCCAGGTATTCGGGTTTCCGGATCCTGAATCGGGCCAGGAGGTAGCGGCCTGGGTAAAGGCAAGAGAGGGATCGGGGATTACCCAGGAGGAGATCAAGGCATTTGCAGATGAGCATGTTCCGGCGGAAAAGGCGCCTCATTATTTTAAGATAGTTTCGGGATTTCCCACGACGAGGAGCGGCAAGGTTCAGAAGTTCAGGCTTTCCGAGCTTGCGGCGATTGAGTACGGTCGAAAAGGAAACGGTGCTCAGCCATTATACACCTGTTCATGACCACCCGTATGCCGTTAGCTCTTGCCTTTTCCGCCGATTGGTCGTCCGCTACACCGAGCTGCATCCATATTGCCTTAAGGCCTTTTTCTATCGCCTCCTCCACAACAGGAGGGACCCTTGAGGAATTGAGGAAGAGGTTTGCCATATCAACCCCAAAAGGTATGGCCTTGAGGCTCTGGTAACACTGCCTCCCGAGGATCTCCCTTTGCCCCGGATTGACAGGCACCACATCATATCCCTGAGATATCAGGTAGCGGGCGACTTTGTTGCTGTCCCTTTCAGCCTTTGGGGAAAGACCCACTACGGCGATGGATCTGCAATCCTTCAGGATCTCAACAATCTCATCAGAGTTCACTGCGGGGATCTCGGGTTCGTTTCGGCTTAGAGGGCATCTGTCCATGACTTTTGCGGTGTCCATTGCTTCTGGGTCAATGACCTATGACCTTGGTGATCTGATCAGCCTTTTCTTTGATGCGCATCGCTTTCTTAAGCCCCGGGACCTGTTCGAGCAGCTTTCCTGCCATCCGGCTTTCAATGGACTGGCCCTCTTTTGCGGAATCAGCCTTCAAGCAATTGTTTTCAGGCTCAGATACAGGGGGGGTGTCATTTTTGATCTCTTTTTTTACGCTTTTAAATTCCCTTATGGCCCCGCCAAGCCCCTTTCCTATCTCGGGAAGACGCCTTGCTCCAAATACAATAAGTATCAGGAGGGCGATTATGGCCAGTTCCGATCCGCCTAATCCGAACATAGTAAGTCTCCTTCCAGGGACCAGTTACAGGGCCGAGTATTGTACAGCCGGCTCTTCGTTCGAGCGCTCCTCCACCATGCCGATATGGTGGGCCTTAAGATCCAGGGCATTGGACCGCTGAATCACCTCTGATACGTCATTATCTCTGACAACGATAATGAGGCCCAGGCCGTTATTAAATGTGCGAAGCATCTCTTCATCGGATATCTTTCCAGCCTCCTTAAGCAATGAAAAGACAGCAGGACGAACCCAGCTTCTTGTATTAATCACGGCCTTACATCTTTTGGGCAGGATGCGCGGGATATTGTCCGTGAAACCCCCTCCAGTGATATGGGATATGCCGAAGATTTTAAAAGTCCTTCTGATGGCTGTAACGGCCTTTACATATATCTTTGTGGGTTCCAGCAGTTCCTCCCCAAGGGTTCTGCCTAATTCCGGCACAAAATCTTTGACGGACATCTTCATTTCATCAAAAAATACCTTTCGCACAAGGGAATAGCCGTTGCTGTGGAGCCCGCTGGATGCTATGCCTATGAGCTGATGTCCTACGGCGATCTCCGAGCCGTCAAGGATTTCAGAGTTGTCGGCCAATCCCACCACAAATCCTGCAAGGTCGTACTCGCCTTCGGAGTACATCCCCGGCATCTCGGCCGTTTCTCCGCCGATAAGAGAGCATCCCGCATCAAGGCAGCCGGCAGCAATGCCTTTAAGGATATCCTTTGCCCTTTCAAGATCAAGTTTTCCCATGGCCATGTAATCCAGAAAAAAGAGAGGAGAAGCACCCTGCACAACAATATCGTTGACGCACATGGCCACAAGGTCAATGCCCACTGTGTCGTGCTTGTCCATCATGAAGGCGACCTTCAGTTTTGTGCCCACTCCGTCGGTGGAGGCCACCAGGACGGGCTTTTTCATCTGTTGAACATTCAGGGAAAAAAGCCCTGCAAAACCCCCTATGTCGGTCATAACACCTGGTTTGAATGTTTGGCTTACTATGGGTTTTATGATGTCAATAAACTTGTTGCCTGCGTCAATATCAACACCTGCTTCCGCGTATCTTCCCTTCATAAATGGCCAACCCTCTTGAATGGACGAAAAATCAAATCGCTTATAACATAAGAGATAATATTATAAAGAGGTAAGATTCCTTGTCAATTCTTTTCTCTTGTGCCGGGAAACCGGCTTCTGATAGTTGTCAATGTATGAACGCAATCCAATATGCCCATCTGAGAAAAGTGCCTGAGCTTAACGCTTCCCTTGCATCCCTAAAGGGCATAGGGCCAAAGAGATATGCCGAAATGATGGAACACGGCATTACAACGATTCTGGATCTTTTGCTCTATCTTCCCTTCAAGTATCAGGACAAGAGCAGGTTTGTATCCGTTAAAGATGCCGTAAGAGGGGAGGGGGTCTTGCTGAGGGGGAAGGTAGTCAGGTGGGTTGAGGAAGAAAGGAGGGCCTTCGGGAAAAATATTTTCAAGGTTACCATTGATGATGGAACCTCAGAGATTGATCTCGTATGGTTTAACTATAAAAGGGCCTATTTGACTGGCCTTGCCAGAAAGGGTTTTTTTGTGACGGCCTATGGAAAGATCCAGTCAGGTGTGGCTCGGCCGGAGATGATTCATCCCGAGGTATCGGGCCCCATGGAATACTTGCCGGAAAGCGGCGAAGGCATCGTCCCTTTGTACAGGTCTGTCGGGCTTATAAGCACACGCCTTATAGGAGGATGGATAAGGGGAATTGTTGCGAGTCACGGCCGCTTCGTTACTGATCCCCTGCCTGGGAATGTTATCTCAGGACTATCGCTGCCGAAGCTTTTGGATTCTCTTAATGGGGTTCACTGCCCGGATGCGCAAAAATATCCATTTGATGCCTTCTCTTCATTCCTGACGCCCTTTCATCGAAGGCTTATGTTTGATCGTTTTTTAGCCGTCATGCTCTCTATATTAAGCCGTAGAAATGCCTGCCGGGGCGCCCCTAAAATGGAAGCTCCAAAGGATCTTGAGGAGCGACTTGAATCTGCGCTTGGCTTTTCTCTTACAAAAGACCAGGCCGATTGCCTTGAGGGCGTATCCAGGGATCTCGCCGGCGGACATGCCATGCACCGCCTCTTAGAGGGGGATGTGGGGTGTGGAAAGACTGTGGTAGCGGCAGGAGCAGCACTTATTGCTGTAATGAACGGCTGGCAGGTAGCTCTTATGGTCCCAACACAAATCCTCGCAAGACAGCACCATGAGTTCTTTCTTGTGCTCGAGCCGTTACTGGGTTTCAGGCCAGGACTTCTTCTGGGGAGGGGAGGGGCTTTGGAGAGAAATGCCCTTGAGAGATCCATTGCGAGCGGTCAATGCAATCTGGTTATAGGGACTCATGCCCTGATAAACGAGGGGCTCAGATTCAAACGTCTGGGCCTTGCTATTTTCGATGAACAGCACAGATTCGGAGTAAGGCAGCGCCTTAACCTCTCATCAAAAGGTGAAAACCCCCACATCCTTACTATGACGGCAACTCCCATTCCAAGGAGCCTTGCATTAATACTTTATGCGGAGGGGGATATCTCTACGATCAGGGAATCGCCCTGCGAAAGAAAGCCGGTCATTACCTTACTGGCTGGCTCTGAGAGAAAACAGGAGGTCTTCCTGTCCCTTAAGGCTGCCCTGGCAAGGGGGGAACAGGGAATGGTGATATGCCCGGTGATCGAGGAAACCGAAGAGCAGGATCTTAAAGGGGCAATTGAGATGGCTAAAAGGCTTAAAAGGCTTTTTCCCGCTCCGATGGAGGTGGGTCTCATTCATGGTCGTATGAGCGCTCAGGAAAAGGATGGAGTCATGGAGAGGTTCCGCAGGGGAGATATTCATCTTCTTGTGGGCACAACCGTTGTGGAGGTGGGTATCCATGTCCCGGCGGCTACTGTCATGATTGTCGAGCACCCGGAGAGATTCGGCCTTGCCCAGCTTCATCAGTTGAGAGGACGGGTGGGCAGAGGGGGGCGGGAATCCGTCTGCTACCTGATGGTCTCGGAAGGCGTGAGCGAAACCGCCCGAAAAAGATTGCAGGCACTGGCGGATTGCACCGACGGATTTGAGATTTCCCTGATGGACCTGGAGATGCGCGGTTACGGGGAACTCGCGGGGCTGAGACAGTCGGGAGAAGGCGATTTGGTGATCGAGGAGATGCTGAGAGATCCCTTGCTCCTGAAGACCGCAAAGGCACTTGCTCAAGAGATCATATCCGATGATCCTCTGCTTGAAAAAGAAGAGCACTTTTTCTTGAGGGATATTGTGGATGAGCCTGGCAAATAGCGATTGCCTTTTGGCAGGGCCGGTCATAAAATAACCAATCTATCACAATTTCGGGCATCCTTTTGTAAAGAGGTAATATCCTGCCACAGGGCAAATCGGCCTCTCGGGGCCATTTGAGCGGGCCGGCTCAGTGCCGAATCCAAGCCCGGAGACTTGGAAGAGAAAAGCTTTCGGGAGTTACCCTGTGATTTTTTTGCAAGAGGGATGGGCCATTCCCGAAATAGCGCTTTAAATACGGGAGGTTTTTTGTATGCACGAGTTTAGAAGGATGACCAGGCTGCCGCCCTATGTCTTTGCAACGGTAAACAAAATAAAGATGGAGGCGAGGCGGCGGGGGGAAGATGTCATAGATCTCGGTATGGGAAACCCTGATCTGCCGACGCCGAAACACATTGTTGACAAGCTTATTGAAGCGGCCAAGAAAGGCCCTAACCACAGATATTCTGCCTCCATGGGAATAACTAAACTCAGAAATGCCATCTGTGACTGGTATAAGAGGCGCTTTGATGTGGAACTGGATCCTGATGAAGAGGCCATAGTGACCATGGGCGCGAAGGAAGGCGTGGCCCATCTGGTGCTGGCCACCATAAGCCCTGGGGATGTTGCCTTCGCTCCCAGTCCAACTTATCCGATACATCCCTATTCGGTAATAATATCCGGTGGGGATTTGAGAAGCATACCCATAGGACCCGGCAGGGACTTTTTTGAGGATCTGCTCACTGCGACGAAGCAGACATGGCCCAAGCCAAGGATGCTGATAATATCCTATCCGCATAATCCCACCACTGAGGTGGTGGACAGGGCCTTTTTTGAAAAGATAGTGGCCTTCTGCAGGGAGCACAACATGATGGTGATCCATGATTTCGCCTATGCAGATATGGTCTTTGACGGTTATAAACCGCCAAGCTTCATGCAGATACCAGGAGCAAAGGACATAGGTGTCGAGCTGTTCAGTCTCTCCAAGAGCTATTCGATGGCCGGATGGCGCGTCGGGTTCTGCGTGGGAAACCGTGAGATGGTATCTGCTCTTAAGAGGATAAAAAGCTATCTTGACTACGGAGTATTTCAGCCCATTCAGATAGCCTCCATAATCGCCCTGAACGGACCCTATGACTGTGTTGAAAAGATTGTTGAGACCTACAGGGAGAGAAGAGATGTCCTTGTGGACGGTCTGAACCGCATAGGGTGGACAACCGATAAGCCCAGGGGCACCATGTTTGTCTGGTCAAAGATCCCTGAGCAATATCTCAAGATGGGCTCTGTTGCCTTCGCCACCATGCTTGTTGAAAGGGCGAAGGTGGCTGTTTCACCTGGCGCCGGTTTCGGCGATTACGGGGACGATTATGTGCGCTTTGCGCTTGTTGAAAACCCACAGCGCATCAGGCAGGCCCTTAAGGGCATCAGACAGGTTCTGTAAGGAGGCGTCATGGGAGCTATAAATGTCGGCATTATAGGCTTTGGAACTGTAGGCGCCGGCGCGTTTGAGGCACTGAAGGTCAACAGCGGAATAATATCCTCACGCGTAGGGACCGATGTGGTCGTAAAAAAAATCGCAGATCTCGATATAAAATCCGACAGGGGTGTGCCGGTGGATCCGGGAGTTCTCACAACGGACGCCATGGAGGTCATTGAGGATAAATCCATTGACATAGTTGTTGAACTTATAGGCGGCCTTACGAAGGCAAAGGAATTCATATTGCTTGCCCTTGAGAGGGGAAAACATGTGGTTACGGCCAACAAGGCACTGCTTGCGGAATACGGAAAAGAGATATATGCGGCCGCCGACAGGGCAGGAGTCAACCTTGCCTTTGAGGCAAGCGTGGGCGGCGGCATTCCCATCATAGGGGCGCTCAGAAGGGGACTTGCCGCCAACAGGATCAAGACCATAATGGGCATACTTAACGGAACTTCCAATTATATCCTGACCCGCATGACCAGGGAAGGGCTCCCTTACGCGGATGTGGTTGCCGACGCAGTGCGGCTCGGATACGCGGAGGATCCTCCGACCCTCGATGTAGAAGGCATTGACGCGGCCCATAAGCTTGCGGTTTTGATCTCCATAGTGTTCGGTTCTCCTTTCTCATTTTCCGAGATTTACAGGGAGGGGATCTCAAGGCTTACCCCTGATGATATCCGGTATGCATCGGACTTCGGCTATGGAGTAAAACTCCTTGCGGTCGCAAGGGACACTGCGGAAGGGCTCGAAGCAAGGGTCCATCCGGCAATGGTGCCGAAGAACCACATCATGGCCAATGTAAATGACGTATTTAACGCGATTTACATCGAGGGCGATTTTGTGGGGCCAAACCTCTATTACGGCCTGGGAGCGGGGAGAAGACCGACCGGGAGCGCCGTGGTATCAGATATTATAGAGATAGCAAGGCAGATACGCTGCGGCGCAAAGAGGCTCATGCCTCCTCTTGCCCATGTTCACGCGCCGGGCGGTGCATTAAAGCTGAGGCCCATTGACCAGCTCAGGACGGAGTATTATTTCAGGGTCTCGGCGGTGGATCGCCCGGGAGTTCTTTCCAAGATTGCCGGAGTTCTCGGTGATCATGATATCAGCATATCTTCCGTGATACAGAAGGGCAGAGACCTGAGAGGCTCCGTCCCGATAGTAATGGTTACCCATGAGGCCAGGGAGATCAATGTCCAGAGGGCTATGGCCGTGCTGGACGGGCTCGATGTTCTGACCGACAAGATAGTCATGGTGAGGGTTGAGAGGGGATAGGCGGCGCAGGGAGAAAGGGTTTTTTAATGGGAAAGTATGTGTTTATGGTCGGAGACGGTATGGCGGACTATCCGCTTTCCGAACTGGGAGGCAAGACCCCCCTTGAGGCAGCCGAGACCCCAAACATGGATAGAATAGCCGCTTGCAGGATCGGACTTGTAAAGACGATACCGGAAGGTATGCAGCCTGGAAGTGATGTGGCCAACCTTTCATTGCTTGGTTACAACCCCGGCCAGTGCGTGACCGGGCGAGGCCCCCTGGAGGCGGCAAGCCTGGGTGTAAAGCTCGGTCCGGATGATGTAGCCTTCCGGATGAACCTTGTGAGCCTTGATTTTAAGAGGCCGGATGAAATAGTGATGTTAAGCCACAGCTCAGGGGATATCTCTACCCCCGAGGGCAGAGAGCTTGTGGGGGAACTTACGCGGCGAATTCGTCGGCCGGGGATAAGGATGTATCCGGGGGTCGCTTACAGACACCTCCTCGTCTGGAACAAAGGGCCGGCGGACAACAAGACGATACCGCCCCACGACGTGCCTGGAAATAACATGGCTGATTATCTCGATCCGCGAAGGGATGACCCTGTAATCGACGTTATGAGGGCGTCGTGGGAGATACTTAAGGACCATCCGGTAAACCTGAGGAGAAGATCTCTCGGGCTGAGGGAGGCCAACTCAGCCTGGCTCTGGGGCCAGGGAAAGGCGCCGAAAATGAAGTCCTTCAGCGAGATTTTTGGGTTATCGGGCGCCGTCATATCCGCGGTTGATCTTCTTAAAGGTATCGGGGCCTATGCCGGTTTTGAGCCGATCAATGTAGAAGGGGCCACGGGATATCTCGATACCAACTATCGAGGGAAGGGTGAGGCAGCCTGTGAGGCTGTCAAGAGAAAGGATTTTGTATTTCTTCATGTGGAGGCGCCTGATGAGGCCTCCCACAGCGGAAACTGGAGAGAGAAGATCCGCGCCATCGAGAACTTTGACCGGATGGTTGTGGGCACCGTGCTTGAGGGTGTCAAGGACATGCCCGGCTGCCGCGTGATGGTAGTAAGCGACCATCTCACTCCCATTGTAAAAAAGACCCATTCGCCTGAACCCACCCCCTTTGCCTGGGCCGAGGTTGAAGAGATCAGATCAAGTGGCGGCGGGGCGGGTTTTAACGAGAGGGCGGCTTTAGAGTCGGGTCTCTTTTTTGATGATCCTCAAGAGTTCATAGGCTTCTTTCTTGGCCGGATGCGTTAACCAAGGCGGATTGCTTGACATAAGTTTGTTTTTCGCCTACTTTGCCCATGCTGGTCTGAGTAGAGCCCGGATCAAAAAGCCGGGCCGCAGGTGACGGCGGGTCGGGTCACTGGCTTGACGTCGTAAAAAATCTAATCTAAAAGGAGAAGGCGGAATGAAGATACTGCTTTTTGGCCCTAACGGTAGCGGTAAGGGCACCCAGGGCGCCATTGTCAAGGACAAGTTCAAGATCCCCCACATAGAGACAGGGGTCATATTCAGGGAAAATATCTCCAAGGGGACAAAGCTTGGAAAGGAAGCAAAGGGCTATATTGACAAAGGCGCACTCGTGCCGGACTCCATAACCATCCCCATGATCCTGGATCGCCTCAAGGCGGATGACTGCAAGAAAGGCTGGCTCCTTGACGGTTTCCCCAGAAACCTCACCCAGGCCCAGGAACTGGAGAAGGCCCTGAAGAAAGAAAAGATGTCTCTGGATTATATCATAGAGATAGTCTTGCCCAGAGAGATAGCCAAAAACCGCATCATGGGAAGGCGTCTTTGCGTCAATGACAACAACCACCCCAACAACATCTTTATTGATGCAATAAAGCCTGACGGCGATAAGTGCCGTGTGTGCGGCGGATCGCTTAAGACCAGAGGCGACGATCAGGACGAGAAGGCTATTGATCAGAGACACAGCATCTATTACGACACTAAGAAGGGCACTATGGCTGGATGCAATTACTTTAAGGAACTCTCCAAAAACTCCGGCGGCCTGCCTAAGGTGATGGAGATAGACGGAAGACCAGGAGTAAAAGAGGTCGCTGCTGATCTGACGGCAAAGCTCAAAGCCTGATCTCTTACAGGGTGTCCTTCAAGGGCACCCTTTTTAGACAATCCCGCAATTAATACCCGAATTTCTGCAATAAATGTGATACCGGCTCGCCAGTATGTCGCCATTTGAGAAGTGCTTCAGCGTAACTATATAATTAGATTATCTTATTAGCCCGTATTGGAGTCTTAAAAAAAATATTTGACATGTCCCCTGACATAGGTTATGTAACAACCAAATAGTTAATAAGTTAAATATCAACTAACAAACTAAGTCATTAATGGAGGTCAACCGTGGAGGTTCGTTCTACTCTCTCCAAGATAGTGGGCGCAGATAACTGCATTGATGATCCAGCGCGGCTGCGTGATTACGAAAGCGACTTGAGCCATGATGCGGTCGGGGCTGCTCTTTGCGTGGTCAGGCCCGGAAGCTCAAAAGAGGTTTCAGAAGTTGTAAGCTTCTGCAACGAAAACCTGATTCCGCTTGTGCCTTCTAGTTCAAAGGTCCATTTCTACGGGGCAGCCGTCCCCAGTGAAGGGGGCGTGGTAATGGATATGACCCGAATGAACAGGATTTTGGAAGTTGACACGGAAAATAGGCGGGTCAGGTTTGAGGCGGGGGTTAATTGGGCGCAATTGACAAGAGCGCTGAAGGACAAAGGATACAGGGTGATTATGCCTCTGACACCCCCGGCGGAGCGGTCGGTCCTGACGGATTTTCTCGAGAGGGAGGAGCCGGTAAATCAGGTATATGACTATGGCGAACCGCTCCAGGCGATGGAGATTGTCTGGCCCACCGGTGAGATATTTCGTCTGGGATCTGCGAGTGTAGAGGGTTATCCGGACTCTCCCTCAAGAGGCGCGAATCCCTCGGGGCCGGGTCTTGATTTCTACCGCTTCTTCCAGTGCGCTCAGGGCACGATGGGTGTGGTTACATGGACTAACCTCAAGATGGAATCCATCCCTAAGATGGACAAAATCCTGTTCGCGCCTGCACAAGACCTCCAGTATCTCAATGAGTTTCTGCATCGGATCATGCCGAGGCGCATAGGCCAGGAGGTACTGATACTCAACAACGTTGACCTGGCAGCGCTTCTGTCTGAGAAATGGCCCTCTGACTTTGAGATATTAAAATCCTCACTGCCTCCGTGGACTCTCATCCTGGTTTTAAGCGGCCTGATGAGGCGGCCCGAGGAGAAGATAGCCTATGAAGAGCACTTCCTCTCGGAGGTAATAAGGAATGAATTCTCAGGGATAAGACTGGGCGAAAATCTGCCGGGCTTTTCTGGACTCGGGCAAAGGGTGCTGAATATGCTGAGAGAACCTTGGCCCTCTGAACGGCCTTACTGGAGGCTTCAGGTAAAGGGTGCCTTCAAGAGCCTCTTCTTTCACTGCCGACCGGCCAATGCAAAGCCAATGGTTTCCATGGTCAGGGAGATGGCAGCCGCAAAGGGTTTCAACCCCGGCGATCTCGGGGTTTATATCCAGCCAATCGAACACAACCGAGCATGCAGGCCTGAGATAACCTTATTCTATGATCCCGAAAAGGGAAAAGAAAAGGGGCAGGTAAATGCCTTTTACAGACTGGCCGCTCGGGAGCTTCTCAAAGAGGGGGCTGTCTTTACAAGGCCGTACGGCGATCTGGCGGCTATAGTTTATGAAAAGGCCGCGTCGTATGCCACTCAACTTAAGCGCCTTAAAAAGATCTTTGATCCCAATAACATCATGAATCCATCAAAACTTTGTTTCTAAGGGGGTTGAACATGGGCGATACATTAGCCGTCCGCTATCATAAGCCTCAGTCGGAATTCAGCTTGGACATTTCCGACATCAATAACTTCGTCTATGACATGAGCCGCTGCATAAAGTGTAAGGGCTGCACCTGGGTGGATCACACATACATGCCGGGGCCTCCGTTTATAATGCGCTGCCCAAGTGCGGCAAAATATGAGTTCGACGCTTACGGCGCCTATGGCAAGATGCGCATCGGTCATGCCATGGCAGAGGGGGTCCTCCCCTGGAACGAAAAGGCCCTGGAGGTGATATATGCCTGCACTCTGTGCGGGGCCTGTGATGTGGGGTGTAAGAGGAACCTTGATCTTGAAATCGAGCTCGCCCTTGAATCACTCAGAGTTAAGGCGGTTAAGGACGGAGTAGGCCCTATGCCCGCTCATAAAAGGATAGCTCAAAACATAAAGGAAAAGCACAACTTCTTTGGAGCGCACTCCGAGGAACGCACTTCCTGGGTTTCTCCCGACCTCGCACCTTCCAATAAGGCGGAGCTGCTTTATTTTGTTGGTTGTAGCGCATCCTACGCAAACAAGGAGATAGCGCGATCAACCGCAAAGATCCTCAGATCCTGCGGGACCGATTTTATGCTTCTTCCCGATGAGTGGTGCTGCGGCAACACCCTCTTCTCGGTAGGCTTAATTGAGGATGCCCGCAGGCTTGCGGCCCGAAATCTCGAGGAGGTGCGAAAGAGCGGAGCCAAGAACTTGCTCCTGAGCTGCGCCGAGGGTTACAGGATGTGGAAGGTGGATGTCCCGAAACTCCTTGATATCCGAACGGAAGATCTTGGCTTCAGGGTGGTTCACCTGGCTGAGTTTGTTGATAAGAAGATCAAGAGCGGTGAACTGAAATTAAGAGGATCAATCAACGCGAGAGTTACATACCACGACGCCTGCAGCCTCGGCAGGCTGAGTGATCCATGGATCCCCTATGAAGGCAAGAGGGGGAGGATGGGTTGCGCGGAGCCTCGTCTGGAAAGACGCAGAGGGACTGAAGGAATCTACGGCCCACCCCGTGATATACTCCAATCCATTCCCGGAGTCCAATTGGTGGAGATGCCCAGAAAGCGCGAAAACGCATTTTGCTGCGGAGCCGGACGCGGCACCAAAGAGGCCTTTCCGGATTTTGCTCTTTGGGCCGCCACGCATCGTATGGAAGAGGTAAGAGATTTGGGTGCGGAGATCCTGGTTACTTCATGTCCATGGTGCAAGGAGAACTTTTCGGATGCGGTGCGGACAGGCGGCGATAAGGTGGCGGTCAAGGATATCTCCGAAATAATCTGCGAAGCCATTTGAGTGAGGCAAAGAGGAGGAAGACAATGACCATATCCAGTGAAATATATAAAGTATTTGAATCAATAGTTGGACCTGCCCATATTTCGGATGATCCGGTTATCTGCGAGGGCTACAGAAGCGGCCCGGGTGGATATGAAAGCGGCCTGGGCTATGAGCGCGTGATGACCCGTGTGCCTGCCTGCGTAATCATGCCTAAAACAACCGAAGAAGTCTCACGCATAGTGAAGGTCTGTTACAGAAACGATATCCCCTATGTCCCGTACAGCACCGGCTTCTATGGCCCCCGTTCCCATCCGCATGTAGAGGGTGCACTGCTGATTGATCTCAAGCGCATGAACGATCTTATCCTGGACGAAAAGCATTTCTACGTTGAGGTAGGCCCCGGGATGATCTATTCGCCCATCCAGGAGGTGTGCATGAGACACGGCTCCTATGTGGTGATCGGCGGCGGAGGAGCGCAGGCATCGGCCATAGCAAATCTGATCGGAGATGGATGGTCTCCCTTGAGCCATCGCATAGGACTCCCCCACAGGAGAATACTGGGTACCGAACTTGTCCTTCCTGATGGGGAGATACTTAGGCTGGGTTCCCTCGCAACCGGAGAAGACCCCTTTTGGGGAGAAGGGCCCGGGCCTGATTTGAGAGGGCTTTTGCGCGGTTACACAGGTCTCAGAGGATGCCTTGGGATTGTGACCCGCATGGCGATCAAGACTCTTCCATTCCAGCCCGAGTATCTTGAGCCCACAGGGATCTCACCCAATACCGCCCTTTCCCTTCCGGAAAACAGGATCAAGTGGATAAACTTCACTGTTTCCTCAAAGGAGGCTCAGATAAAGGCCATGAGGGAGATAGGCCATGCCGAGATAGCAGGAGCCGTTACCAAGGTTCCTCTTTTCTGGCGCGCCATTGCAAAGGCAGAGTCAAAGGAGGAGTTCTGGGATATATGGAGCAAGGAAAACGAGGGAACTGTCGCCGGTTTCTACATCGTGAGGGTCCTCTTGATAGGATTCACCTCCGAGGAGCAGATGGCCTATGATGAGCGCGTGCTGATGGACATCATGGCAGAGGTGGGTGGCATCGCCCGCAAAACAAAGCCCTCGGATGAGTCATGGATCAAGAATGCCGACTCGGCGGGCATGTGGGTAATGTGCGGGGGTTATGTGTCAGTGGATTACGTGATAGAAACCCTCACCCAATCAACTGTACACGGCACATCCTACGCCGAGCTCAAGAAAAAATATACCCCGCCCCTCATGCAGGACTACGGCGATCCGGGCTGGTTTCAAAGTTTTGAGCTTGGGCACCAGGGGTATTCTGAATTTCTCATATACTGGGACCCTGATGACGATACCAAACCCGTTGATCAGTTTTATGTGGACACATCCAAGATGAACATCAAGAACCGCTATTACACATCTCTTCTTGGCCCGCACCAGCCGCTCTATCTTACCGGCCCCAAGTACGGCCCCAATTATCACGAGTTTCTGCTGAAGGTGAAAAACGAATTCGATCCCAAGTGGAGATCACACCCGCCGGTGCCTCTTGCGCATGATGTGTTCGTTGAAAGAGCGCCCTGGATGCATAGCATGAAGGATTGGGTTACTCCTGATGACCTGCCCAAATAGAAGGGTGTCCTGAGGAAAATTGCGCAATTAAGGGATGCGGGGGTCATGCCCATGCATTAGATATTTCGGTCATCATCAGCCTAGGTATTGGGCTTTTATATGAAAATAGATAGTCATAGCGGCGTAGGCCGCTATCCAGTTCTTGTTCCGGCCTTCGCCGGAATGACTACCTGGATTCCGGATCGGGTCCGGAATGACATGCGGCATTTTCATGCTTCATTGTGCCCGGCCAGAGCATGGGCGTTAGCCCGGATGAAATGAAAGGAGCAGTACCCATGGGAATGGGAGATGTACTGAGAAGGAGCGCGCTTCATTTTCCGGAGAGGGCTGCTTTCATATTCGAAGGGCGGGCAGTCATCTATAGTCAACTTGACCGGCGGGTAAACAGGCTGTCTAACGGTCTTCTGGCAAATGGATTGAAAAAAGGCGATCGGGTAGCCGTGATTTGTCACAACTGCCCGGAGTTTTTTGAGCTTTATTTTGCCTGCGCCAGAAGCGGCGGCGTCTTTGTCCCCGTGAACAATCTCTTGAAAAGAAAGGAACTGGTGCAGATACTCCTGTACATACGCCCCAGATTCCTCATCTTTGACGCTGACTTCAGCGAACTGGTTGAGGACGTGTCTCCGGATTTGCCCTTTTTGGAATCAAAGATCTGCCTTGGCACGGAGCATTATGGGTGCTTATCCTATAAAGATCTTCTTGAAGGAGCAAGCGACAAGGAACCCCGAGTACCGATATCGGGAACCGATCTTACGAGCATATTCCTTACATCAGGCACTACAGGCAGGCCCAAGGGAGTGATGCGGACGCACCACCATGAGTTTGTGAACATGATGAGCTGCGCGCTTGAGCTGGGTGTGCGTTACGATGACCGGGCCTTGATGCTTTTTCCTTTCTATCACATTACCTTCGCGGATCACCTCAGGCACATCGTGATGGCAAACACTATTGTCATCCGCAGAGAGGGGGGATTCCATCCTAAATCAGTCCTTGAGCTTCTGGCTCGTGAGAAGATTACGATGTGCCAGTTTGTCCCGACAATGATAAATGCCTTGCTGCAGGAGGGGAAACCCTCCGGGTATGATCTGAGCAGCTTAAGGCTGCTTCTCTATGCCGCGTCTCCCATGCCTGTGGAGCTTCTTAAGAGGGCCATGCAGACCTTTGACTGCGGTTTTGCTCAGATGTATGGCCAGACGGAAACCGGCCCGGCCACCACAGTCCTCCGGCCTGAAGATCATCGGCTCAATGGCAGCGCCGAAGAGATAGCCAGACTGGCATCTGCGGGAAGACCTTTTATGGATTATGAAGTCCGAATTGTCGGTGAGGACGGCCGGGACACGAAAACAGGGGAGGTCGGGGAGATAGCGGTGAGAAGCGATGCCATGACTGTCGGTTACTGGGAACTGCCGGATGAAACCGAGCGCACAATCAGGGACGGATGGCTCTACACAGGGGACTTCGGCAAGCTCGACAGGGAAGGATATGTCTATATCGTAGATCGAAAAAACGATATGATCATAAGCGGTGGAAAAAACATATACCCTAGAGAGATTGAAGAGATCATCTATGCTTGTGACGCCGTATCAGAGGTTGTGGTGATAGGTGTGCCGGACGACTACTGGGGTGAGTCGGTAAAGGCCATTGTTGTTCTTAAACCCGGCAGGAGCGCTACTGAGGAGGAGATAATAGCCCTTTGCAAAAATAACCTGGCCGGTTATAAGAAGCCAAAATCCGTGGAATTTCGCTCCCAGCTTCCCAAAAGTGCGACGGGCAAGTTGCTGAAAAGGGTGATCAGGGAGGATTACTGGAAGGATAGAGAAAGAAAGGTCTGATGAGATCTATTCGGTTCAGGTTGGGATTTTGCCTGTCCACGGAATGCAGATCAGGCTTGAGGAATTGAGAGGGAGGTGGCGATTGTATGAAACATCAAATAGATTTCAGGGTCAACGGGGATGAGGTCTCTCTTTTGGTGGATCCCTGGAAGACCCTTAATGAGGTGCTGAGGGAGAATCTTAATTTGACGGGAACAAAACTCGGCTGCGGAACCGGAGACTGCGGTGCCTGCACAGTTCTCCTGGACGGTAGGAGCGTCAATTCGTGTCTTACCCTTGCCGTATCGGTAAACGGGAAATCCGTTCAGACCGTGGAGGGTCTGGCTCCATCAGGAGAGGATTTGCATCCGGTCCAGGATTCATTTATCAAGGCTGGTGCGATTCAGTGCGGTTTCTGCACTGCGGGGATGGAGATGTCAGCGGTTTATCTCCTGGGGCATAATCAGTCTCCCAATGAACAAGAGATAAGGGCAGGTCTATCGGGGCATCTATGCCGATGCACTGGCTACAATCAGATCGTGGAGGCCATTGCAATGGCTGCAACAGAACTTCGTGACAGCCGCTCGGAAGGGGTTAAAAAATGAGACTGCCGCATTTTGAATATGCCGCACCTAAGGACTTGGATGAGGCCTTGCGTCTTCTGGCTGAAGCAGTTGGGGATGCGAGAGTCATGGCAGGAGGGACGGACCTGCTTGTTCGCATGAAGCACGGTCTTCTTAAAACAGGCCTTGTAATCAGCCTGGCGGAGATTGAGGAACTCAGATCCATTCGGTTCGACCGCAGGAAAGGATTAACTATCGGAGCGACGGCAAGGCTTGCTGAGGTGGCCTCACATCCGGACATCAGGAGACGCTATCCGGCAGTGGCCTGTGCCGCAGAGAAAACCGCCAATGTACAGGTTCGCAATATGGGCACGGTGGGCGGAAATATCTGCAATGCCGCGCCCTCTGCCGATAATGCGCCCACCCTTATGGCCATGGGGGCTGAGGTCTCCCTGGCAGGCCCTAAGGGGCAGAGGCTGGTTCCTATGGATCAGTTCTTCAAAGGGCCTCGTCTTACGGCCCTTGAGCCCGATGAGATTCTTAAGGAGATCCGGGTACCAATACCCCCCCCTTATTCAGGGGCATCATATCAGCATCTGTCGGCTCGGGGAAGGGTTGACATCTCGGCAGTGTGTATTGGAGCCATGGCCCTTTTTGAAGGCGATATCTGCCGTGAAATCAGGATAGCCCTGGGCGCTGTCGGCCCTAAGCCGATGCGGGCATTGGAGGCAGAAAATGTGCTGAGAGGAAACTCTTGGACTGACGATATGATTGATTTGGCGGGGAGGAAGGCCGCAGAGGAGTCAAGACCCATAAGCGATGTCAGGGCCAGCGCAGAATATCGCAGACAGATGGTGGACGTCCTCAGCCGCAGAGCAGTTCTGGAGGCCAGGATGAGGGCCGGCAAAAGACGCCAGTAGCATCAGAGAGGAAGAATCATGGAACAATTCGCCATTATTGGAAAAGACATAAATCGAAACGACGCCGAGGCTAAGGCAAGGGGAACAGCACTCTATACCGACGATCTCAAGCTCCCCGGCATGTTATATGGCAGTATTCTTAGAAGCCCGCTGGCCCACGCAAGGATTCTGCACATTGATGTATCCAAGGCCTCCCTGCTTAAGGGAGTTAAGTGCGTGATCACAGGAGAGGATACCCCAAAGATAAAATACGGCAACTGGAGGCTTTTCCCGGAGACCCAGGATGAGTATCCCCTTGCGGTTGACAAGGTGCGCTTTGTGGGAGATGAAATTGCAGCAGTGGCCGCTAGAGACAGGGACACGGCCGAGGAGGCCCTTTCTCTTGTGCGCGTTGAGTACGAGGAACTGCCTGCTGTCTTTGACGTGGAGTCTGCCCGGCTTCCGGGAGCCCCTGTGATACACGATTACTGCCCCGGTAATATAAGCGTAAACAGGAAGATACAGTATGGAGATGTTGAAAAAGGCTTTGCTGAGTCCGATTATGTGAGAGAGGACGAATTCCATGTTCACGCTGTGAGCCACGCCTACCTGGAGCCGTGCTCGGCTCTGGCCCAGGTTGACCAGGACGGTCGGATCACCCTTTGGTCATCAACACAGGTTCCCTACATTGTTCAGTGTCTTCTTGCCTCAACCCTGGGCATGAGGGAAAACGATATCAGGGTTATTAAACCTTACGTAGGGGGCGGCTTCGGCGGAAAGATGGAACTCCGTACCTGGGAGTTCTGCGCCGCCCTGATGGCGAAAAAGACAGGCCGGCCCGTCAAGTTCACACTGACCAGGGAAGAGGAGTTTCTGGCCGGCAGGCGGCGCCATCCCATGAAGATTCGCTCCAGGGTGGGTTTCAAGAAGGATGGGACGCTGGTGGCGAAGGATCTGCGGATCCAGTTGGACGGAGGGGCCTACAATGCGATGGGGCCCACCGCCACCTTTCTTTGCGGAAACTTCGGGGCCATGCTGTACCGCTATCCCAACTACAGGTTCCACGGCGAGCATGTTTATACGAACAAGCCCCCGGCAAGCGCCATGAGGGGCTTCGGGGCTCCCCAGTCGCTTTATGCCACCGAGACGCAGATGAACATAGTTGCCCAGGAATTGGGGTTGGATCCTGTTGAGATTCGGCTCAAAAACGCCCAGGTGAGCGGGGATAAGATTCCGGATGTCGCAACTATATCCAGTTGCGGCTTCATTGATTCCATCAAGAAGGTGGCCGAGATGAGCAACTGGAGGAAAAAGAGAAAAAATCTCAGGCCGGGACGGGGAATAGGCATAGGCTGTTACAGCTTTATTTCAGGAGGTGTCTTCAACTGGTTCAACACCACATATCCTTTCTCTGCCGCGGAGATCCGCGCCTTTTCTGACGGCACAGTGCATCTGCTGACCATGACGGCCGACATAGGCCAGGGTTCGGATACTGCCTTGAAGCAGATCCTTGCCGAAGAGCTCGGTTTAAGAATGGAGGATATCCGTATCACCTCAGGGGATACCGCCATGACTCCTCAGGCTGATCTGGGATCATGGGGAAGCCGGGTGACCCTCATGGGGGGCAATGCAGTGCTGGACGCTGCAAAAAAGATTAAGGCTCAGTTGTTCGGTGCGGTTTCGGCCCGCTTTAATATGAATGTCATATATGAGCTTGAGTGCAAAGGAGGCAGGGTCCAGGCTAAGGGTCGGCCCGACAAGGGGGTATCATTCGGGGAAGCTGTGGCAATGGTTCAGAAGGCCAACCGCGGCGAGCCTCTGGTGGCCCGTGGTTCTTATACTCCGCGTGACAAGGGACTTGTTACGCCGGCATTCGGTTTCGGGGCTCAGGTGGCAGAAGTCGAGGTGGATAAAGAGACAGGAATCGTGCAGGTTAAAAAGATGTGGACCGCACACGACTGCGGCACAGTCATAAATCCCAAGGGAGTGGAGGGACAGTTGTGCGGCTCCATTCAGATGGGGCTCGGCTATGCACTCTGCGAGCAGTTTGTCATGGATGGGGGAAAAACCCTTAACACCAACTTCCTGGACTATAAGATGCCCACGGCCGTGGATATGCCGCCTGGTGATGTCGCCCATGTGGAGACTTATGAACCCGAAGGGCCGATGGGGGCGAAGGAATGCGGCGAGGGGCTGGCCTCTCCTACTGCCCCTGCCATATCAGACGCGGTCTATCATGCGACAGGTTACCGTTGCAGAGATCTTCCAATAACTCCTGAGAAGATACTTAGGGGAATGAAGCGAAGTTAGTCTGGGGAAAGGAGAAGGGGAATGGACGATCCAGTCTTTGCTGTTGTAGGTATCGGGGCCACAGGGGCGGTGTTGGCTGCAGCATTGCTGAGCGCAAACCGGCAGGTCGTCCTTGTTGATCCTCGACCAGGGCTTGAAGAGGCGTTGAGGCGAGATGGAATAAGGGTATCGGGGAGGCTTAGTTATGATGTCCCTGCTGGAAAGATATTGAAGCGAACAAGCGATCTAAAAGATTTCAAGCCCGGAGTTACCTTTTTGGCCACCAAGACATTTCATCTCCAAAAGGTACTCGACGAGATGGAGGGGGTTTTCAGCCCCGGAATGAAGATTGTAAGCACCCATAACGGACTGGGCACGGAGGATTTGATCGCTGAACGTTTCGGTCTCTCAAGCGCCTTTCGTATGTCGCTCAATTATGGCGTAACCTTGAAGGGACCGGGGATGGTTGAGGCCGCATTTTTTAACCCGCCCAATCATCTCGGCGCCCTTGACCCGGCGAACCGGGAGACGGGTGAAGGGCTGGCTCTTGTTCTGACAAGAGGAGGCCTGGACACCAGATATGTTGACGACATAAAACTGTTCGTATGGAAAAAGATGATCATGAAATGCACCATGGCATCCATCTGCGCTATAACAGATAAGACGATCCAGGATGCCCTTCAATTTCCGCCGACCAGGGAGATCGCCGACGCATGCTTCAGGGAGGTGCTTCAAGTGGCAAAGGCCAAAGGGTATGATTTGGGAGAAGATTACCTCAAACAGGCCCTTGCGTATCTTGAAAAGGTGGGGCTTCATAAGGATTCCATGTGTCAGGATATTGCAAACAAGACACGCACGGAGATTGATTTCCTGGGCGGAAAGGTAGTTGAATACGGAAAAGAGATGGGCGTCAGGACGCCTTACTACGAGACCTTAGCCAACCTGGTCAAGGCCCTGGAAGATAACTTCGCGCGCAAAGATGCGGCAGCATCCTGATAAAATGGAGTCTGCGTGAGGCCTAGCAATTACCGAAGCGATTTAAGCGGAGATGAAAAGGTTCTTATGGCCATTGTCATGGCCGCTGAAAGCTTCAAGAGGGTGGCGTCCGCCATTTTTAAGAGATTTAACCTCTCTTTCCCGCAATACAATATCCTCAGGGTGCTCGATGCCTCCACCGAGGGCAAGAGCCGGATCACAGAGGTGAGCCGCGTGATGCTGGTGTCCTGCGCCAACATGACGGGTCTGGCAAAGCGTCTTGAAAAGCGAGGCTTTATTCGCAGAAAATCAGACCCAAAAGACGAGCGTGTTACACTTCTTGAAATTGAGCCCAAGGGAAAGTCCACTCTTTCAGAAATCGAAGTCGCAAGGGACAGGATACTGGAGGATATGCTTAATGGGTTTAGTGAAGGAGATAAGGAAAAACTCCTTGAGCTTGTAAGAAGGCTTGTCAGAAATTCTCGCAACGTACCTTCCCCACAATAGGCTGCCGTCCTTTTTAGTGCCTTATTCAGCAAGGCATGTCTGAATCCTTAAGGCCGAAGTGGTGCCCTATCTCGTGCATGACTGTCTTCAGGATTTCCTCTCTTGCCTCATCGTAGCTTGAAGAGCGCCTGAGTATGGGACCCCTGAATATGATTATGCGAGGGGGAAGGCGTCCTCCCATGTCGAAGAATGATTCCAGGCCTATGGGGATTCCCGTATATACACCGAGGAGTTCAGCATCGGTATGAATCTGGAGCGCATCGAGCAGTTCCTGATCCGGCTCGTCCTCAATGAGGACGACGACATTCCTTATGAGACGCTGGTAGCGCCTGGGCAGGCGATCCATGGCCTCCGCCACGAGTCTTTCGAACTGCGCGGTATCAATGGTAACTCCTCGATGGCTGTAAGTGCGCCTCATGGATAAGGTGATGTAATAAAATCCGATACCTCTTTCCACCACTGCTCGTAACGGTGGTAGTTGAGGGTGTTGTGGGATCTGCCTTTCTGCAACCAGAGTCGCTTCGGCCCGTTAAAACCGTCAAAAAGCTTCTGCCCTGACTCGGCTGAAACGATCTCATCGAGTTCCGCTATGATGAAGGCGGCCGGCCCGCGGTAGGATTTAAGGGCATCAACGGAATCGAACCTTTCCGACATGATAAGATCAACAGGAAGAAAAGGGTAATGATGCCGAGCCACATCCGACAGGCTGGTGAAAGGAGTTACCATGACGATGCCGGAAGCCTGACTGCCAGCGGCGGAGGCTATGTAAGCCGCAACGCCGCTTCCAAGGGATTCCCCCAGAAGATACAGAGGCCTTCTGCTTGAAAGAAGCTCCTTTGCGGCCTCTTCAGCGGCTTTCTTTATATTTTTTTCCGATGGGGAGCCGATCCTTGCTCCATAGCCGGGATATTCGAAAAGGTAAACGTCCCACTGTGGATGGCTGGATTCGAATCCCTCGACAAAATAGGTTCGATCAAGGGCGAAACCGGCGTTTCCGTGGAATACCAGGAGACATCTGGGAGGCCGTCCTCTCAGGCCGAAGGATCTTTTCCAGCCTATGGCCTGAGATCTGCGGTCCGTCCAGGGCTCAAGGCCTGCCCTTGCGGCTAACACCTTTAGCGCAGGCATGTTTTCCCGGTTTGGAAAATATATGAATTTTCGCATCAGGCCTGAAAGCATATATTGAAATTACACTCCCGACGGTCGTTGAGGCAAGAAAAATTGATCTGTGTGCAGGCAAGATGCTTGCCTTTTGCGAGCACCCTAATCTAATCTGTTCCCGGTCATCGTGAGCAAGGAATCTTTGAGGCGCCCTCATTATGTCGCTACTGGGAAAAACCGTTGTCATAGGAAAGTGGCTTTTTACCGAAAGGCCTGCAAGCGTGGCTGTTGACATAACACACAGGTGCAATCTGAGCTGCCTTCACTGCTACTTCTGGAGGGAAGAACATCCGGCGGAGCTGCCGGACGAAGAGATGATAGCCCTGATGAAGGCGTTCAAAGCCCAGGGTCTCAGGGCTGCTATCCTGTATGGGGGAGAGCCGACTCTGAGACCGGAGATATGCCTGGCGGCGGGAGAAATATTTGATGCGTGCCTCATCTTTACTAACGGGACAAACGGATTTGCCGAAATTAGGGGAGCCAAATGGATTTTGTCTCTCGATGGGCCCGAAAGAGTAAATGATGAGATAAGGGGAAAGGGTGTCTATGAAAAGGCTCTGTCGGAAATTGAGAAGGCAAAACGGCCTCCTTTGATCCATATGACCATATCACGTCTGAATATGGGTTGCATAGAGGAGTTTGTGAGATGTATGGCAGAGCTTCCCATAGAAGGCATAGGTTTTTCATTTTTCACACCGAGCGCTGAAGGCGATGACAACGGATACACGCTGACTTTTACGGAGAGAGACGGGCTCCTTAAGGAACTCCTTTCAATGAGAAGAAGATACGGTCCGATTGTGGGAATCACGCCGGCAATGGCGAGACAGTTAAGAAGTGACGGAGCGTTTTTTTCATGGAACCGACGGGAGCTTTGCCCTGTTTCAACAAGGGTGAGATGCTTCAACCCGGCCGGAGAAAGGAAGCCTTGCACCTATGGGGATAAGGCCGATTGTTCGCGCTGCGGTTGCGCTGCGGTTGCGGCATATAGAGGCGCCTTCTGTCCCACTAACTTCAAGACGTTGCTTCTCATATTCGGCCTCATGGGGATGCCTGGAAAGAGGCTCCTTGCGCCCTTTTTTAAGCAGGTGAAGAAAGGCAGGAAAGATATTGATGGAAATGCATGAAAATACAGGGACTGTGAAATGTATAAAATGCTCTCATTTCAGATACTTTGACAGCAAACTGGGCCATAAAAGCCCTTCCGCCCTGGGGCTGTGCGGCGGTGAACCCTGGGATGGCAACAGGGGTCAGTGGCCCACTTTGTCGCATCCATGCAAGGCATTTGTGCCTGCGGGTGTGACTGACAATCTGCAGGCTGTGTCTTAGCTTTTCAGCCGCCGCGGATCGTAACTGCCTGCAGCCCTTCAGCCTAAAACGCTACAGCCTATCCACCTATCCCCAAAAGACGGAGTCCGGACAAGTGCTAAGATCGCCTAGCATCCCTTTATCACCGGCCCGTTTTTTGTGTCTATTATTTCGACTCCCTTCGCCTTCAATTCTTCCCTTATCCTGTCGGCCCTTTCCCAGTCTTTGCCCTTTCGGGACTCATTCCTCTCCTTCAAGAGCGCCTCTATATCACTTCCCAGTGCGGGCCTTGAAAGAATGAGGATTCCAAAGACCGAATCCACTCGCTCCAACCCCTTGAGCACCTTTTCGGAATCGTTAAGTGATATTCCTTTCCCGTCAATGAGTTCATTCAAACTGGCGGCAGTGTGAAACAGGGCTGAAAGGGCCGCGGATATGTCAAGGTTGTCATTCATCGCATCCGTGAAACCCTGGCGAAGGTCAAAGAGGATCTGGTCAATGTCGGGGTTGTCACTTTTTCCTCTGGTGGAGTGAAGTTTCTCTACCAGTGTGTCGAGATGCGAAATGGTCTTTCTGGCGGCGTCGAGCCTTGAAAGTGAATATGTAATGGGCTTTCTATAGTGTCGGCCAAGCAGCCAGTAGCGTATCTCTCTGCCGCTGTATCCCATGGCGAGGAGATCCCGGAAATTGGGAGCGCCTTCCCCAGATGCCACCCGGCATTTCCCGCCGTTTATGAGCACCAGTTCGTTATGGAGCCAGTAGTTTGCCGGGGGCCGTCCGGTAAGGGCCTGGCTTACGGCGACTGCATTTTCGTGGTGGGGGAAAATCAGGTCCACCCCGCTTGTGTGGATGTCATAAACTGAGCCGAGATGCTTCATTGCCATAGCGGAGCATTCGATGTGCCATCCGGGGCGGAGATTGCCCCACTTTGTCTGAAAAAAGAGGCCCTTTTTCAGCTCGGCCAGCGTTGATCTTTTTAGAAGAGTGAAGTCTCTGGGGTTGTCTTTCTCATACTGATCGAGGTCAACTGTCTTGCCGAGCTTTATCTTGTCGAGGTCTATCCTTGAGAGTTTACCGTAATCCTTCAGACGGGATATATCAAAATAGATGGAGCGGAATTTTTCGTAGGCATAACCCTTTTCCACTAGCTTTTCAGTCATTTCTATCATGTCCTGAACGTGATCGCTCGCTTTGGGATAATGGGTTGCCCTCTTTATCCTCAACTCGTCAAGGTCTTCAAGGAAGGCTTCAAAATATCTTTCGGTAAAATCTTTTAGAGAGCTGCCTTCCTTCTCGGCGCCCTGTATGGTGCGGTCATCAAGGTCAGTTACGTTCACTATATGGGTAACCTCAAAACCCTTGAATTCCAGATAACGTCTCAATAGATCCGCGAATACGAACCGCCTGCAATGACCCAGCTCAAGATAGCTGCAAAGAGTGGGGCCGCAGGTATATATAGATACCTTGTTTTCGTTGATCGGGGTAAAATCTTCCTCTCTCCGGTTAAGGGTATTAAAGATGCGGAGTCCCGAACTTTTCTTTACTGTAAAGAGCGAAGTGCTCAGATAGCGTTCCCCTCCGTCTGGAATTATCACTACAATACGGCCCGATTTCATTTCTCCGGCAAGACGGATGGCGCCCGCCATGGCGGCGCCTGCGCTCATCCCCGCAAAGATGCCTTCCTTTTTGGCCAGGAGCCTTGCGGTCTGATAGGCCTCGTCATCCTCGATGTTGAGCACTCTATCGAGACGTGACCTCTGATAGATGCCGGGAGGATAGGATTCCTTCATGTTTTTAAGCCCCTGTATCTTGTGACCCATATAAGGCTCTATACCAATAATCTGAACAGTTGGCTTGACCTCCTTAAAAAAATGAGAAAGACCCATCGCGGTTCCTGTGGTTCCCATGGAGGCTATCACCGCGTCAAGTTCTCCTCCTGTTTGTTCAAGGATCTCCGGGCCTGTTCCTCTGTAGTGGGCCATCCAGTTGGCTTCGTTGTTGAATTGGTCGGCAAGCCAGTATTTCTCCGGATGTTCCCTTACCAGAGAATACACAAACTCAATTGCCCCATCCGTGCTCAGGCGGGCGGGAGTGAAATGGATATCGGAGCCCATCGCCCTCAAGATCTTGATCCTCTCCTGACTTACAGACTCGGACATGCTCAAGAGAATTCTGTACCCTTTCACTGCTGCCACGAGGGCGAGGCCGATCCCTGTGTTTCCGCTTGTTGCCTCAAGGATAATCTTATCTCTGTTAAGGATTCCGTTCTTCTCCGCGTCCTCAATCATGGAAAGGGCCGGCCGATCCTTGACTGACCCGCCGGGATTGAACATTTCCAGTTTGGCGAGGATCTGAACATTCTTGCTTGGATTCAATCGTGCTATCGGCACAAGCGGTGTCCCGCCGATCTTATCAAGGATATTAGAATAATTATTGCCCATAAATTACCGAATACCTTTCTTGCCGAAGGCAACATAAAACAACAATACTATTATCAGTGTGCGAGATTATCAATCCAAAAAAATGAAAGATCCCTTGCAATTATTGTGCGCTTTTGGTATTTATTACAGGTTAGGCTTGTTTTCTGTGTTATATCTCTCTGTAATGACGGGTGGATGGGATGAAGATACTGGTTACAGGCGGGGCGGGTTTTATTGGATCAAACGTCGTGGACGGATATCTGGAAGCAGGCCATGACGTGATCATTGTTGACAATCTGTCGAGCGGATTAATGGCAAATGTCAACCCGGCGGCGAGGTTTTTTGAAATGGACGTCAGATCAAAGACCTTCGAAGATCTTATTGCCGCTGAAAGGCCTGATGTAATTAATCATCATGCCGCGCAGATAAGTGTGCCTGCCAGTGTTGAAAATCCGGTTCATGATGCGCATATTAATATATTAGGTTTTTTAAATCTGCTTGAGGCCGCAAGGAAGGCCGGGGTGGGCAAGATTATTTTCATCTCGTCAGGAGGTGCCATTTATGGCGAGGCACTCGAATACCCCACATCCGAGGCGTGGCAGCCAAGGCCCCTGTCTCCATATGCCGTGTCAAAGTATGCGTCAGAGCACTATCTGAACTACTACAGACATCAGTATGGGATTGAATACCTGACCCTTAGGTATGCAAACGTCTATGGACAGAGGCAGATACCGCACGGAGAGGCGGGGGTGGTGGCCATATTTATGAATAATCTCCTTGCCGGGGAAAAATCCTTTGTGAATCACTTTCCAGAGGATGAAGAAGGCATGGTGAGGGATTATTGCTTTGTGGGGGATGTGGTGCGGGCCAACATCGCGGCCCTGCGGAAAGAAAGCTGTGAGGCAGTGAACATTGGAACGGGTGTGGAGACCAAAACATTGACACTTTATGATACTGTGTTCGCCGCTGTCAGGGAAAGGGTTCCACACGTTTCGCCGGAGCTTTCAATGCCCGGAAGGAGACTTGCCAGGCCGGGGGATTTGAGGAGAAGCTGTCTGGTTGCCGCTAAGGCCAGAGAAGTTCTGGGCTGGGAGCCGACAACGGATCTAAAAGATGGGATCGGAAGGACCCTTGATTGGAGAATTGCCGAAAGCAGAAGATGAGATTCTTAACTTTGGCGGCTTCGTAAAAAGTCCATTTACTGCGTTGCGCTGCGTCCCTCGCCATCGCAGCGTAGTGATAACTACGCTTCATTCTTCGGGATTTGTGCGCCTTGTATCTGGAGCTTTTTTCTTTGCCGCCGGAATTTAGACTTTTTGTGAGTTCATTAACTTTGTAGTTCAATAATATCAAAAAATTAAGGAGGATAACGAAGAATGTCAAAAGAAATTAAGTATAATGTCAAGGCCAGGGAGGCGATTCAGCGCGGGGTGGATACACTGGCGAACGCGGTGAAGGTGACCTTGGGCCCAAAGGGGAGGAACGTAATAATAAATAAGTCCTTCGGTGCCCCTGCCATTACAAAGGACGGCGTGACTGTGGCCAAAGAGATAGAGCTTTCAGACAGGTTTGAGAATATGGGCGCCCAGATGGTCAAGGAGGTTGCATCCAAAACATCCGATGTTGCCGGTGACGGAACCACCACAGCTACCGTGCTGGCCCAGGCCATATACAGGGAAGGCTCTAAACTCGTAACCGCAGGGGTCAACCCGATGGCCCTCAAGAGAGGAGTGGACAAGGCGGTCGCAGCCGTGGTGAATGAGCTGAGGAATATTTCCGTGCCCACGAAGGATCAGTCGGAAATAGCTCAGGTTGGAACTATCTCCGCCAATAACGATCAGACAATAGGAAACATCATCGCTGATGCCATGAGCAAGGTGGGTAAAGAAGGCGTCATCACCGTCGAGGAGGCCAAGAGCATGGAGACCACGCTGGACGTGGTGGAGGGCATGCAGTTTGACCGAGGATATATCTCCCCCTATTTTGTGACCAATCCCGAGAAGATGGAAGTAAGCCTCAAGGAACCTCTTATACTTATCTATGATAAGAAGATAAGCAACATGAAGGATCTCCTTCCTTTGCTCGAGCAGACGGCAAGGATGGGGAAGCCCATGGTTATAGTGGCCGAAGATGTTGAAGGCGAGGCGCTGGCTACTCTTGTTGTCAACAGGCTGAGAGGGGTCTTGCAGGTGGCCGCCGTCAAGGCGCCGGGATTCGGGGACCGCAGGAAGGCAATGCTTGAGGATATAGCCGTGCTTACAGGCGGAAAGGTAATAAGCGAAGATCTCGGGATGAAGCTTGAAAATGCGAGTGTGAAGGATCTGGGAACCGCCAAAACCATCTCTATGGATAAGGACAATACGACCATTGTTGACGGCGGCGGAGACAGGAAGGCCCTTGAAGGAAGGGTAAAGCAGATCCGCGCGCAGATTGACGAGACCACATCCGACTATGACAGGGAAAAGCTTCAGGAGCGGTTGGCCAAACTTGTGGGAGGCGTTGCTGTTATAAGGGTGGGCGCTGCCACAGAAATCGAGATGAAGGAGAAAAAGGCAAGGGTTGAAGATGCGCTCAACGCGACGCGCGCGGCCGTTGAGGAAGGCATTGTCCCGGGTGGTGGGGTCGCTTTCATCAGGGTGCTTCCGGCCCTCTCCGCCCTCAAACTTGAGGGGGAGGAGCAGATGGGCGTCAATCTTGTTATGAAGGCCCTTGAGAATCCCCTGCGGCAGATCGCCAATAACGCTGGCGTTGAAGGTTCGGTTGTGGTCGAAAAGGTAAAGCAGGAAAAGGGCGGTTTCGGATATAACGCTGATACAGGCGAATACGAGGACCTTATAAAGGCCGGGATCATTGATCCCACAAAGGTCACACGGTTTGCGCTTCAAAATGCGGCATCCGTCGCCTCACTGCTGCTGACAAGCGAGGCAATGATTGCTGAAAAGCCCAAAGAGTCAGATTCGATGCCTCCTATGCCGGGAGGTGGCATGGGCGGAATGGGTGGCATGGGCGGAATGGGCGGCATGGGCGGCATGATGTAGCCTTTCCCTACGATCCTAGCAGGGCCGGATTTCTAATATCCGGCCCTCGATTTCTCGCTGAGAAAAAGTCATATCAAAGCGCTGCTCTCTGATCTTTCCTCCCCACTGTTCAATTTCATGCTCCTGGGTGAGTCTGAATCCGGCCTCCTCGTAAAGTCGTCTGGCGGAAACAAGTCCTTCAAAAGTCCATAGAAAAATCCTGGGGAAGGCCTTCTCCCTGCAAAACAACAATGCTTCAGCAAGAAGTCTGCTGCCGATACCGGTCCTTTGTTGCTCCGGTTCAACGATTAACCACCTGAGCCTTGCCCCATCATTTGTCCATCTGCTTCCGTCAACGGCAACCGATCCCGCGAATACCCCCTCCTTCATCGCCACCCAAAGGCCGTCTCTGGATGGATCGAAGGCCTTTATGAATTCTGAAAGCTCGCCTGCCACCTGGGTTTCGAAGCTTTGGTCAAATCCCCAGTACTTGTGGTAATATGCGGCATGGAGTTCGGTAATTTTCCCTATGACGCCTGGATAGTACCCTTTAACAATCAATTCCTGATTTTGCTTTTTCATCTCGTAACAGCCCATCTCAATCTGATGTCCTGCAAGTTTATATGAAAACAGGGTAGTCCTTTACAGATTAAGGGTTTAGGGTTCAAAGTTGCATTCCTGCTCCCCGGATTACCCTTTTGAGGCGCATTGTTCCATGAAAACCACCCTGCTCATCATCCCAACCCTGAAAGAAGGCGGCCCAATCGAAGCTATTTGGCGAAAGCAATATGCTTTGCCAGGCTTTCGGGTCATCAATCCTGTCCTTATCCCCAACCTTGAACGTTGAACCTGGAACCTTTGAATTCTTAGAATCCTTCAGTGAACCCAGGTCATTTTTTATTCAGCAAGCCCGCCAGCCCCTCAAAAGGCTTATAGGTGTGCGCGGGACCTCGTGCCTCCGGTCCTGCCCCTGATTTGAGATACTGTTCGTCTTCATATCGGGCATGTTCGTTTTCGTGGCAATAGATGCAAAGCAGTTCCCAGTTGCTGCCGTCATTGGGGTTGTTGTCGTGGTTGTGGTCCCTGTGATGTACTGTCAGTTCCTTGAGCCTTTTTCCTGAAAACTCTCGTCCGCACTTGGCACAGATCCAGGGAAAGAGCTTTAAAGCCCTTTCTCTGTAAGTGTTTTCCATTTCTTTTCTGTGTTTCCTTGCTTGTGCGATGAAATCCCCCATGTCTGGTTACCTCTCAAGATGCCCTGAACTCGAAACATAATGATTATGCCGGTGAAAGAAAAATAACGCGAGCGATCACATCGGGCTCACGGAACTTTTCTTGCTCTTATGTCTAATGGTTGCGCCCGGTAAAATTAGGCCTGCACCTGCCCCTTCACGCCCTGATCCTTGCCCGGCGAAGGCTTCCCCAGAAAAAAGGCCTGGGAACAAGGCGGCCGGGAGCCGGCATTTCTGCGGGTCGCAGGGAAACCCTGTCCCGTTATAAGCAAGAGAATAATTACCACAACTTCCTTGCGTTTCAAGAGGGAATTAAATAACTGCGCCAGATCCCATCACAGGTGTAACAGGCTGTTGAAAAACGCCCATCTGCTGCGTTTTGCTCATCCCTCGTCACTGCGGCGTACTTCAAAGCACGCCTCATTCCTCGGAATATCGCAGGCCTTGCATCTGGACATTTTTTCTCACCCTGTCAACAGCCGGTTTTTCAACGGGCTGGTAGGACAAACGGTTTCCCAATGGCAATTATAGTTGCGTGAGGGGGCTGTCGAGACCTATACTTGACCTAACCCGGGGCAAAAAATCACAGGGGCCGTTAGTGACCCTTTTGATCCCAAGGCCGGCAGCCTGGATGGGCTCTTGCCGTGGTCAATGTCAAAATGCTGCGATAGTCGGCATTCTCCCGTGATAGGATACCATCCGGAAAAAGGCCGATAGCTCTTCGGCGTTCAAAATTCTTTCTTGAGGTGAACCCATTGGCCTACGATGCAGTCATAATTGCGGAATCAGGTATAGACGGTCTTACCGGCATCCTTCCTGATAGATTGACGATTGATGGAATGCCGGCGAGTATACAGGTAATAGCTGACTATGTCGGAAACAAAGGCATCTTGAAGACTCCCGTGCCTGGCGACGGAGTAAGCACCTGGTGGGCGGCCCCCAAGCTCAACGGCATTTACCTGTACGGTTTTCTTGAAAGAAACGGTTTTAATAGCCTTTTGGTGAACAAATACTACCTTGAAAGAGAAAGGGCGGATAATGCCATAAGAGAATGTGCCAAATGTGTTGTTATTTCAACTACATTTGTGCGGAGCAGGCATGCGCTGGCGCGCATGGTAAAGGATATCAGAGAGGTATCTCCTGATGCCTTCATAGTCGCCGGCGGTCCATTCGTCTATCTTTCATACCTTGTGAGAGAAAGATCGAGCGAACCGGGATATCTTACCGATGAGGCTAAGGATGAATACCTCTTTTTCAGCAGAACTGATCCGGAAATAGATCTTTACGTGGTTTCTTTGCTTGGAGAGGAGATTCTCTGTGAGGTGCTCATGCGCCGCAGTAAAGGGCTTTTTCTTGAAGGGATCCCCAATACTGCGGTTATAAGAGATGGCCGGTACCGGTTCGGCCCAAGGGATGATGATGTTTCGCGTGCCCCTGTCGCTGAAACTGACTGGCTAAGCCTTCCCGATGATTTTTTTGTATCCCGGGTTATGCCCATCCAGGCAAGCAAGGGCTGCCCCCACAGGTGCTCTTTTTGCAATTTTGTCAAGGACAGGCGCCTCATCTACGTAAAGCCTATCGAGAGGCTCATGGATGAGCTCAAGGCCGTGGCTTCAAGGGGCATAAGGTATATATGGTTTGTGGACGACAACTTCAGGCTGGGAAAAGCGGATATGGATGACTTCTGCCGCGAGCTTGTTAAAGAGAGGCTGGACGTCCGTTGGATGACAATGATCAGGGCCGCATCGCTCAAGAACATGGATGTGGGGCTCATGAAGGAGGCCGGCTGCATCGAGGTGCAGATGGGCCTTGAATCTGCCGATCCCGAGGTACTTTCAAACATGAATAAGCAGGCCGATCCCATCGTCTATAGAGAGGTGGTGGAAACACTTCTCAGAGGGGGTATCAACTGTTCATGCTATTTTATCTTTGGGTTTCCGGGAGAAACAGAGCAAAGCGCTCTGCGAACCAGGGAGTTCATAAAGAGCATCGAGCATCCTGAAGCTGAAGGCTGTCTCACGTGGAGCCTCTTTCCCTTCTGTCTCTATCCGATGAGTCCCATATACGAGCCGGAGATGCGCAAGAAATACTCGCTCACCGGGCATCTTCGAAAATGGCGCCACGCGTCCATGGACTCAGAACGGGCAATGGAGCATGTCAGGGATGCATTCATGGAACTTGACAACTCTTCTCCTGTTTACAGAGGAGACAATCTTGACATGCTTTACAGCCTTACTTCCCTTGAGCGCAAGAAATTCCTTGTGGGGAGGCACAGGATTTCCAGGAAGGCCATGGAGGCCATCCCGAACAGCAAAGAACTCCTTGAAGCCCTGTCCGGGATTCTTCCTCATAAGCCGTCGTGGTTTTCTAACCGTAGTTCTTTTCGTCTTCGTCAGGACTGATGGCGTCGTACTCCACGTCTCGGACGGTGTCTTTCTGCCGGGCTATCTCCTTGTAATATTCGTGCTGGATAAGGAGATTCATGATCTGGTTGGTTCCGGTCCATATCATGGCCAGGCGGCAGTCCCTCAAAAATCTTTCTATGGGATAGACGCTTGTGTAACCTATGCCCCCCATCATCTGCATGGCATTATTGATGGCCTGCCAGGCGGATTCGGTCCCCACCTTCTTTGCCTCGCTTACAAGCCTTCTGCCGTCAGCTCCTGAATCCACAAGCCTCGCGGCCGCAAAAACCAGAGATCTTGCTGCATCAAGGGAGGCAACCGAATCAGCCATCATGAAGCTCACTGCCTGGAAGTTGTTGATAGTATTCCCAAAGGCCTTTCGCCTGGTAGAGTAACGGGCCGATACCTCTATTGCGGCTCTCCCCATACCGACAGCACCGGCACCGCTTAGAAGCCTTTCAGGGATCATCATGCGGTTGAAAATCTGATAGGCCCCATGAAGTTTGCCTACCACATTTTCAACGGGCACCCTGACGTCCTTGAAAACCAGTCTTCCTGTGCCACCGCCCCTTGTACCCAGAAGATTGTAGATGCTCTGGACTGTCACTCCCATGGCCCTTTCAACTATAAAACAGCTTATGGATTCATGTGGAGCTGCATCAGGGGCCGATTTGGCATATACAAGAAAGTAGTCCGAGTCCTGCGCGCCAACTACGAATCGCTTCTCACCATTGAGGATATAATGGTCTCCATCCCTTACCGCCAAAGTGGTGGCGCCGAAGAAATCCGATCCCCCTCTTGGCTCTGTAAGTGCCTCCGCGCTGTAAAGCCTTCCCTGATTCGTCGGCTTCAGGTACTTCTCCTTGAGAGAGTCAGACCCGAAAAGATTCAGCGCCTCACCCACAATGCTCGGCATCACGAAGGCGCAGGAAAGTGAAGTGCCCAGAACCCCTACCTCTTCCACGGCCGCGACTTCAGCCGTCCAGTTAAGACCCCTGCCTCCATAATTGACAGGGAAGCGGGTTCCCAGGAGGTTCTTCGCGCCGGCTTTTTCAACCAGGGGCCTCCCGGTTTCGATTTTCCCAGCGTCCATCTCCCTTATGAGATCTCTGGAGATGTCGTTTTTTACAAAATCGCGCACCTCCTTCCAATATGCCTTTTCTATGTCGTTCAGAAAAAATTCAAACATGTCTTCCCTCCCTTCTCAGGTGTTCGTAATACCAAAAAAACCGCAAAAGAGCATCGGCTCGCTAATCCTATCTTATCTCTTATCAGAGCGATATTGTAAAGGCAATGCAAGGGATCAACGGGGGTCTTGCGGAACCTTCCCTTTTCAGTGTGCAAAAATCTCTCCGCGTCGCTGAAGGCGATGTTGTAAATGGGAGTGCAAGCTGATAATGTTCGCGGCAGTTTTGAGGTTGAAAGGGGAGTCATGGAAATCGAAAGAACCGAATGTATAAAATGCGGAGAGTGTTGCCGGAAGGCCAGCCCGACTCTGCATTTATCGGATGTCAGAATGGTTGAGTCGGGCCTTATTCCATTTAAGGATCTTTATACAATCAGGATGGGAGAACCCGTCTATGACAATCTCAATGGAAGGATAGGCCCTTCTCCGACTGAGATGATAAAGATAAGGGAAAGATCTGGCGACGAAGGCTGCGTTTTTCTGCATTTTGATGATAAAGTGGGCCGATGCCTCATATATGAGGAAAGACCCTGCCAGTGCAGGGCCATGAAATGCTGGGACGACTCGGAGTTCAAAGAGATTTACGCTCAGCCGCGAGCATCCAGGTGGGACATGGTTAAGGACGAGAAGACACTCGCCCTGATGGATGAACATGAAAGGCGATGCGGTTATGAGGTTGTGAAGGAACACCTGCGGGCGATAGAGGGCAAGGGGGAGAGCGCAGTTCAGAATCTGTTGGAACTGATCAGGTTCGATCATCATATAAGGCCCTTTACCAATCAAAGACTTGGTCTGCCCGTTTCAGATATGGAGTTTTATTTCGGCAGACCCCTGTCGGATACCATCGAGGCTTTCGGTCTTCAGTTGACAAGAAGAATGGATGGATCTTTTTTCCTCACTACATTGAAGAAAGGTTGATTTGCCTGAGCATCCGTCTCTGGAGCCGCAAAAATGCCTGACAAGACGCTGAGGCTTGTGCTGGATCTTGCGGCCGGAAGAGACTATTTCATTCATCCGGTTTTAGTGGAGGATAACTCGCTCCTGGTGAAAATAGCTTCCGATTCAGCGGGGGGCGTTGTAGATGATATGAACAAACAAGGCTCCCATGGGAATAGGGAAGATGAATCAAATGGACAGTCGTCTTCTGGAACAGGTCTCGCAGAACAAGACGATTAGAAAGGCGGATGCGATAAGTGCCGTTCCCTCAGCCACTGTGAGTACATAATATCCCCCTGCCCCCTGGGCCTTCTGCCAGCTTCCCATTATGTGCGGCTTTCTTTCGATGAACAGCCGTGTCTTTCCTTCCGCCTTATAGACTCCTCCAGGGGGAATCTCATGGGGAGGGGTTACCCTGATGATGCCCGCGACGGAAAGAGCGGCTACAGTTATAAATATTGCGGTGAAAACGACAGCTTCCTGCTTGCCGATGCTTATGCCTTTGGAACTTGCTCCTGAACCCATTAAAGCTGCTATGATGATGCCTCCTATCGCTCCGAGCTCGTTTAAGACGAAGTCATTGAAATCAAGATAATCTCCATAGGAAGGACAGATATAAAAATATTGAAATGCTTCGTCAGCCATGCCCAGAAGTACAGCCCAGAAAAGGATGCGGGTTATGGGAATTTCATGCCTTTGCGTTGAAAAAGCCCCTTGAAGCAGGATGGCAAGGAAAGCATACTGAGGGTAATGAACATATTCATTGCTGGTTGAGACCAGCAGGGAATTTGCGGATAACACGGCAACAGACCAGAGGAAGACGAACAGGATCGTGCTCCATCTGATCTTGCGTCTAACGGTCTGTACAAAGACTAATATCAGAAAAGACGCTGCTATCACATAGGATAACGTCAGGATATAGTGAGAAGGCCTGATCTCGTTTTGAAATAAGGGCAGAGGTGAGATGAGAAAAAGGGATACCTTAAGGTGCAGCAAACTGCTCAAAGACCAGTAGATGATTGCAGTTATCAGATATATTATCCGCCTTGACGGGCGGTATTTTATAGATCTGTTTGCTTTCCTCATCAATCAGCGAGCCTATTAACCGAGTCGCCGGGGCCCTCGCTTAAAAAGAGGGATTTGTCCGCAGGAAATACCCGCCCTCTGAAATGTGATAGAGTGCCATTCAACCCTGACTCTATTCGTCAACAAAGATGCCTTGTTCTCCCCTTTTTAGGCGAAGATTGTCTGCCAAGTCCTTTATGTCGTAAATATCATTACAGCCCCCGGTATCCAGAAAGATCCCGATATTGGCTGCCTGTCTTCCTTCTTCGTAGGTGAGATCCCCTCCATATCCCAGTCCCATGGGGTTTGCTCTGTAGTGGTCCTTGCCGTATCCGTCGTAGAAAAGGCCGATGCCGTTTTGTGCCCCTGCACCCAGGGCAAGATCGCCGGCCTGATATTTATCATCTCCTTCAAGATCCAGGGCGCAGGCGAATGACAGATCCCACGCCCCGCCCTGGCTTGCGGCGATACGGGCGCTATAACTGTCGGAGCCCTTCCGGTCAAGGATGATACCGGCGGCAAGGTGCGCTGCGCTTCCCTGACAGTAGCGGCTTCCGATATAGCGATCGTTGCCCGCGTCATCCATGAGAACCCCCAGACCCAGATAGTAGCCTGTGCCCTGAGAGAAATTGCCCGCGATGTAGATATCGTTTCCTGCTTTGTCCTGCAATATCCCCACCCCGCCTGCGGCCTTTCCCCTTAATCCCCAGCCCGCTCCCTGCGCTACAGTGTGATAGACTTCTGAAGTACCGTATGTTGAAGCGTATTTCACGCCGGCCCTGTAAAGATCGTTTCCAGAGACATCAAGCAGTATTCCCCTTCCACCAGGGCCGCCAAAACCCTGGATATATTTGGCGCCTGAATATTTGTCGTCGCCAGTTCCGTCAATCAGGATGCCGCCTCCAAACAGGCCGGCGCCCTGGGAGATCTCCTGAGCGCTGTAGAGGTCGTTTCCCTTAAGGTCAATAAGGCTTCCAATCCCAAGAAAGCCCGACCCCTGACTGAGGATCGAACCGCTATAGAAATCGTCCCCGTCAAGATCCATAAGGACTCCAATGCCCATGAAGCCGGATCCCATGGAGCCGTGTCTCGTGCTCAGGTAGGAATCGTTTCCCTCAACGTCAATTATAATGGATACAGGTGAAGTTATCCTGCCTATTCCTGAGCCCTTGCGTTCATAAGGGGAGGAGCCGGCGTTGTTCAGGTATGTGTCATCTCCTCCCAGGTCTATTATGACGGCTGCATCTTCCAGATAGACATTAGATCCAAAGCCTCCGATCACCATGAGTCCTATGCTGCTTTGCTTCATTAAAAGGATTTCTCCCCTGAAAAATCGGTCTTTACTCTCCTCCTTGCGGTAATCATGAGCTTTCGAGGATAGTGCCTTGAGAAGGGTGATGTGCTCTCTTGAAAAGAGCCAGCCAAGACTCTTGAAGGCCTTTGCCATCTCAATCAGGTTAACTCTTGATGCCAAGCTGACAAAACTTGTAAAGGCGTCATCCCCGATCCGGTCTGCGGAAGTGAAATCATGGAGAAAGCTGAGCGATGAAGCTGCAATGTATCCGCGTTCCCCCTTCGATAGCGCGGAAAACGCATTCTCGATGTGCACTCCTGCCTCCTCCATAATCGAAATAATCAGATCCAGATAGGTTATAAGATCCAGGGACTGCTCCGCCTGCGGCGGAAAGCCGGAGAAGAAGTTGCAATGGTAGTGCGTTTTCATGAATTGAGCGATGATGCTTGACAGGCGGCCCTCTATCCCCGCCGGAAATTCCACGCCAGCTTCGGTAAAGGTCGTACTTGAGATCAATGCTCTGATATCCAGAGGTTTGGAAAGTATCTGTCTTATCTCGCTGGATATAAACGGGACGGTCTCTTTATCAAGTCTTGACTCAAAAAGCTTCTCCAGGTCTGAAAACGCCAGGCGTGTCTCAGTGCATGAGCTGATTAGATTTCCAATAGAGTCGCAGGCAACTGCGAACTTATCAGGGTCTTCATGGGAAGATTCTGCAATCATGGATGAACACCCGTAATGCGCGGAAGCCATCATGGCCAAAATGAAGATAAGCGGTCTTAACGGGCAGGCTCCCATGAGCCTATGCTATCTTCCGAGGGCGGCTGAAGCGGCCGACAGCAGCAGTATCGCCTCTTTGGCCTTGCCAGGCTCCATTGAGCCCATGCCGCAGGCGGGGGTAAGAAGAGATTGTCTCTTTATGGTACCTGAGTCAAAACCTGCGCCACGGAGCGTATCCAGCCCGATAGAGAGCCTTGCGATTAAGTCATCTGCCCTTTCCCCCCCTCTTAATTCCGAGGTGGGAACGATCCCCCAGGCGATCACCCCGCCCTTTCTCAAGAATTGAGATATCGTGTCGCGGTAAAGGAGAAAAGATTCCAGATAGCCGAAGGCGTCGAAATTAATTATATCGAATCCGGCGTCAAGGAGCATGGCCCAGTCCGTGTTCCCGCAGCAATGTATTCCTACCAGGACATCGGCTCTCTCCTTTAGATAGCGTATGATTGTCCCCAGGGCATCGGTTACCTGCTCCGCCTGAACCGTGCAGAATGCAGATCCGAATCCGGCGAGGTAAGGTTCATCCAGGAATATTATCGGCTTCCTTCCGCATGAGGCGAGCATGTGCACCTGCCATAAGGCCTTGGCGCAGAGTCCTGATGTCAGAGCGTCAAAGATTTCCTTGTCGTGAATCGCAGCATTCCCGTCTTGATCAACAACACCGGCAGCAAATGTAAAAGGTCCGACTGTCTGCCCCTTTATGTACTCTCCCTTACTGCATCTGCCAGATTTGACAAGATCAATAATCATGTAGAGTCCAGGGGCGAAATCCCTGCTTATCGCAAAGGATTCGAGGTCGTCGGATAGGTAACATTCATAGAAGGAGACCAGCTTGGACTCCCTGTCTCTTGCACTTGAAACTGTAACCGAGCCCCTGCCCTCATCCACAGTCAGAAAAGGGAGACCCTCCGTATATTGAAGAAGCATGTTTTCCAGATTGCTCCTCTTTACGAATTGTGGCCAGAAGGGGACAATAGGAAAGATATTTATGAGTTCCCT
>JBGSUA010000127.1:0-24812 GCA_041753575.1 Desulfatiglandaceae bacterium
GGTGTGGGGGGCCGGAGGATGGATAGGAAAGATGGGCGCCCTTGATTTTGCAGGTGGGACAGTGGTTCACATAAGTTCGGGTGTGTCTGCGCTGGCCGCAGCCCTGATAATAGGGAGAAGGCTAGGATTCGGAAATACCCCATTCATACCACACAATATTCCGATGACGATAACCGGCGCCGCGCTTCTTTGGTTTGGATGGTTTGGATTTAACGCGGGCAGCGCCCTCGCCTGCAACGGGCTGGCTGCAAACGCTTTTGTAGTAACCCATACCGCCTCTGCAGCAGCCGCTCTCTCATGGGTTATGTTAGAATGGTTGCACAGGGGCAATCCGACTACTCTGGGCGTAGCGAGCGGAGCGGTGGCTGGGCTTGTCGCAATAACACCTGGTTCAGGGTATGTAGGCCCGATGTCAGCGGCTCTTATTGGAGCGATAGCGGGGGGAGTATGCTACGGCGGAATAATGCTTAAAGCGAAGCTCGGGTACGACGATTCCCTTGATGTTGTTGGAATCCATGGTCTTGGAGGTGTGTGGGGCGCCCTTGCAACAGGGCTTTTTGCAAGCAAATCAGTGAATCCCTCAGCCGCGGATGGTTTATTCTTTGGCAACCCGGCACAGTTTGTTACTCAGTCCATCTCGGTGGCTGTCACTATAGTTTTTGCTTTTGTAATGACTTCCTTGATCCTGTTCCTTCTTAAAAGTACCATTGGGTTGAGGGTCACTGAAGAAGAGGAAATGAAAGGGCTTGATATAAGCCTTCATAATGAAACCGGTTACAGCAGTTAAGCTTTTCTAAGCCACAAGGAAAGGAGATCATTTCATGAAAAAACTAGAAGCAATAATAAAGCCCTTCAAACTGGACGATGTAAAGGAGGGTCTTTCATCGCTCGGCGTAAAGGGACTCACCGTAAGCGAGGTAAAGGGCTTTGGCAGGCAGAGAGGCCATAAGGAGGTCTATAGGGGCGCCGAGTATCAAGTGGATTTTGTGTCAAAGGTCAAGATCGAGGTGGTAGTGGAATCGGAGCTTGTCGCAGATGCGGTCAAGGTCATTCAGGAAAGAGCCAAGACCGGTCAGATAGGAGACGGCAAGATATTTATCCTTCCGGTTGAGGAGGTCATCCGAATAAGGACGGGTGAAACCGGAAAGGAAGCCATATAGAGAGAAAGAGACACAGGGCTATGAGTGAGGGCAAAGTGATAACTCCATTGCTTGAGCTGCAGCAGGCCAGAGAGGATCTCTTCTCAGAGATCCGAAACGACGGAGGAGCAGATGGATTTCTTGAGAAACACACCTCCATTGTGGACCGCTATTTTATGAGAAGCCTACAGGAAAGCAGCACAGGCAGGAGAATGTTCAGTGCCAAGAAGCCATTTGCCCTCATAGCCCTGGGCGGTTATGGAAGAGGAGACCTGTGCCTGAGGTCTGATATTGACGTAATGGTGCTTTTTGCCTCTTCCATACCGAAGGAAGCCAAAGAGTTGACAGACGAAATTCTGCTCCCTCTCTGGGATCTGGGCATGGAACTCGGTCAGTGCGTCCGCACCTTGAAAGACTGCACCAAGTTGTCCTCAGAGGACTTCGAGGTTTTCACATCCCTCCTCGACGCCAGGTTTCTCTGTGGGGAATCGCCGCTGTACCTGCAATTGAGGCAGCTTGTGGGAAAGAAGGCGATCCCCAAGAATTCAGCAGCGTTCGCTCGGTGGCTGGATGACAGAAACAAGGTGCGGATGGAGACATTTGGAGACGCGAGCTATCTACTAGAACCAAACATCAAGGAAGGCATCGGGGGACTCAGAGACTTTCACCAGATCTTATGGCTGGCTAAGATTTTCTTTGGGCTCCAGAACCCAAGGGATCTTGAATATTCGGGAAGGCTTTCGCATTCCCAATATGCCTCCCTGACCAAGGAAGTCGCCTTCCTGAACCAAATAAGAAACCACCTTCATGATCTTTCAGCAAGGAAAAACGATCGTCTTGGATTTCAGTATCAAGAAATGATAGCCGGCAGAGTAGGCTTCAAGGATAAAACTGGCTATCCCGCGGTGGAACAATTTCTTGGAAGGCTGCACACCGCCATGTCTTCTATAAAGTCCCTCCGTCTCTCGTTTGCCGCAAGCTATATCATGAGAGGCTGCGATGAAGGCGCATGGAATCACGCAGGCAAAACGCCCGATGGTCTGCGCCCCGAAGGGAAGGAAATAGGATTTGACTCTGTGACGGCCATCTTGTCAAGGCCAGCACTCCTGATGGATCTTTTCAGCCACATTGCCCAGTGCGGTTGCAGGCTGAGTATGGAGGCAAGGAGACTGACGACCGAATTTCATTATCTGGTCAATGACCAATATCGCTCCAATCAAGGCAACATTAAACTCTTTCTGGATATAATGAGAGGTGCCTATTGCTTCATCGCCCTGATTCAGATGCATGAGACAGGACTCCTCGATGCCTTCATACCTGAATTCGGCAAGATCAAGGATCGAGTTCAATTTGATGCTTATCACATCTATCCAGTGGGCATTCATTCCATTCATACGGTAAAAAATCTCAAGAGTCTTGCCAATGGAAAAAACCTTATTCTTGTTGACATAATGAACGACATTAAGGATCGTGATTCACTTTATATAGCCGCACTTTTTCATGACATAGGAAAGATCAGTAAAAACCATGCCGAGACAGGCGCCTCAATAGCTAATGCGATTCTCCAAAGATGGACCTACGACAGGAACAAATCAGACGATATAGTATTTCTTGTAAGAAATCATCTGCTGCTTGTGGAAACTGCAACCAGAAGAGACCTCAACGATGAGAAAACTGTTGTTCAATGCGCGTCAATAATCGGCACCATAGAAAGGGCAAAGCTGCTTTATCTTCTGACCTGGGCCGACTCAAAGGCAACAGGACCAAGCGCATGGAATAGCTGGATCTCCAACCTCATCCAGGAGCTTTTTCTCAAAATCTTGCATATCATCGAAAGAGGAGAACTAGCTTCACCTGACGCCCAGGCCAGCGCAATTACGGCAAGAAATTCCGTCCTGGCCCGGGCTGACGGAAGCTTATCCAGAGAAAAACTCGATGCTTTCTTCGAAAAGATGTCTCCTCGTTATCTCCTCTATACCAGACCATCCCTTATCCTGCGCCATCTGAACATGGCTAATGAACTCGATGAAGTGAAATCCAGAGGAGAAAAGATGCCTTTTCGCCTGCATGCCGAACCGGATGGAGATATACCGGAATGTTGGGAGGTAAGTATTGTAGCCCCTGACAGGGCAGGTCTGTTTTCTGAGATATCGGGAATACTTGCCCTCAATAATATTAACATACTCTCTGCGTTCATTTATACTTGGCTGGACGGAACCGCTGTTGATATCTTCAAGGTGTCCAGCCCGCCTGATCCCCTTGACCCCAATAGGACATGGGAGAAGGTGAAGCTTGACATCAAGCAGGTATTTTCAGGCCGACTGGCCCTTGACTTCAGACTGGGCGCCAAGGCAGGAGGAAGAATACTCTCCGTCAACAGAAGGCCCCCTAAGCCTCCAAGGGTTATGGTTGAAAACAACTCCTCAGATTTTTTTACAATAATAGAGGTTTTTGCCGACGATCGCATCGGACTTCTTTATCTTATCACAAGCACACTTTCCTCTCTGAGGCTCGACATTAGAATAGCCAAGATAGCTACTAAGGGAGATCAGGTAGCTGATGTTTTTTATGTGCTTGATCTGGATGGTCAAAAGGTTGAAGATGATTCCCGCCTTCGTGAAATTCAAAGTGCCCTGCTCCACAGGGTGGGCTCACCGGCCCAGAGCCGATAGCCCGTGAAATGGCAGTAAGCAGTCACTGTCTATCTCCTTGGCGCCTCTTTAGGTTCAGATTCTCTCAATCCGGCGTCTTGGGTGGCCTCCTGCTTCGTAAGACACTTTACCGCCTAATAGACCGCCCGCTGCCTTTGGTACCCAGAAAGATGAGCCCGAAAAGCAGATAAATTCCGTCAGCCTTTTCTAAACGATCCGGGAAACCTTCTGTCCCCTAATCAGATACAAATCGCGTCTCCTGAAAGTTTCACAGGAAACCCAGCAGCTTGCCGGATCAGCCCCTGAAACGTATGTCAAACTGGACCGGAATATCTCCTGCAAGTCCTTGAGTCTTTGCTACAATCTTTTCTCTCTCCTTGTTATTGTGGACTACGCATTTCACAAGGATGGCTTCCCCGGAAAGCTCAACATTCAGAGTCGGGAAGAATAAAGACGGATCAGTAAAGAGCTCGGCCTTTATCCGCGACGCCTCGCGTCTTAGCCTCACCGTATTGCGACAGGTTTCATTGCAGAATCCGTCCCTCTCAAGCAATCGGGCCTTCAGCATTTCAACGCTATCACCAAAGGATCCTTTATCAGTCTCTATAATCAGGTCATAAGTGGAAGGATCATCCCAATTCTTGCCGTAGATGCTTTTTATGAAACCTGATCTCTCTCTATCGGTTTTCTCGATAAGCCATCTGGCGGTATCTATATCCACCGTCTCCCTTTTCATTATGATCTCTACCCGCCTCTCAATCGGCGCAGTAATCCTTACTCGGAGGACAAAAGGGATATCCTTGAGCAGTAAATTTCCACCTCTGCCCAGAAGCACAACACGATCCTTAAGGGCGTAGTCGAGCAGTATGCTTTGCATCAGCGCTACAAATCCCCGGAATGACCAGTCGTACCGATCCCACAAGGATGGCGACCTCTCGTCGAGTTCTTTGCTCCACCTTTCCCAGGAATCACCTGCATCTTTTGCATCCGCGAGGATTCTCTCTTTATCCACAATATCGTAGTCAAGGCCTCTGGCTATCGCAGATCCAATCTCCCTGCCTCCGCTTCCAAACTCTCTTGATATCGTCAGTACCGCCATCTTATCTTCCACCTATCCAGCAATCACTAATCGAGACCGGAACATTTTCTCCGGCCTAACCGCAAGTTAAAAAAAAGGCTTTGGGCAGGCTGAGCAAAAATGCCCATATGCAAGGCCCGTGCTTATCGGGACCCGCCCGGAGGGTGGGGCGTCAGAGCGTATGCGAGGACAAGTCCCGAGGAATGAGGCGTAGCTAGAAGTACCCCGCAGTGACGAGGGACGAGCGAAACGAGGCAGATGGGCTCTTTTCAACAGCCTGCTAGGCCTCCTGTGCTGTTTTTCTCATCCGCCTCACCAGGAGTTTCCCGACCGCAATAACGCCAAAGGCAAAAAAGGCCTCAGTCAGATAAACGACCCACTTAGGAGGGCTTAGTAATCCCGAAACAAATGGATCCGTTATCATCATCTCTCCTCCCACCTTACCCAGTATTGCTGCTCCGATATAAATGATTATGGGATATTTATCCATCAGCATCGAAAGGAGGTTGCTGGTGAAGACAACGAACGGTATGCTTAGCCCCAGCCCGAATAGGAGCAAAAAAATATTTCCGTGTGATGCGCCGGCCACAGCCAGCATATTGTCAACAGCCATGGTAATGTCGGCAATGACGATTATCTTGATAGCCTGGACCAGGGTAGTGGCCTCCCTCCCTGCCTTATCCTCCGGCGCTCCCTCCACAAAAAGCTTTACGGCTATCCAAATAATGACTGCTCCACCCCCCAATTTGATGAAATTTATGAGGAGTAACTGAGCGGCGAGGAAAGTCATAATAACACGCAATATCACGGCCGCCGCAGAACCGAAAATAATCCCCTTGAACCGCTGATCCTTAGGCAACGATCTAACAGCCATGGCTATTACGACCGCATTGTCTCCCGCTAGAATCAGGTCAATCAAAACAATGCTTAGTAGACTACTTAAAAAAGCCAGGTTAAATTCTATTGATCCAAACATATTATCTACCGGTTTTTCTGTAGCTGTTTATCACCCAGGCTGACTCTAATGAAATTTTGGCTCCCTTTCGCCGCGTCTCACAGGAACGCTCAACCATTAGCGGTTCTTCTTAAAATTGAATAGCTGTTTGATGGCAGTCCATCCCATTTTTCTCCTCAGGATTCCAAGCTGGTCTTGCAAAGGCAAATTTTTGGGGCATACATCCTCGCAGGCAAGAAGGCCCATGCAGCCAAATATGCCTTCATCGGTGCCTATGATTTCAAAATATTCCTTTTCCATCCTTTCGTCCCTTGGATCGAGCATGAACCGGGCGATACGGTTCAGGGCCACGGCCCCAACGAAATCCTCCCTCATATTGGCAGTACCGCAGGCGGCCACACAGCAGCCGCATTCAACGCATCGCTCGAGCTCGTAGATCTCCTCAGCCACCGCATTCCCCATCGTCTCCTCCGGCGCGTTGGGATCAAACCTCTTATCTGTATGGATCCAGGAGCCGACATTTTCGTTCATCGCCCTGAACCATGTTCCCGTGTCAACCGAGAGGTCCCCTATGAGCTTAAAGACAGGCAGAGGCATAAGGGTTATACTTTCAGTCAGCTCCTTTGTGAGTGTCTTGCATGCAAGACTCGGGCGGCCGTTTATCACCATGGCGCAGGATCCGCATATCCCGGCCCTGCAGCAGAAGTCAAACTGCAACGACGGATCCTGCTCCTCTCTTATGCGGGTAAGGGCGATGAAAAGCGTCATGCTGTCGGTCTCCTCCAGATTGAAGAGATCGGTATGAGGGACCGACTGAGTATCATTGGGATTATAGCGGAAAATCTCGAATGTAAGTTTTCTTCCCATCTTAGGCTCCTATCACGCCTCCATCACAGCTTATTATTTTGCAGACGCCGTACCCACGATCGCCGGGAGCCAGATCAAAGGACTTTGATACCGGTTCATAAGACAGATTAGGAAGATCGGAGCCCTCCTCCCATGTCGCCAGTGTCCTCTTTAGCCAGTCCCTGTCGTTTCTTTCCTGGTAGTCTTCCCTTGCGTGGCAACCCCTGCTTTCTGTGCGCATTAGGGCAGCATGGGCGACGCATAATGCAAGTCTCAGCATGCCCCGTATCTTGATAGCCAGAGCAAGTTCAGGGTTGGCCCCTGCACCGTTCGATCTAAGTCCCACTTTCTGCGCTCTATCATGTATCTGTTGGAGGTTATCAACCGCCGTCTGGAGGTCCTTGCCGTTTCTAAATATGCTGACCCTCTCCATGAGTTCGTCCTGCATTGCGTTTCTTACTTCAAAGACGTTTTCCTTTCCGTCCTTGCAGTTGATTATGCGATCAATCCTTTCCTTTTGGGCCTTTACCGTACCAAAGGCAAGGGATGTCGAAAAGTTCGTGTGATATCCTTTGAGAAACCCTACTATCTTCTCCCCCACTATCTTTCCCGCAACAACTGTCTCGGCAAGGGAGTTGCCTCCCAGACGGTTGAACCCGTGAAGATCCCAGCAGGCAGCCTCTCCAGCGGAGAAAAGTCCCTTAAGTCCATAGGCAGCCCCGTCCTTGTTTGTCTTGATCCCCGACATCGTATAGTGCTGCGCAGGCCTTACAGGTATGAGGTCCTTGACCGGATCTATTCCCAGGAAGTTCTGGCATATTTCGTCAACCTCCCGCAGTTTAGTCCTTATATGCTGGAGTCCGAGATGTCTTATATCAAGCCAAAGATGGTCTCCGTACGCGCTCTTAACTCCGAATCCCTGCCTTATGTGATGAGTCATCCATCTTGAAACCACGTCCCTGGATGCAAGCTCAGCTTTCTTCGGCTCGTATTGAGGCATGAATCTTTCCTTATTGACATCCAGCAAAGTGCCGCCATCGCCCCTGCACCCCTCAGTCACCAGTATGTTAGTGGGAACAATACCAGTTGGGTGAAACTGAATGGCCTCTGGATTGCCGATCGGGACAATGCCTGTATCGAGGGCCAGCGCTGCCCCTCCTCCGTCGTTTATGACGGCGTTAGTGGTCTCTCTGTAGATCCTGCCAAAGCCGCCGGTAGCAACGAGGGTTGCCTTCGCAAGATAGATCCTCATATCGCCTGTCTTGAGGCATCTGGCAACTACCCCCGAGCAGGTCACTCCGTCATGTATCAAAGAAACCGCCTCAATGCGATCATGCACCTTCACACCCAGCTCCACGACCTTATTATCCATCGTGTAAAGCAGCGTATGACCAGTACCGTCAGATGTATAACACGTCCTCCATTTAGCTGTGCCTCCGAAGTCCCTTGCCGTGATAAAGCCCTCTCGTTCGGTGGCCTCTGTCTTTTCAAACTGCTTTCCGCCTTTGTAATAGACGGCCCGGCCTGCTACCACCCTGTTCCATGGCGTTCCCCAGAACGCCATCTCCCTGACTGCAACAGGGGCTGTGTCCACAAAAAGCCTTGCTACCTCCTGATCGCATCCCCAGTCGGAACCCTTTACAGTGTCTTGAAAATGTACATCAGGACAGTCGCCATCTCCCATACAGCAGTTCCCCAGGGATGCCTGCATGCCTCCCTGGGCTGCCGATGAATGCGAACGCCTCGGAGGCACAATACTCAGGCATATAACATCAAAGCCCGCCGAGGCGGCTTCCACCGCAACCCTCTCCCCGGCCAGGCCGGCCCCTACGCACAAAAGATCGGTAACTATTATTTCCACCTCGAGAACTCCTCTATTTTGGAACTGTAAGGGTAAGGAATCGCACTATGGTTATCAGACCGATCAAAACAAATATGCCGGTAAGTATGTTCTCAAACTTCTTCATCCCCTTCCTGTGTTTTCTCTTAATAAGGCCCCATTTCACTCCTATCCGATAAAACCCGATCCCCACGTGCAGCTCTACCATTGGAAGAAGGACTAGATAAAAGACGAGCCAAAACCCTCCCTGAACCCTTGCGGCGCTCTTTGCAGCAGTTATCGGGAGATCCGTAAGAACCGTCCACATGTGGATGGAACCCATTATGAGTATTATCATGGCGGTGGCAACCTGGACCATCCAGAGCCAGGTGTCCGTGTGGTGCAAAAACTTCCCGTGTTTCCAGATGGTCGCCTGCTGGTCGGAGCGGAAAGGCACCTTTCGGGCCGCCAGGACAAAGTGGAGGAGGAAGGTAATGCCTATAAGTGGGCCACCTACCTGAGCCATATAGGTTTCCTCAAAAAACCTTGCGATGGTGTTCATAGCCCCCTCGCCCAGGTTCACGCTCGCAACAAGCACCATATGACTCCACATGAACAGGATGAGCCCTGCGCCTGTCAGGGCCTGCAGCCAGTCCAGGTAGGCAGCCATACCGGTCCTGTCCCTCACATAGATTGTAGTATCAATCGCCATATCTAAAGAAGTCTCCTTTTCTTCAGGTGAGACGGGAATGAAACCTCTCTCCCAGGAGCCGCCCCCATCTCCCTCAGAACTCCAAAAAAGCACCTGATCGCGATCAAAAACAAAAAACCTTCTTCGTCCAGCTTGATCCTGCCAGTGATCTACCTACAAAGAACAAAAAAAACCTGAACCATCTCTAGTTATTCCTGTCCTCAACCCTTGATCTAATAAATTTAATTATATCGCGCGTGCTCGTGCCAGGCCCAAAGATCTCAGCGATACCGCATTTCTTGAGGGCCGGGATGTCCTCGTCCGGTATTATTCCGCCGCCCAGGACCAAGACATCGTTTACCCCTTTATCGTGGAGAAGCCCCATGATCTTTGGAAAGAGATAGTCATGGGCTCCGGAAAGGATGCTCAAGGCAATCACATCCACGTCCTCCTGAATGGCAGCTTCCACTATCTGGGTAGGGGTTTGCCTTAGGCCGGTATAGATCACCTCCATGCCTGCGTCCATCAAAGCGCTGGCAATCACTTTTATGCCCCTGTCATGTCCGTCGAGGCCCGGCTTAGCCGCGAGCACTCTGATCTTCTTAGTCTTGTTCATTTCGTAATCCCTTCAAAGCAAAAACATTCAATTCCCAAGGGTGCTAACGGCCCTGTACTCGCCGAATACAGATCTCAGCAAGTCGCAAATCTCTCCCAACGTGGCATAGGCCTTCACAGCCTCCAGGATCTTGGGGACAAGGTTTTCCCTTCCCCTTGCGGCCCTTTCAATATCTCCGAACACCGACTTCAACCGTGCGTTGTCCCTGCTCTGCCTCAGCCTCTTGAGTCTCTGAATCTGCCCCTCCCGTACCAATGGATCAACCCTGAGCAAGTTTGATGGCCTTTCTTCCTTTGTCTGGAAGCGATTGACTCCCACCACGACCCTTTCCTTCTCCTCGATCTCCCTCTGATATCTGTAAGCGCTGTCCTGTATCTCCCTTTGGATATACCCCTTTTCGATAGCATCAACAGCGCCACCCATTTCATCTATCTTCCTGATGTATTCCTTGGCCCTCTCATAGATCTGACCAGTAAGGGTTTCAACGTAATAAGAGCCTGCAAGGGGATCCACGGTGTCGGCCACGCCTGTTTCATAGGCAATTACCTGCTGGGTTCTGAGGGCGATCTGGACCGCCTCCTCGGAGGGCAGACAAAGGGCCTCGTCCATTGAGTTGGTATGGAGGGATTGCGTCCCTCCCAGCACGGCGGAAAGGGCCTGAAAAGCAACCCGGACAATGTTGTTCTTGGGCTGCTGGAGGGTCAGGGTGCAACCCGCTGTCTGGGTGTGGAAACGCACCATCAATGACCTGGGGTCTTTTGCCTTAAACCTCTCGCGCATGATCTCAGCCCAAAGTCTTCTGGCGGCCCTGTACTTAGCGGCTTCCTCAAAGAAATCCGAATGGGCGTTGAAAAAGAAGGAAAGCCTCGGGCCGAATTTATCCACATCCAGCCCGGCATCTATTGCGGCCTGCACGTATGCGATGCCGTTGGCAAGGGTAAAGGCCACCTCCTGAACGGCAGTGGAGCCTGCTTCCCTTATGTGATAGCCGCTTATGCTTATGGTGTTCCACTGGGGAACCTTCTCTTCACAGAAGGCAAATATGTCGGTTATTATTCTCATGGAGGGCTTGGGAGGGAAGATATAGGTGCCTCTGGAGGAATATTCCTTGAGAATGTCGTTTTGTATGGTGCCTCTAAGTTTTTCGAGTGAGACCCCCTGCTTTTCGGCAACCGCTATATACATCGGCAAAAGTATTGCTGCAGGAGCATTGATCGTCATGGAGGTGCTTACCTGATCGAGCGGAATGCCTGCGAACAAGGTCTCCATGTCCTCCAGTGAGTCAATGGCCACGCCAACTTTACCCACCTCGCCTATGGCCATCTCATGGTCCGAGTCGTAGCCAATCTGGGTAGGCAGGTCAAAGGCTACTGAAAGCCCTGTCTGCCCTTGCTCCAATAGAAACTTGTACCGCCTGTTGGATTCCTCGGCGGTGGCGAACCCCGCATACTGGCGCATGGTCCAGTACCTGCCCCTGTACATTGTGGGCTGAACCCCCCTAGTGTAGGGGTACTCGCCTGGAAGGCCGACAGCAGAAAGATAATCTTCCTCCTTCACATCCAGAGGCGAATAAATTCTTTCTACGGGAATGCCCGATGTGTTCTCAAAACTCGCCCTCCTCTCCGGAGCCTTGGCAAGTTTTTTTTTCACTGCATCAGACCATCTCTTAATCACTTCACTGAGGCGCTCCCTTGCATCATCCTTACCCATCTATTCCTCCTCATCACAAGGGTCTAGGTATTATCCGCAACCGGCTCGGGGCAGATTAGAGAGCCCCTCACACACGCTGAGAGGGAAGTCCCGATTACTCTCCAGATGTCTTGAGAGGAACACCCTTCCTTTTGGTGCAGCCGTTTGCTTAAGGGCTGACATAAAAGAAGCCCCTCCCGGATCCGGAGGGGCATGATTTACACAATAAGAGCCTAGCCGAGCAGGACAAGGACTGCGTCCGCCTCAACCGCATCACCCTTCTTGCATTTTATCTCCTTCACCGTGCCCGCCTCATTTGCGACAACGGGAAGTTCCATCTTCATTGCCTCAAGAATTACAACCTCATCTCCGTCATTCACCTTATCTCCCACATTAACCTTGACATCAATGATCTTCCCACCCATTGGAGCAGTTACTTCGGCCACTATAATTACCTCCTTTTGCTGTGGTTTTGTGACAAATAAATTGACAATGATTCGCGGCAGTTACCATTAGAGGCCAGCTCTTAAAATCTCCATTGATCCTCTTTAGCGCTGAACTATGATTCAACAAACAGACCTTGTCAAGCAGAACTTGGATGAAAAGGGAATGCGGCCTTCTTAAGCAACAGCACCCCGGAAGTCCCATTTTCTTGACACCACTGCACTAATTTCTTACTCTTCTAAAATTAGAAACAATAGGGGATTTGAGATATCCATGTCCGGTCCCGCCTGAGGCAGTGTAGATGTATCTGACCACTGGGAGGGGCCTCACGGTGTTTTTTGAATTGTTTCGCAAGGTTTCCATGATTTCAGCCTTGCCTTTATATGAAAATTGATCGTCATAGCGGCGCAGGCCGATATCCGGTCTTTTACCCCTGGATTCCGGATCGGCTCCTGGATGACAGGCGGCTTTTTCATGCTTCGTTGTGCCCCACCCGGGAGTGGAGGTTGGAGGGAAGCCAAGGCTCCAGCAAGTGTGGAGAGCAAAGAGTGCCGATCTCCCCCGCCTATAAACGGCCAGGAATGGCAGACCAATAGACTGGGAGCCAAAAAGGTTCGGGGATGTTTTTCTTGATTGTAACTTGTCTGTTCTCTTTAACGGTTAGGGCCGTAGCAGGAGATTCCTTATGCCAATTTTCAAATGGGAAGCTGAAACAAAAAAGGGCAAGACCATCAAGGGGGAACTGGAGGCCGTTGACGAAAAAATTGCGAGGCTTCAGCTCAGGAGAAAAAATCTCAATGTATTAAAGATTAAGCAGAAGCCGAAGGACCTTTTTGAAAATGTATCCTTTCTTCAGCCGAAGATCACACATAAAGATCTGGTGATATTTACCAGACAGTTCTCCACCATGATAGATGCTGGACTTCCCCTGATTCAAGGGCTGACAATCCTTGGAGACCAGTCAGAAAACAAAAGCCTTAAGAAGGTACTTCAACAGGTCACAAAGGATGTGGAGGGGGGGTCAAGTCTTGCCGATGCCCTAAAGAAACATCCTCAGGTATTCAATGATCTTTATGTAAATCTGGTCGCCGCAGGAGAAACGGGAGGAATATTGGACACCATCCTGCAGCGGTTGGCATTTTACATAGAAAAGGCCGAAAAGCTCAAATCGCGGATAAAGGGAGCCATGACCTACCCCGCAGTTGTGGTGGCAATAGCCATTCTTGTGGTTGGGGTCATAATGGTCTTCGTAATCCCCGTTTTCAAAGAGCTTTTTGAGAGTTTCGGTTCCGCCCTTCCCGCCCCAACCCAGATGGTGGTGGACATAAGCGACTTCGTGAAGACAAAGATACTTTACATAATTCTGGGGTTCGGCCTTCTCATATATCTTTTCAAGCTCTACAGAAAATCCGCTTCAGGGCGCAAACAAACCGACGCCCTCGCTTTGAAACTTCCTATTTTTGGACCACTCTTGAAAAAGGTTGCGGTGGCAAGATTCACCAGAACTCTTGGAACAATGATAACCAGCGGCGTCCCCATTCTTGATGCCCTGGAGATCGTGGCAAGGACCTCCGGCAATGTTATACTTGAACAGGTCATCTACGGGGTAAGAGCCAGCATATCCGAAGGCCAGACTATCGCTGACCCCCTTTCTGAATCAGGGGTATTCCCTCCAATGGTTGTTCAGATGATTGCAGTCGGAGAGGCAACCGGCGCCCTGGATACAATGCTGGAAAAGATTGCGGAGTTCTACGATCAGGAGGTTGATGTGGCGGTTGATGCGCTCACATCACTGCTCGAGCCGATGCTTCTGCTCTTTCTCGGCGGAACCATAGGCGGGTTGGTTGTGGCCCTTTATCTGCCAATTTTCAAAATGGCAGGAGCCATTGGCGGCTAAGTGAATCAGATAAACAAAAAAGACCAACCCCACGTTGACGAAGATCTTTCGAAGAAGTTAAAGATCCTGATACTCCTAAGAGTCATTTTCGGAACCATTCTTCTGGGTGCTTCCCTTATTATTCAGACGAGGGAAATCCCTGCCGCTCCAGAGTTTATTGAAATACCACACTACTTCATAATCGGGGCCATATACGGCTTAACCATTATTTACCTGATACTTTTCCGTGTCTCCGACCGCCTCAAGATTCAAGCATACGCACAGATTCTTGGAGATACGCTTTTAATAACGATAATCATTTATGCTACTGGCGGGATAGAAAGCATATTTTCTTTTCTCTATATCCTTAACGCTATCACTGCGGCCATAATACTGTACAGAAGAGGAGGAATACTCACCGCTTCATTTGCCTCCATCCTATACGGCATTGTTATTGATCTCCATTTCTACGGCCTGATAAGGCCGTTGGGGCTCCAGGACCTCACTCCTTTACATTACCAACCCTTTTATGCGCTCTACCTTATCATTGTCCACATCGCGGCCTTCTATCTGGTTGCAATCCTGACCAGTTACCTCTCAGAGCAGTTAAGAAAGAGCGCCACAGCCCTGAAGGCAAAGGAAATGGACTTTAATAGATTGGAGTCCCTCCACGAATGCATAATCAAGAGCATGAGTTCCGGCCTCATGGTACTTGACGCCCATGGCAGGGTTGTCGTGAGCAACCCCGCCGCCAGGGAAATCTTTTCTCCTCAGGCTGACGGCAAGGTTTTTGAGGAACAGTATCATTTGCTGGTAAGAGAATGCCTTACAAAGGGCTTTAGCCTTACTCACTTTGACAACACCTCGGCTCCCTCCGGGAGAGAGATCATCTATCACCGAAAAGACGGAGCAAAGCTGCATCTCAGAGTAACCGCGTCTCCTCTCATAACTCCTAACAAACAAGGCGAAGCGATGGGATGTATCCTGATCTTTCAGGACATTACTTCAATTAAGCGCATAGAAGAGGCCATGAAGCGGGTGGAGAGGCTTGCAACGATCGGGGAACTCGCAGCCGGCATTGCCCATGAAATCAAAAATCCCCTTGCGGCCATAAGCGGCTCCGTTCAGGTCTTGAAGGGCAAGATAGCCTCCGACAAGATGGGAGCCAGGCTTATGGACATTGTTGTAAGGGAGATAGGCAGACTCAACAACCTCGTAAATGATTTTCTCCTCTTTGCCAGACCAAAGAAGGTGTCCTGGCAGAGGGTAGACTTGGCCAGACTGTTGACGGATTCTCTTGAGCTCTTCAGAAATGCCAGCAACTGGAAGGGAGAGGTCCATATAGCAACAGAACTCTACCCATCCTTAGCAATCAGCTCAGATCCGGCACTCCTGGGACAGATACTGTGGAATCTTTTACTCAACGCCTCTGAAGCGATGGAGGATGGGGGAACCCTATTTGTCTCATCAAGAGCAGAAAAAAACGGTACCGTCAGGATTACGATAAGGGACACCGGCCCCGGTTTCCAGGAAGAGGCAATCAAAAACATGTTCGTTCCTTTTTTCACCACCAAGGAGAGGGGTTCGGGACTTGGACTCGCAATAGTCAGAAGGCTCGCCGAGGAGTTAAAGGGAGATGTCTCGGGCCGTAATCATCCGGAAGGCGGGGCTGAGATAGCTCTTATCCTCCCTTCAGAGAAAGATTCTCGCGTGCGTATTGAGGATGGCTCAAAAACATCCCGCCAAGAAGGTTCCGTGACTCCGCATAAGGCTTTAATCTTAGAGATGGAGGAAGGTGGCCAGTGAATTATCTCGATTCAGACTGGTTTTCACAGATTCAGAGGCCCAGCCGTTATATAGGCGGCGAACTCTCTTCCATACTCAAGGATCAGCTCAAGACAGAGGTCTCGATAGCCTTGGCCTTTCCGGATGTCTATGAAGTGGGGATGTCGCATGTGGGTCTAAAAATCCTCTATCACATACTCAACAGGGAATCCTGGCTTGCCGCTGAGAGGGTTTTCTGCCCATGGGTGGACCTTGAGGAAAAATTAAGGCAAAATGGCGAGGAACTAGTGAGCCTTGAAAGCGGAAGGCCGCTTAAAGATTTTGATATAGTAGGATTCAGCCTGCAGCATGAGCTTTGTTTTACTAATGTCCTCACCATGCTTGAGCTTGGTGGCGTTCCCCTCTTTAGATCACAGAGGAGGGGAAGCGATCCCCTTGTGATAGCAGGGGGCCCAACCTGTTTTAATCCCGAACCGGTTGCCGACTTCTTCGATCTCTTTCTGGTCGGGGACGGAGAGGAGGCTGCGCTTGAAATCTGCCGGGTCGTCAGGGAAAATAGGGGACTTAAGGAAAATGACAGAGAAGCCCTACTTGGGATTCTAGGCGCAATTCAAGGGGTTTATGTTCCTGGCTTTTTTGATATTGATTACGACAAAGAGGGCTGTATAAAGACAATCAGCCCTATGATCAAGGGCTATTGCTCTGTAAAAAAGGCTCTAGTGCCTGACCTCGAGCGTTTCCCATTCCCGACCTCTCAGGTTATTCCCTTTACTCAGCTTGTTCACGACAGGTTGTCTATCGAGATCGCTCGGGGCTGCACAAGGGGATGCCGCTTCTGTCAGGCAGGCATGATATACAGGCCTGTTAGGGAAAGATCCATTAATTCATTATTGGAGAGCACAAGAAAGGCGCTTGAGCGATCGGGGTATGATGAAATATCCCTTCTTTCCTTGAGCGCCGGTGATTACTCCTGCATTGAACCGATACTTAAGGCCCTCATGGACAGCTACGCCCATAAAAAAGTGGCCCTGAGTCTTCCATCCCTGCGCGTTGACACGGTGAGCCCATTTTTCATGGAACAGATCAAGAGGGTCAGAAAGACCGGATTCACCCTTGCGGTTGAAGCGGGCAGCGAGAGACTGAGGAGAATAATCAACAAGGGCCTCACAAGAGATGAAATACTTTCAATGGCTAGCAAGATCTATGGAGCAGGATGGAACCTCATAAAGCTCTATTTCATGGTAGGACTTCCTCTGGAGACAGAAGAAGACATCCGTGAAACAGTAAGGCTTGCGAGAGAAATAATAAAGGTTGCTCCCCGCCGTGGAGAGCATCTCAATGTGAGTGTCTCTTCTTTTGTGCCAAAGGCCCATACTCCATTCATGTGGGTTCGGCAGGCATCCATTAAAGAAGCTGAAGAGAAGATCTCTCTTATAAAGGAGGGGCTCTGGAAGACACGTGTCAAAGTGAAAGGAAATCCCCCAGAGCAGAGCTGGCTCGAAGGGATCTTCTCAAGAGGAGACAGAAGACTTGGGAAGGTTGTCTATGAGGCATGGAAACGGGGGGCGCGTTTCGACGGATGGGGTGAGCTTTTCAGAAAGAAACTGTGGGAAGATTCCATGACATCGGCAGGGCTTGACCCGTCCTTCTATCTGCGAAGGGAAAGGCATCAAGATGAGATATTGCCCTGGGATCATATAGAATCAGGTGTCACAAAGGAATTCCTCTGGAGTGAGTGGCAAAAGGCAAAGCTGGAAGACCTAACCCCCGATTGTCGAAAAGGATGCGCGGGCTGCGGCGTATGCGACTTTGATAAAATAGCGCCTGTAATTGCGGAAAGTGCTTTGACATCAAAAACGGATATCCTCAGCCGTGAAGGGGAAGCGGAAATTGGACAGGCATCTCTTTACAGGCTCACCTTTACCAAGACCGGTAGATCGCGTCTCCTGGGCCATCTGGAGATGGTGCAATTCTTTCTAAGAGCCTTCAGAAGAGCCCTTTTCCCTCTTGCTTATTCACAAGGATTTCACCCCATGCCCAGGATTTCCTTTGCCCAGGCCATCCCAGTAGGCACAGAAAGCCTTGACGAGTCAATGAATATCCAGTTGACCTTGCCTCTCGACCCTGACGATATCATGGCAAAGGTAAACAGGGAACTGAATGGTGTCATCGAGGTTACATCTGTAAGGAGGCTTTCTGCCCCCGAGAGCAGAAACGGCTTTATGAGGAAAAGCAGTTACCTATTAACGCTCAAGGACGAAGAATTTACACCTACCTGTCTGGAAGCGTTTCAATCGGCGGAGAGCTTTCCAGTAAACAAGATTGGCGGGACCTCGAGAAAGATGATTGACGCAAAGACCATGGTGAGTAAGGTTAGTATTATTTCTCCGAGAGTTCTTGAGCTTGAATTGAACTATGCCTCAGGGCCTCAGCTCAAGCCCTCGGATATTGCAAAGGCGATATTCAGCCTCAAGGACTCAAGTGTGGAAGCGATGCGCATAGTCAAGACAAGACAGATACTGGGGCCTCCGCCTGACAATAAACAGAAAAATGAGGAAACCAAAGATGTCCAATGAATTGGTGATCAACGTTAGGCCTTATCAGACAAGGGTAGCTCTCGTTGAAAACGGAATAATCGTTGAGCTTTACATAGAAAGAAAGACCGGTCAGGAATACGTCGGCAATATCTATAGGGGGCGGGTCGTAAGGGTCCTGCCCGGAATGCAGGCGGCGTTTGTGGATATAGGGCTTGATCGGACGGCCTTTCTGTATGTGGCAGACGTCCATAAGGACTTATCAGATCTCGAAAAGATGATGATGAGAAACAGCGGGGAAGAAGATGAAGTCACAAAGGGGCCCGACGATGAATATTCATCCGACAGACACCAGATGCAACTTAATATAGAAGACCTGCTGCACGAGGGGCAGGATATAATGGTTCAGGTCGCCAAGGAGCCATTCGGGACTAAGGGAGCAAGGGTAACCGGCAATGTATCGCTTCCCGGCAGGCACCTGGTCCTTATGCCCACGGTCAACCACATAGGGATCTCACGCAGGATAGAGGATAGGGCCGAGCGCGAGCGTCTCAAGACCTTGATGCAGGAGATAAGGCCTTCTGAAGTGGGATTCATAGTAAGGACCGTAAGCGAGGACGCAACAAAAGAAAAACTTAAGTCGGAGATGGATTTCCTTTTAAAGCTCCACGCCTCCATCCGGGCCAAGATGGAAAAAGGTTCCAACCCCGGCATTCTTTACAGGGAACTTTCAATATCTTTAAGGGCCGTAAGGGATCTTTTCACAAACGAGGTGGACAGGCTCATAATAGATAGCTCCGATGAATACAATAATATCATTGACTTTATATCCACGTTTGCTCCAGGGCTAGTGTCCTCTGTAGAGCTTTACGCGGGAAAAGAGCCGATCTTTGACGCATTCGGCCTTGAGATGGATATATCGCGAGCTATGGAAAAGAAGATATGGCTTAAATCGGGCGGATATATAGTCATTGAATCAACAGAGGCGTTAACGGCTATTGACGTAAACACAGGCAGCTACGTAGGGTCAAGGAACCTCGAAGAGACCATTCTCAAGACAAACCTGGAAGCTGTGAAAGAGCTGGCCTATCAGCTCAGATTCAGAAACTTGGGAGGCCTCATTGTAATTGACTTCATAGACATGGAAAGGATGTTAAACAGGGAAAAGGTATTCACTTCCCTCAAAGAGGCTCTGAGCAAAGACAGGGCAAAGAGCAACGTGCTTCACATGTCGGATCTGGGACTGATTGAAATGACAAGAAAGAGGACTAGAGCGAACCTGAACAGTCTTCTTACCGAACAGTGCCCTTACTGCGAAGGAAGAAGCTTTGTCAGGTCTAAAAAGACCGTCTGCTATGAGATTTTTATTGAGATAGAGAGGGAATCCGCCACGCTGCAGCAGGAAAAACAGCTCTATCTCACGGTAAATCCTCAGATCGAGGAGATGTTTAGAGAAGAAGAGCAGGAATCAGTAGTGGATCTGGAGAAGAGGACCGGCAAAAGGATAATCATAGTCTCAAACAAAGACTTCCACCTTGAACAGTACGAGATAAGCCTTTAGATGTCTTTGAACCCTGTCCGCTTTGCACTCCTGGCCTATTCAAGGCTTTGTTTCTTCAGTTTTTTCAATTCCGCAAGCTTATCTTCGATTTCCCTGCGGCTAAAGGTCTTCAAGCACTTCGTGCACTGATAAAGTGCATCAACTGTCTTATCATAGATAAGATCATCAGAGAAGTTGACGCTGTGAAAGTGAAGCGAAAAATTGTAAACCGGTCTAAAATCCTTGTTTTTACACTCGTCGCAACAAAAATAATAGGTACTTAATTTCAATAGTCTTTCCTCCTCGCTTCGCCTCCCACAAAATGTCCTTCGGGGCATTTTATTTAAACCTTTTGTTAGATCTTTGCAATTTTTTTTTAAGGTCGCCGCAGTTCATGCCTCTCAGCATTTACACGAAGACTCGCTGGGTGTATAAGCTGGAACTGCTCGAGTGTTACAAGAGCTAACTGAGGCAGTAGGGCTGCAAGACCCCGGATGGGGTACGGCAGGCACAAAACGAGGAACATAAATGAACAATGTGACCGAATTTGACGTTTTGAATCCATGGATCAAAACGAAAGAAATTTCCCTCACTCAGCCAAGCCTTAAGGATAACACAGCCGATCTGGACAGGCTCCTTAAGGCCCTGAGGAAGGACGGGGCTTTTGAGGCAATAGCTTGCGATCTGTCTCTTTTCAGAAAAATCCCTGGGCTCTTGAGGGCGTCGGACTACAGGGGAGAGGTTCTGCTTTACGAGGCGGAGGGCTGCTGGCATATAATTGATTTTTTCCCCGAAAAAAAACAGACTTCCATCTACGGTCTGGCAGTGGATCTTGGGACTACAACAGTAGTTCTTGAGCTGGTTGATCTTAGAAGTGGAAAATCAGTTGCCAGTGCGACGTTTCATAATCCCCAGATAAGAATCGGCGCCGACATCTTATCCCGCATTCATTTTGCGTCATCAGGCAAGGATGCTATCTCAAAGCTTCAGGCCATGGTGGTGGACGGCATAAATGCCCAAGTAGAGAAGATGACTGGCGCTCTTGGCTGCGCTCCTGAAGACTTGGTGGCCATGTCCGTTGCAGGCAACACCACCATGACCCACATGTTTCTCGGCATCACGCCTCACTGGATCTGCCGTGAGCCTTACATACCAGCGGCGAACCGCTTCGAGGGGATAAAGGCATCGGATCTGAGCCTTTTGATCAACCCCCTTGCGCCTGTCCAAGTCTTTTCTAATGTGGGGAGCTATTTCGGTGGGGATCTCATCGCCGGCATCCTGTCATCGGGCATGGGAAAGAAGAGCGAAATATCCCTCCTGGTGGATGTGGGAACAAACGCCGAGGTCGTAATTGGAAACAATGAATGGCTGATGGCATGTGCCGGCGCGGCAGGCCCCGCCCTGGAAGGGGGAGTGGCAAGCATAGGCATGATGGCTGCTCCCGGAGCTATAGACAGAGTTAAAATCAACCACGACACCAATGACTTTACAATCAGCACTATAGGCAATGCCGCGCCAATAGGTATATGTGGATCAGGTCTCATTGATCTGACAGCCCAGATGTTTCTCGCGGGTCTGCTGGATATAAGGGGTAAATTCGTAAGGGAAAGATGTGGGGACAGACTCATTTACAGTGATGGCATACCCCATCTCAAGATAGTTCCGGCCTCTGATTCCGGCACAGGAGAGGATCTTACCATAAGCCAGCCCGATATAGATGCCCTGATCAGATCCAAGGCGGCCATGTACACGATACTCACAACGATAACCAACACGGTTAATATCCCCCTCCACTCAATTGAGAGGTTTTATGTGGCAGGGACCTTCGGATCATACATAGACCCCATATCCGCTATAACCATAGGCATGCTGCCTGATCTGCCACTTTCTGTCTATATTTCACTAGGAAACACCTCCCTCAAGGGCGCAAAGATGGCCCTTCTTTCAAGAAAGGCAGCGGAGGAGGCTTTAAGCATACGGGACCGAATCACATATCTTGAGCTCAACGTCAATCAGGAATTCATGAACCTTTTCAGCGCGGCGAAGTTCCTGCCACACACGGATACATCCCTTTTCCCGACAGTAAGGAACCGGCAGGCATAAAATCGTAAGGTTTATTAAGGAGAGCATAATATGGCAAGGATACTTACCTTTTCGAGAGATCGCTGCACCAGCGTGGAACAGAGAGGCGACGGGATTTTAATCGCCACTTGCAGACTCCAGGATACCCTGACAGAAGCCTGGACTGAGATAACTGTACGCCCGCCTGACCTTGAACTGGCTGCGGTGAAAGGATCTGTCATCAGAAGCGCAAGGGGAGAAGAAGGCGATTTCTCCGAACCGCTCCGAAGGCTTTGCGGCATCCGTATCGGCGCCGGGATGCTCAAAATAATAGACGGGATGCTAAAAGAGACTCCATGCAGGGGAGTGCTGGCCTATATGATAGAGGAGTGCAGCCACGGGATAATTCTTTCCTTTACAAAAGACGTGTTGATTAAGTCTCCGGGAGGCAAGGACCCAGAAGCAGACAAGGAGTTTTACAGAAAGATGGTTAGTGAAAATATAAGGCTCTATAACAGATGCGCCGCATTTGCTCCCGGAAGTTCGCTTGTCGAGGGGATAGAGCCCCCCACCTCCTCCGCCATGCGGCCGTAGGCTGGCGCAAAATCCTGCCAGAGTTGAAGGGCGATGCGGTTTTGTGTTGCCGCGATCTCCTCCAGATAGTCACCAGTGGTGAGGGGATTTATGAGAACGGCCCTCAGGACAACAATGTTTTGCGGGCTGTAGCGCGTTGACTCAAGGGTAGTGCGTGAGACAAAGGTGCTGTCGTCTCTTCTAAGTGCCTTGTGCAGCTTTACCGTAAAGGCGTTCATTAGCCTGTTTACCCTCGCAATGCCTTTTTCAAGGTCTTTACGCCTCTCCTTATCGCATGATGTTGTGGCTTCCCTGCTCCAGCAATGAAGCCTTTCCTTCACATCCACCGGCATGAAACGATATGTCAATATGAAAAGCTCAGGATGGTTGAGACATTCAAAGCTCCGGTAATTCTCCAGGATCTTCTTGAAGATATCGGTATTCCTTTTCGCCTGTCTGAAAAGGAGACCGTAGCCGTCTCTGCCTATTATCTTGAGTGAAGCCCATGGCTTCAAACAGGCAAAAGGCCTTGAGCCTTCAATCGTAAATCTTCCCGTATCAACCGAGTTCCTTCTAATAATATATTGAGATGAATGTTTGATGGCGTTAAGGTCCTTTTCGCTCCTGAACAGAACCATTCCCATGCTCATCGGGCAGTAAAGGAGCTTGTGAGCGTCAATGGTCACGGAATCGGCCTTCTCAATGCCCTTGAATAGGCCCCTGTACTCTTCAGCCAGGAGCGCCGGGCCTCCCCAGCTTGCATCCACATGGAAATGGCCCCCGGCCTCGTGCGCTATCTCCTCCATGGCATCCAGCCTGTCAATGTTTCCGGTCTCAGTCGTGCCAGCTATTCCCACTATAGCTATTATCCTGCTGTGAGGTCCTGAACCCAGGCTCCTGATCTTTTTCCTGAGCTTTCTGAGATCCATTCTGTTTGCGCTGTCAACAGAGATGGTTATCACGTTTTCCTCGCCTATTCCAAGTATGTTGGCGGCCTTCCTGATTGAATAATGTCCTCTGGTTGACACAAGGACAACCGCCCTCTCAAAACCATAATGCCGCAATGCCTCGACCATGCCTGCAGCGCGCGCGCCCGGAAATCTCTCATCAGGGGGAAAGGCCTTCTCCCTTGCCACGAAGAGGGCGGTGAGATTCCCAATCGTTCCATCGCTAGTCACATTACCAAGCGCAACTCGGGGATTGTGAATGTGCCTTTCGTAGAAAGAATCCCTCCTGTTGAATATCAGCCTGTGCAGCCATGCCAGAAGTTCTCTCTCAACAAAGCTTGAAGCCTTGGCCGTTTCTATCTTCACCTGATTCTGATTAAGGGCCGCAATGATCATCTCAAGCAGTATCATGAAATACGGTATCGCGCTCGTCATGTGCCCTATGTAACATGGGCTTCCGACTTTGACCGAATTATCTATTATCTTGGTCTTGATCTCTGAAAGAACGTCCTTTATGAGCATCGGGCTCTCAGGAATTGCCTTCTGATCGAATATGCCGCTTAATTGTGGAAGGGTGACACTGCTGTGGATGCCGGCCTTTTCCTGAAAAAAATCATGGATCATATCAAGAAGCTCTCTGCCGAATTCGATGAACTTATCAGGCGAATCAGGCATGATGAATAGCTTCCTGAGATATTCGAAATTGCTCTCGATCCTCTTTTTACCAGCATGCATATATGTTCTGCCCAGATGCTTCTCCATTACAGGTGCCAAAAGGTCCCGAAAGACACCCCTGTTTCTTAACCAGACACAAGATAACTACGTCAGGATATCTGTTACAAGTTCGATTTTCTCTCTGGGAATCATCCCTTCCCTGATCAGAACAGGTGGGATACGGCTCACATCAAGGACTGTAGAAGGGCTCATTCCCGCACATCTTCCCGCGTCAATAACGAGTTCCACCGCAGCCTTCAGGGAATCCGCCGCCCCCCCGGCGTCGGTGAAAGGCTCTGTGCCGGATAGGTTGGCGCTGGTTCCCGTAATGGCTCCTCCGAATGAGGCGCAAATACCTCTGGCAAGAGGGTTAGCCGACATTCTGAGACCTATTTTGCCGGTTCTGGCAGTCACAGAATCAAGAATCTCAGGTCTTGCCTCAAATACAAGAGTAAGACCCCCGGGCCAGAAAAAATCCATAAGTTTGACTGCGGTTTCATTGACATTGACAGCGTAGCGCCCTACAAGATCTGAGTCAGGTATGATCAGCAGTATAGGACGATCATAGCCCCTGCCCTTAATCTTGAAGAGGCGGCGCACCGCCCTTTCATTAAATGGGTCGGCGCCCAGACCGTAGAATGATTCGGTCGGATACACTACCAGGCCTCCTTCCTTGAGGACTAAAGCGGCCCTGTGAGCGGCCATGTCCACGGCCTCCTCAGTTAGAGCCTCTATCACCAAAGAAGGAGCCCTTCTCAGGAGCTTTTCCACCCGTCAACCTTGTCCTCCGCCTGAGCCCTTATTTCATCTCTGTATTTCTTAAGAGACGATGCAATTTCTCTGTATTTCAGGGC
>JBGSUA010000128.1:0-105466 GCA_041753575.1 Desulfatiglandaceae bacterium
TTTTCAAGGGAGACGGCTGCATTAAGGTGCTGCGCTGACCGGATCTCCAGGCACCACTCCAGAAGCCTTCCGGTTCCTCCACTATGGAAGAGTATCTTCAGAAAGAAGCGACTGGGAAATACAACGCCAAAGATCTATTTAATTTTCAGAGAATTCACGGGATATACTTGAACTTGGTCATATCCGGTGGGGTACCGCCTGGATAAGCATTTGACGGATCTCTAACCTCCCATGGATCATCCTCAAATCCAAAATAGCAGATGGCTCTACCGTCTCGGGCGTCGGCGACCACCCGTGCCAGGGCTCCTCTTGCTGCAAGGCTCACATCAATCAACTTTATGAAATCTTGTAGATCTTCAGCCTCGGGCAGGAGCAGACCGAGATGATTGGGCGATTTGATGAAGAAATCCTTATTGAATTCGGCTTCCGGTTCATCCGGATGGACTGGCAGATAGATTATGTTGGACTCTACGAGATCAAGAAAAAAGTGTGTTCCGTAGGATACATCAGGCACATGGCCGTTTTCCTCCCTTGCAATCTCAACAAGGACTGAAGTATTGTTTATCTCCGAGTAAGTGACATTAACCCCCAGGTTTATATTCGAGCTGCCCCACCTGCCAGGCCCCATCATCATTATCCTGTGTTTCATGATCTCAGGATGCCTGTTTAACTTTCCGACAACCCTCCCCATCGTGCGCTTCTCGTCCATGGAAGCTCGCGTGGCGTAAGGAACCGGGTCAATGTAAACGATATATCGGATATCTCTTACGATTCCGCCAGGGATTGCCCGCTTGGTCCTGAAAAGGACTCGATGAGAAGGAATGTTTTCTGGTATGGCGGTGGTTGCGGTTACTCCGGGAAGCCTGAGTGGCCTACATTGGACCAGATTGATCTTTATTCCACCTCCCTGTCCCACAAATGCGGTGAATTCCGTATCCACCGTGTATCCATAGGCCTCCTGAAGTTTGGCAAGGAGTTCCCTTATGATCTCCACAAAAGCCGTCTTGGAGATAAGCCGGTTAAAGGTCAGTACAGGTTCCTTCAAACCGGAGGGATCATCGCTTTCCATGTCCTTCACGTATCCATCCCTTATTTCTGAAAGGAAGAATTCGATAGAGGGATAATCAGCATTTGCGATAACCTCAATGACCGGCAGGCTGCTGAACTCATTTTGATCAAGATCTAGAAGATCCATCTGATGCTGAGAATATGCCGCCACCTTGATGCCCATCTCGGGCCTGAGGGTGGGATGGCTTACCGCGATCAATCTGGGGTAGTCTCGTTCCAGACGGTTCACTGCCCTGGTTCCAAGCCCGGCCACCAGCCTTATCATTCCCTGCCTTGGGTCAATTTTGTCAGTCCAGCGGTACAGGTTGTAGGAAAAAGCAACTCCTGCCAGAGGAGGGAAAAAATACTGCCTGTACCTCATCCCTGAGACGCGTTGGATGAGGATTGCCATTTGCTCATCCGATTCGCCCAGACCTCTTTGCCTCCTGTAGGCGAGTGCATCCGGATTGACAGCGCTTGCATAAATAAGTTTGGCGGCTCTCAGCAGGGAGTCCATGCGTTCCTCGGGGCTTCCCTGATTGACGCAGAACTCGCTTCGGTACTTTCCCGCGAAGGCATTGCCGAAGCCGTCTTCCAGAAGGCTGCTTGATCTTACGATTATCGGGGCTTGGCCGAAGTATTCCAGAAGATCCCTGAACTGCTCCAATATTTCGTCAGGAAAACGTCCTGTCTGGAAACGCTCTTCAACATCCTGAAACTCCTCTTGAGAAATCCTGGAGTTCCTGGTCAATCTGAGTCTCAGCCTGAAGAGGTCGTTGTTGACAAGGAACGTGAAGAAGACATCAGAGCCAACAAAGAAAGAGTCGTGTTCCTCCAGAACCTTTGAAAAATCAACCTTGCCTGGATCAGAAACGAGGATTTGCCTTGCTATGAGCATTCCTGCTGCTTTGCCGCCTATCCGGCCTGACCCGATCAGCCTGTTTCTTATAGCCAGGAGATCCTGGATCGTCAGATACCGATCGGCCAGACCCCTAAGTTGGGCGTATGGGCCGATCATCATCTGCGTGAGTTCCTGCCTCAAGGCCTGGATCTCAACGGAATCGCAAAGGTGATCGAGTTCTTCGGGATCGTACTGGGCGAGCTTTCTATAGACGCTGTCCCAAGGCGCAATCGAGTCGGCCTTGACCTTGAGGGGTGACTTACTGGCCGAAATCAGTATGGATGAGGCATCGCCGCTTTGGAAAACCGGAGTAAGGTCGCCCTCCGCGTATAGATGGGGCAGGAACATTTGAGACGAATAGCGGTCCCAGACCTTGATGGGATGAATGTAGAGTTTGGAATAGACGTGATAAAGATCTATTACCACCTGGGAGGTGTCCCTTATTCGGGCAACCGCGCTGTGGGAATGTTGGCCTCTCTTGAGGGCGAAGTAAGCGACTGTGTCCAGTTCATGGAGATATGGGCAGGTCACCTTGAAGAAGTTCGCCAGGAGTTCGTCCGTTGCCCACTCACCCACCAGATGGGAGAGGCTGTCAAACACATAGAAGACGCCGATACCCTGTGCCTCGATGACCTTGTTTACCTGGGCGCTGAACAGATCAAAACCGGGTCTGGGGTCAAGCTCGATTGTGCGGATTCGATTCTCTGTGGCAATTATCCTCTGGTGGGTGGCGAATCGCAGATAGACTACCTTGCGCCCGTCAGCAAGTGCCTGGTTAACGAAAGGGCGAGCTACCTTGAGGTAGTTTTCGAGCCTGTCCACCTGCCAGACCACGTTGTCTCCAAGGCGGAGCCCGCCCAGGACATTATCAAGCGCAGGAATCCCGCTTCCCACTTGCTGGGATTTGAGCAAAAACGCCTCCAGAAAACTGCTTTAAATATGAATCCTTATTTATAGGGGCGGATGGGTTTATTGGTCCCAAGGAAAGGCCATCGGCTTTTCCCTGGGGATTCGGACTATACCCATCCTCGCGTTTTCATTGCTTCCACTACCCGGCTTACTGCGACGGCGTATGCGGCCTTGCGCATGTTTATATGATATTTCTCAGACATATCGAATACCTCATGATAGGCCCGGGTCATGCGCTTGTCCAGCCTCTCATGCACTTCCTTCTCATCCCAATAATACATGGATGCGTTCTGAACCATTTCAAAGTAGGAAACGGTAACTCCTCCTGCGTTGCATAGGAAGTCGGGAATGACATGAATGCCCTTCTTATAGAGGATTTCATCCGCTTCAGGGGTGGTAGGGCCGTTGGCTAGCTCCACAATAACCTTGGCCTTCACCCGATCGGCATTCTTTGCGGTAAGTATCCCTTCAAGGGCCGCCAGGATCAGTACATCCACATCCATCTCCAGAAGCGCTTCCTGGGTTATGCATTCACTGCCCTGGCAATTGAGAACGGAGGAGGTCTTCTGCTTCTGCTTGGCTATTCCCTGTGAGGAAAGCCCCGTTCGGCAGCAGACCGCCCCTTTGGAATCGCAGACAGCCAAGATCTTTGCTCCGAACATTGACTCAGCCAGAGATGCGGCATAACTGCCTGCATTACCGTAACCCTGAATAGCCACGGTAGCCTTGCTGAGGTCAAGAGATATCTTGCGGGCTGCTTCACGCAACAGGTAGAGGCCTCCTCGTGCAGTTGCATCACCCCGGCCGGGAGATCCTCCAATGGAAAGAGGCTTACCGGTCACCACCCCAAACTGGTTCTTGCCCAGCATTGAGGAATATTCATCCATCATCCAGGCCATGATCTGTGGGTTGGTATAAACGTCGGGGGCGGGCACGTCCTTTTCAGGACCGATGAATGGAGCTATTGCCCTTATGTATGCCCTGCTTATCCTCTCCAGTTCATGCACGGAAAGTTCCTTGGGGTTGCAGATTACTCCTCCTTTTCCGCCTCCCAGAGGAAGATCAAGTAATGCAACCTTCCATGTCATCCAGGCAGCAAGTGCCCTCACTGTGTCAATAGTCTCGTCAGGATGAAACCTTATGCCTCCCTTGGCTGGCCCTTTTGCATCATTGTAATGTATCCTGAAGCCCTGAAACATCTTGGTTGTGCCGTCATCCATGTGTACGGGAAAAGTCACGTGAAGCTCCCGCATTGGGTGCAGTAGTGCTTCCCGTGTGATCTGATCGAGCTTGAGAATGTCCGCGCAGTCGTTTATCTGTCTCTGGGCGATTTTGAAAGGATTACTAACGTTATCAGACATTTATCTTCCTCCTTAGAATTTATATCATAAATGCTTATTTTTGTTAACATTATGTTAAATTATTTTAAATCCTAATCGCTAAGGCGTTTCGCATGATCAAGGTAATGTTTCAATATCCACATTTTTTCCAGGAACTCTGGCCATCCGCAGCGCGGTATGAATCCTTTCGATGCTCCGGATTCAACCAACACATTGCCTACGACCTGCCCCTGGAATTCATCCCATAAATCGCCCCATATATTCTGAGCATCCTGAAGCATTGAACCCATGATGTTCCTGAAATGTCTCAACCTCTCTTCAGGAGAAAGTGACTTCTGCTCCTGGGAGTCCGATTGCGAACTTCTGACAACCTTCAACTGCTTTTCCATGGCCTTCCTCCCCTTATTGCACCGGCTTATCTTTGATGAGTGAGTTTGATTAACCAGGCGGAGTAAAGCTTAAGCACCTCGCTCGTTGAGAATTCAGTCCTCCGCCCCCAAACGTGTTTTTCCTCCGGGGTCGCCTTCACACAACCTTTTTGCGTAATCAATCTTAATGCCAAGAATATGAAGCTTTTCCAGCAGTTTTGCCCTTTGCGCCCGACCTGCGGCAGGATCGAGACCCCCGACCCCTTCGAGGATCTCTTCACAGGTGCGAGGGTCCTGGAGTTCATTCCAGATCTCTTTCCACAAAGTCATGGCCTCAGACATAACACTTGCTGCGACTCCCCTGAAGTGCCTGAGTCTTGCGTTTATGCGATCAATCTCAATTCTGGAGTCCACTTCCCTTGATTCGCAATTGTTGATTGATTCCATTTCAGCTTTCTGCTTCATGACCGCCTTTCTCATGTGCGAGTCTTTATATTAGCAGCCTGCCGCTTTCTTATTCTGGAGCGCCTGCAGAGTGATGCGGCATTAGTCATCTGGTCGCGGGCATCCCCGCCGGATGCCTCAGCAATAGCTGTGCCGAAAGATTGAGGAAGGGAAAAGAGAAAATAAAACCCATCTTTTCAACAAGATGCAACAGGATAATACTTGCAGGCAGTAGGAAGGGTTGATGCTTTATGCGCAGGTTTTGAGCAGCCCTGCGCAAATTTCATCAGCCTTGGGGGGATTGGCTTATTCCGGCGGTATCTGGATGTGGAATTTCTTTATACGGTGCCTCAGGGTGTTACGGCTTATTCCCAGCATTTTGGAGGCCTTTACCTGATTGTATCCGCATTGTTTCAAAACCCTTCTTATGAGGGCGCCTTCAACTGTATCAAGGATGTTGGCTTCACCGGGATCTAAGGAAATCTTGACAAGCTCTGGGAAAAGGTCGTCAATTTTTCTCTCCATCCTAATGATGCATGGCTCCTCTTCCGTTCCGCCTTCTGAGTCTCCGTGGTTTCTTTCCAGTTGAATGTGCTCTGGAAGGATTATCTCTCCCTGGCTCAGCAGGACAGCACGTCTTATACAGTTCTCAAGCTCACGAACATTGCCGGGCCAGGAATATGACCTGATCCTCTCAAGTGCCCCATCATCCACATACCTTATGGCTACTCCGTATTCGCTGCTCAGACGAGCTATGAAATGCTCCACAAGCAACGGGATATCTTCCTTTCGCTCCTTAAGGGCCGGAAGATGAATAGATATGATCTTCAGGCGCCAGTAAAGATCCTCCCTGAACCTCCCCTGTTCAACCTCTTTTCCCAGGTTCTTGTTGGTGGCGGCGATGATCCTCGCATCGGACCTGATGGTCTCACTTCCGCCCAGCCTTTCGAATTCACCGTACTGAATTGCCCTAAGGACTTTGGCCTGAGTGACAAGCGGCATATCGCCAATTTCGTCAAAAAAGAGCGTTCCCTCTGTGCATCTTTCAAATTTGCCGATGTGCACCCTTTCGGCGCCTGTGAAGGCACCCCGTTCATATCCGAACAGATCGCTTTCGAAGAGGGTCTCCGGAATAGCTGCGCAGTTCACCGCCAGAAAAGGCTTTTCCTTCCTGCTGCTGTGGTGGTAGATGGCTCGGGCGACCAGTTCTTTCCCTGTCCCGGATTCTCCTGTGATAAGTACGGTAACATTCCTGTCTGCAACCTGGCCTATGAGTTTATATACAGCTTGCATCCGCTTGTGTTTACCTATTATCTGGGCGGCGCCTGGAGCTGCAGCAACGGTTGGCCCCCTGGCTAAATCAGGGTAGCAGACGACCTCCTTCATTAGGTGGTTTACGCCCAGGGCATCGTTCACGAGACGTTGCAGTTCATCTCGCTCAAAGGGCTTTGGAAGGTAATCATAGGCCCCGACCTTCATGGCCTCTATTGCGGTATCGGTGGTGCCGTAGGCCGTCATGATTATCACCGGGGTCCTCACCTGACGGCGCCTTATCTCCCTAAGGGTGTCGAGACCATTAAGTGCGGACATCTTGTAATCCAGAAGAACCAAATCAAAGACGTCAGCGGAAACCATTTTAATGGCCGCCTCCCCCGCGTTGCAGGTGCGGATATCGTACCCCTGTTTGGAAAGAAAGCGGCTGAGGAAGTGCACAAGGCCTTGGTCATCGTCAACTATGAGAATCTTTTCCATCGCTTTTTCCTCTATTGTTTGCCGCAAGGGGGATGAGAACCGAAAAAGTAGTGCCCTTTACTTCTTCGCTTGACACCAGGACCTCACCACCATGGCGATGGATCGTGCTGTAAACGATAGACAGCCCGAGCCCGGTACCAGTCGCCTTGGTGGTGAAAAACGGATCAAAGAGCCTTGGAATATCTTTGGGAGCAATACCCGGCCCTGTGTCTTTGACATCTATGCGGACATATTCGGATTGCTTCTCTATATCGAATACGGGCTCGCTATAGGCAGTTATATGGAGTTCTCCTCGCAAACCCATTGCCTCCAATGCGTTAACCATCAGATTAACAAGTACCTCGCAGAGCTGTTTTCTGTCCCCCCTGATGTTTAGAGGCGAGGATCTGACATCCAATCCAATAAAAGTCTCCTGCTGCCTGGCCTTGGGTCCTACCACCAGCAACGCATCATTGATTAGATCCTCTATACAGATATCCGAAAAAAGCGGCTCCTGCGGCCTCGCAAAATCCAGGAAACGGTTTATGGTATCCTCCATCCGCTTTATCTGCTTCATGGCTACATGGAAATCCTGTTCAAACTCGGGGGAGACTTCAATGTCACTTTCTACGGACTCCAGGAAAAGTTTAAGCGAAGTAAGCGGCGTCCTGATTTCGTGGGCAACACCTGCCGCCAGATGACCCATGGAGGCAAGTTGCTGGGAGCGCACCGCTGCCTGCTGCGTCCTCTTCAGCTCCACACCTGTGTCCTTAAGCTCCGCTTCCCTGAGATGCACCTTGGTTTCCAGGTCATTCTGCCGGCGTCTGAGTTTTTCAGCCATATCAGCAAAGGCCTTGTATAGAATACCGATTTCATCCCTGCGTTGAGTAATCATGAGTTTCGGATCATAACGGCCTGCTGCAAGTTCATCCGCTGCTATACTTAGCTTGTGGATCGGATGTGCCATATAGCGGGATAGTAGCCATGCGGATACCAATGCTCCCAGCACCGACAATGCTATCACCAGTGATATATATCCGGACAAAATGCGGGCTGCATGGAAGGCCTCGTCTTTGTCCTGTTCCACTACCAGGGCCCAATCGGTACCTTCCACCCTTGCGGAGGACCCGATAACCTCTATCCCTCTGTAATCAATGTAAGTTATGTTATTGCTTCTTCTGTTGAAGATATTTTTGAAGCTTTCGGACTGTGCTATGTTTTCGGTAAGTATTCTATGGGGTTCTTTGTGGGCCAAGAACATTCCTTCCCGATTAACAAGGTAGCACTCTCCTGTGCGGCCCAGAGACACCGAAAGGATTGCGGAAAGTATGGTGCTTGTCCCCACCGAGGCACACACTACCCTGTCAATGTTGCCTGTCCTGCCGGGCAAGGGTGCGGATATAAGGAAAAATGAGCCCCTTCTCTCTGGGTCAAAGAATATTTCCGACATAAAGAGCCGGCCGTCAAGGGCTTCCTCAAACCATTCAGCCCCATTCGGGACCGTGGAATTCTCTGAAGTAGAGTAAATGATCTGGCCTGTTCGAGAAAACACAGCGAATCCGCTGTAAACACGGTAGTTATTTCTCACAAGTTCCAGATAGGCGGAGACATCGGACGGATCAGCAGAAGAGAGGATTGAGGATCCGGCTACAACGGCAATGTCAGCCTTTCGCTCTGAAAGCCATCTTTTTAGGAGCTCAACCTTATCCCTCGCCACATGGTTGACCTCATTGGTGACTATGTTTAAAATCAACTCCTTTGCAGTATGGACAGAAAAGGCGCCAAGGGCCGAGAGGGGCACCAGGGCGAATAAGGAAAAAAGGAGCATAAGTTTTCCCTGAAGATTATTGAGCAGGGCGGGCTTTCTCAATATGATTCCCCATCCTAAAAAAACTTGGTGCGTCTCCACCTTATCTAAAAAGGTCCAAAGGTTCATCTCAATTATTTTGTGCCGTCCCTAAGGCGGTTGACATGCAACGCTTCCGAACATGTTTCTTATACACTGATTTTCATACAGATAAGCAGACCCTGGAACCAATTGCAATCCATATCAAATACGACCGTAATATCTGATAGATAATTCCATGACGGCGAGTCCTGAAGCAGTCTCATTTGGTTATATTTCTCTGATTGATAGGGTGCTTTTGGTGAAGTATCAACTTGTCTCATTTTGCTATAAGGGCTGACACATATCCCAAGCAGGGCAACCCTGGGACAAAAGAGCTCTACAATCTATGGAAGCGCCATGAATGCCGGAGATGTAAGTTCCAATAAAGAGCTTATGAAAGAGGCGGAGGAATTTGGAAGAAGCCTTGATGGTCCTCCATTTGCTAAAAAGCCCTTGTGAAATACAACAGTGCCATGAGGTATTGCTTTATTAAATGGCAAGGCAAGGGAAACTTCTTGTAGTGCTGGGGCTTTCTTCTATGGTGTGTTGATGGACAACAGGCCGTCAATGACTGGCCTAATGCCCATCTATGTCTAACCCGTGAATGAAGCCTTCACCTTTTCTATGAAAAGTTCGGTCTGTTTTGCCGCCCTCTTTTCCAATGGGACCGGGTAGTCATCTCCAAAAGCCCAGAGAATTTCCTCCAGGGCATAATGGGGTTGTATGTTGGATTTCTTGGCTGCGCCGCGAAGTTGCATATAGCATCCGGGGCAGTAACAATTAAGATCCCCGGCTCCCGTATTCAAAACCTGAGCAATCTTTTTTTTGGTTTCTTTGGCGCCTTCTCTCAGGTCGTAATTCTTGCGAAGGATGGACACCGTACCGCAGGTCAGATTATCGAACCGGTTATTCTCGAGTTCCACGACCTCCATTCCCACTGCCCGATGCAGGCCCCTGACCGAGTCCATAAACCCATTTCCCAGTTCACTGCTGTAACAGGAGTCAGTGAGGGCGACCTTTCGCTCTATTGGGCGTTCAACCTTGATTTCGCCGTTTTGGTATTTTTCCCAAAGCCACTCCCACACTGAAACGATCTCAAAAGGCAGTTTGACGCCATGATAATTCGGCCAGATATTTCCGAGATAATTTGTGCAGGAGCCGCAGTAACACACCAGGCGTTTCGTATCAAGCCGTTCGAGCATACCCCGCGTGCGGTCGACGGTCTCGGCGAAGGCCTTATAGTCACCATACCGATACGCCAGTTCCCCGCAGCACGCATTGCGCGGAGAGTATTTGGGCAGGCCCCCAAGCACGCGCGAGTGCTCGGTACCAAAAGGAATCTCTCTTCCCACACAACCGATGAACAGAACCTCCGGGCTTTTTGGGGGAATGATGGCCCATCTGTCCAGAATAGCCTTCTCCTCTGCCGCCTCGGTGGCATATACATCCCAAAACAAGCAGGAATCGGTTTTCCCCGTCAGCAGGTAGTCTATATATGGTGGGAGATCCTTTCCGGTACTGCGATTCTTCTGTACTGCGCGCTCCATGATAAGGGCATAAGGCCGCAGGCCTTGAGGACAGTAATGGTTGCAACCAAAGCAGAACGTGCATTCATTTAGCACTCGTTTGGTTTCCTGACCCTTTAGCAGTCGACCCATTTCTGCTTGGGATTCTGCCTTTTCCATTTTCATAACGGGACATTTCTGTAAACACAGGCCGCACCTTTCGCAGACGTTTTGGCTCTTTCCCTCAGGATCGAACGCATCTATATAGGTATTTCTCTGCATTTTTTCCTCCCTATGCTCTTTCGCTACTCATAGCGTGTCCATATCAGGATAACCTTGACCGTCCTAATTTCATCGAGGACATGACAGTGGGAGGCCCTATGAGGGTCATCCAATAGAATTGAAATCATGCAGCTTCAATCCGTTTTAAGTCCGCAATATCTATAGATTGTCTTGTATTCCATAGATCATACTGAAGCTGGAGGCGCAGCCACCCTTCTGGTGTACGACCAAACACTTTAGATAACCTTAATGCCATTTCAGGGCTAATACCCGCCCGCCCATTTAAAGTTGCTGAAAATGTCCTTCTTGTAACACCGAGCGCTCTGGCAGCTTCAGTTACATTGATATGAAGAGTTTCGATACAAAACTCTCTGACTATTTCGCGGGGTGTGGCGGATAATACATGGACATTTGTCACCTTTCTAATGAAAATCTTCATAATTAACATCTAAGACATCGGCATTTTGTATTTTGAAGGTAATGCGCCAGTTCCCGCTAACTTTCACTGCCCAATCACCTTTACGATTGCCCTTGAGTGGGTTCAATCCATGACCTGGCAAATTCATATCTTCTATAGTTTCTGCGGGTTCAAGGAGGGCGAGAATCTTTCTAATCCGCGCAATATGATCAGGATTGACACCACTTGAACTACCAGAATCGCATAATGCCCTCAGCCCGTTATGTTTAAGCTTTTGAATCATACTGCAAAAGTGTAACCAGATACGTTACGGGTGTCAAAAATAATTTTTCAGAACGATCGAGCTCACCTGACGCTTCGGAGCGCAGCGGAACAGCAGTCAGGAGCAGCGCCTCATTAGCCCTTCCCATTTCATGCTACTGCCTGTGCCGTGTAGTATGGCGATGGCAGCGTAAGGTACACGCGATACACATGGCGATAGACCTCATCCGCATACTCGGCCGTGGTCTGCTGAACGAGGGTATCTTCGGTGTAGGGCATTACGTCCGCTCCCAGAGACTCGATATGGGCACGGCATACAGCTTGTTCCCGAAGGGGACGACAGCCTCGCCGTCATACGGCACAACCCCGGCCACGAAACGCTTCTCTTCGGCGTTCTGGAGCTTTCGCAAGCCCTTGAAGTCCTCACCGGTAACCGTCGAGGCCGCCTTCACCTCGACCCCCGCCAGTCTGCCGCCCGACTCCAAGACAAAATCCACTTCAACCTTGTCCTTGTCACGGAAATGACTGAACAAAACTGCGTCTTCCTGCCAGCCGGCCTGCCGGCGCAGCTCCTGATAGATGAAGGTTTCAAGAATCTGCCCGAATAAAGCGCGATCTTCCCACAGCCCCTCGGCATTCATCCCGAGGAGCGCACACGCCAGCCCGCTGTCGCCCATATGCAGCTTGGGCGTCTTGATCAGGCGGCTCAGCCGGTTGCTGTGCCAGGGCGGCAAAACGCTGTAAAGCTTTATAGATCGCATTTGTACCAAATTGAACTGCGTCTATTGGAATCCGCTCGTCAGCGGCGTGAATCGTCTGTGTGAAATTAAAGTCTCCTGGCAATTGCATAGGCATGTAGCCATAGGTCTGAATTCCAAGCCGGGAAAAGAACCGCCCATCAGTGAAGGCGCCTAGCAACATTGGAATAGGAACACCATTCGGGTCGGCTTCTTTCAGGATACCTGCCAATGTATCAAATAATCCCATATCGGTTTCAGTCGGGCCGGAGTCATAGCGTATCACTTCAAATTCAGAATCATCCCCAACGATTGTTCGCACTTCTTCTACCATGTCATCCGGCCCGAAACCAGGCAGCAAACGCCCGTCAAGTTCCACTGTAACCTCACTGGGTATGACGTTGATCGTGTTGCTGCCATGCAAAATCGTTGGACTGACTGTATTACGCAGCAAGGGTGAAAACAACCCACCGCGTTCACCAAGCAGCTTGAGGACAATATCGGATAGTCTGGGCTTCAACAGTTGAGCGATCATCAAGCCACGTATCCCATCGAGCGCAGAGGCTAAAGAGCTAAACATGAGCCTCGCCTGGGGTGTGACATGGATCGGCAGACTGTGTGTATCTATCCGATGAAGGAGGCGGGACAGCTTTGCCATTGCCCCGCCCCGAACGGGCTTGGAGCCGTGTCCTCCAGGACCACGCAAAGTGACTCTCAGCCAGCATATCTGCTTTTCAGCAACCTGAATGGGGTAGAATCGGCATTTGCCCACTGAAAGGGTAAACCCTCCGAACTCTCCAAGAGCGTATCGAATGCCTGCGAATTCTTCAGGATGCTCTTCGACTAGAAACCTGGCACCGAAATCACCACCGGCCTCTTCGTCAGAGACGATTGCCAGAACAATATCGCCTGGCGGCTTCATGTTTTCGGCTTTGGCGCGTAAGAAGGCGGTCACCATCATTGCTATGCCGCTCTTCATATCCAGCGCGCCCCGGCCCCACACATAACCGCCCACCAGTTTGCCCTCAAACGGTGGATGCTGCCAGCGCTGATTCTCTGTCGTAACCACGTCCACATGCCCATAGAGCATCAATGGCGCTGCGTTCCCCTGTCCAGGCAATCGAGCGATGAGGTTAGGGCGTTCGGATGATTTTGCGAGTATCTTGGTCTCGATTCCGGCCTGGGTCAGGAGATGGGTGATAAACGCAATACATTCAGACTCATTTCCAGGTGGATTGGTCGTATCAAACCGGATCAGTTTCTGTAATAGATGGACTGGATTCTTATAGGTGTGAGAAGAGTTTTCTATTTGGATCATTGGATAGATCTTTTCTCGATGAACCGATTAATTATCATTGATAAGCCATCTGACGACTGTACTAACCTGGCGCGGTAGCGATGTGGTGAAGTGAATTCTTATGTCCCAGTTGTCAAGTACTGAGCTAGGATATTCTTTACCGGAAAAATTCGTTGCTCAATGTCCGGTCCGATTTTGCGTTTTATTATCCTTAGATCATACTCAGACTGAAGGTTCAACCAAAATTGAGCCTCGACCCCGAAATAACGTTCCAACCTAAGCGCTGTATCAGCGCTTATGCTCCTCTTGCCGTTTACAATCTCACTTATTCTATTAGGAGGGACAGCAATATCTCTCGATAACTTGTTCATACTTATGCCCAAGGGTCCCATGAAATCTTCACGCAAAATTTCACCGGGCCTAATGGGATCAAGAAAATCTTTGTTACTCATCTTCTTACCTCAATGATAATCGGCGATAGCCACGTTATAAGCGTTACCGTCATGCCATTCAAAGCAGACCCGCCATTCTTTGTTGATACTGATTGCATATTGTTCTTGTCTTTTACCTTCCAAGGCGTGAAACATATTCCCAGGATTTAACATCAACGCGTTCAGACTTGGCGCGGCATTAAGAACCATCAATCGTTTTCGTGCTTGTCGCTCAAATGACTGGAACCGTCGCACTCGTTTGTCGTCAAAAAGCTCTTCAGTATCTCGACAGGCAAAAGACTTTATCATATATTAAAAGTATTATGGATTACGTAATATGGCAAGCGAAATTTTTAAAGGGCATGACGCCAGCATCACCAGGTGTGGTCCGGCCGCGGCCTTGGCCCCGTATTAAAAACGAGTTTCCCTGAATGTCAAGCAAAAGTATCGCAGTATTATCAATTCAGTACAATGTTAACAGTAGCTCGCCGTTCATGCGCGTTCAGGCAAAAAACCTTGGATTGTCCGACGCGGTTTCTTATCTCCTCTGAGAAGAATCAATGGTGTGCTATGTCCCTTCAAAGGATATTTTTGACAATATTCCAGGAGAGTTTTTCTCCACTTCTTCTTTCATATCAATAAGGTATCGAGGCCTCACCTCTTCCTCCCAGCGAGGATATCCCCCGCGCCACACATAACGGATAAGATCATGGAAGGGAAATCTGCTGAAGCGATAAGGGCCCAGTGAGGCCTGGTCCCCTGTCTCATTCACAGAAAACGGCATGGAGAGTTCTGTGGCGTATCCTGAGATGATCTCTTTAACGACGGGACGCGTGCTGCTGCCGGTGGCTTTTTGCTTGAACGCCTCAGGCAGATCTGGAAAGGGAAACCGCCTGTAGAGCGAACCTATAAATCCGGTAAATCTTATCCCGTGTATCGCTCCCATAAGATGTCCCACCATGGATGGATCTTTTATGAAATAGGCCTTGCATTGCCCGGAGAAGGCCTTCCCGCCCTGTGAGGCAAGTTCGGATATGTTGCGGCAAAACTCATCGGCGAAGAAAAAATAGTTCTCCAGGAGAAGCATATCGGATTCTATGTTGAAAAAACCAAATGCGACCGTGCCGTGTGAAAGAGATTGAAATGCAAGAGGCAATATTTTTTCTCCTGGACTTTTTATGTTTCACAGCGGGGTTAAAGCCTGAATATTTGACACAGAAGGCGCTATTAGGTAAGTTGACCCCTCCTGAGAAGTGATTACAATAAAGCCTGTAATAGAAATTATCTATATTTTTTAAGGAGATCAAAACCTATGAACGACAATAACGGAGATCGGATGTTCACCGGGGCCTCCAAATATATCCTGGATGATGAACTTGCGAGCATTGTCAATATATCCATGAGGCTTGAGCTTCCGCTTCTCCTCAAGGGGGAGCCCGGCACAGGAAAGACCATGCTCGCGCACGCGATCGCGGAGGCGCTATCCATGCGTCTCATTGTGCTCAACGTCAAATCCAGCATGAAACTCATTGACGCCCTGTACCAGTACGACACCCTTACCAGGTTGAATGACAGCCGTTTCGGGGATTCCAAAAGAGATGTCAGCAACATAGAAGATTACATAAAGATGGGCAAGATCGGCCAGTCATTCGTGTCGCCTGAAAAAGTCGTTCTTCTTATAGATGAGATAGACAAGGCTGATACGGATTTTCAGGACGACATGCTGGACGTGCTGGATCAGATGGAATTCGATATCATAGAGATTGACAAGACCATAAGGGCAATGAACAGGCCTGTCATCATAATAACCTCTAATGCCAAGAAAGACCTCTCAGACCCTTTCCTGGGCCGCTGCAATTTTCATCACATAGCCTTTCCTGAAGCTGACATGATGCGAAAGATAGTACAGGTTCACTTTCCCGACATCAGCAGGGAACTTATGGATAACGCGGTTCAGGCCTTTTACAGACTGAGGGAAGTCAGGGGCATTGAGAAAAAGCCGGCAACCAGGGAACTGGTCAACTGGATAAGGGCGCTAAAGAGCGATCCTGATTTCAACGTTAAAGACCTTGTCAAGGGAGGGATTCCTTATCTCGGCGTCCTTTTCAAGAAAAGCCCCGATCACGCACTTGCCAGAAACGCCGTTTCAAGAGCGAGGATTTAGATGTTTACAAAGTTTTTCTACCTCCTCAGGGAGGTGGGGATACCCGTAACCCCTACGTCTTTTCTGCGGCTGCAAAAGGCCCTGTCCATGGGCCTTGTTACGTCCGTGGACGATTTTTACACGGCCGCAAGGTCAATCCTCGTAAAGAGCGAGAGATACTTTGACCTTTACGACCAGGTATTCGCCCACCATTTCGAGGGCGCTGAACTGAAGTCCCCGGAGGAATTCGAACTCAACGACATAGCAAAGTCCATGCTGGAGCAGTGGCTGAAGGACCCGGAAGGGATCGCGGAGGCATTGGGGGTAGATAAGGATTCCCTGAAAAATCTCACGCCCGAAGAGCTGCTCAAGTATTTCCTGGACAGGCTCAAGGAGCAGACCGAAGAACACCACGGAGGCAGCAAATGGATAGGGACAAGAGGCACATCCCCGGTCGGCCACTCCGGTTATCATCCCGGAGGGATGCGGGTCGGAGGTGTTTCAAGGAATAAATCCGCGGTAAAGGTCGCCATGGAGAGAAGATACCGCGACTACAGTCAGGACGGCCCTCTTACGCAGGCGCAGATGGGTGAGGCGCTCAAGAGACTTAGACACATGGTGCCCTCAGGCCCTAAAGATGTGGTCAATATAGACAAGACCATATATCAGACCATGAAAAACGCAGGCGAAATAGAGATCATCTTTGACAGGAGCCTCAAGGACCGCCTCAAGGTGATACTGGCTATTGACAACGGAGGCTGGTCAATGGATCCCTATGTGGAGGTGGTTCAGACACTCTTCAATTACAGCAGGACCATGTTCAAGGAACTGAGGACCTTCTTTTTTCACAACACCATCTACGACTACCTCTGGGAGGACCCGGCCAGATTCAGGAAACCCCTCAAGGTGGATGATCTCATGAGGCTTGAGCCTGACACGCGCTTTATAATAGTGGGCGATGCCAGCATGGCCCCTTACGAACTTATGTCCACTGACGGCTCCATACACATTGAGGAAAGATCAACAAAACCAAGCTACGCCAGACTTCAGTTTATTGCCGCGACGTTTAATCGCTCGGTTTGGCTTAATCCCAGGATGTCCGAAGAATGGCCCTACACGCGCACGATCGGCACGATCAGGGAGATATTTCCCATGTATGAGCTTACGATTGACGGCCTTGAGGCCGCTGTGAATTACCTTATGCAGAAGAACTGACCGGCCTCCGTCACAGGCCCCCGCCGGTTTCAGCAAGGCTCCCGAGGCCGCCGAGGTCTTTGATCCTTATTCTCGGCCCCTCGCTCTCTATAAGGCCCTTTTTGTCCATCTTGCTCAGGACTCGAGAGAGTGTTTCAGGAATGGTTCCAAGAAGACTGGCAAGCAGATTTTTTGGTATGTCCAGCTCGATAATCATATCGCCGCCTCGAATCTCCCTCATGTAAAGCAGATAGGCGGCAAGCCTCCCCGGGACTTCTTTAAGCGATAGATCCTCAATGAGAGCCGTAAATCGTTTGAGTCTTTTTGAGAGCACTGCAAGAAGATTGAGCGCAAGATCCGGATTCCTGCGAATAAGGGTGAGAAAGGATCGCCTGGGGAAAAACATTACCACGCCATCCTCCATTGCCTGGGCATTGGCTGGAAATCGGTCCCCCGTGAAGACGGGCACTTCCCCGAAGGGCTCACCGGGGCCGAAAAGATGGAGGACCTGTTCCTTCCCGTCCCATGAGACCTTATAGACCTTAACCATTCCGGTCTTCAGGACAAAGAAACCCGCGCCATCGTCACCGTCTGAAAATATGATCTCGCCTTTTGAGACCTGCCGCTCCTCGTTTATTTCGCCCAGTGCCCGGAGCTGATCAGGAGCAAGCCCCTCAAACAGAGGAACTGCGCCGAGCCATAATTCCAAAGGCGCTACCCGCATCCTATGCTTCTCTTAAGTTGAGATTCCATCGCCGCGTCTATCTCTTGGGAGGATGCAGCCCTAATGCCCAGCACCTGCATGTCCAATTCTAAGGTTATTCCTGCCATAGGCTTGTTGAAATCGGCGACAACAGTTTCAGGCTTGAGCTCAAGCACCTTGAAGCATATCAGAGTTCCGCCCTTTATCTGCCGGTAGTATTGATCTTCCTTGAGGCGCTGCCTTATCAGGCCCTTTTTGGGAATCTCTCTAATCAGTGAGGGATCGTAATCCCCATAGACCTCATTCGGACCGACTGTCACCTTTATGGCTTCACCAACCCTCGCGCCCTCCAGCGCCTCTTCAAGAGAAGGTACCTGCTTTTCAATGCCGTAGATGAACTCAATATCCTCTGCCGGCCTTTCCTTTACGGTTCCATCCCTGAGGAAGATTTTCATAGCGTACCTGAGGCGCACAGTCATATCCGCTTTAACTCTTTCCTCCATGGCGGGCTACCTTATCTCCAGGATCTCAAACTCCTGCGTTCCTTTCGGAGTCTTGACCTTTACAGCATCCCCTTCACGTCTCCCTATGAGGGCCTGGCCAAGCGGGGAAATTACCGAGATCTGGCCGTTATCCGGATTGGATTCGTATGGCCCAACCAGTTGATAGGAAACCTCCTCCTCTGCCTGAACATTGTAGAGCATAATGGTCCTGCCAAAAACCACTCGATCCGAGGGCCCTTCATCCACAACGATCACCTCCGACTTGCCTATCACCGCCTTAAGCTCGTTTATTCTGCCTTCGAGAAAGGACTGACGCTCTTTTGCCGCGTGGTACTCGGCGTTTTCGCTTAGATCTCCATGACTTCTTGCCTCTGCGATGGCCTGGATGTTTGCGGGACGCTCAACGCGCAGGAGATTAGTCAGCTCCTTTTTTATTTTGGTGAGGCCATCATTGGTGAACGGAATCTTATCCATGAAAAAAATAACCCCTTCGATTTATAATCAATTTTGAATAAAAAACTCATTTATTATGGTCTTGATTGGTTCTTCAGGCCGGATGCGACGCACCGCGACGAGAGTTTATGTTATTAACACCTTTTTATCCCAATTTCTACTCAAAAGCTGACGGCCCGTTGAAAAACAGCCTTCGGGCAGGCTGAGCCAAAATGCCCAGATGCAAGGCCCGTGAAGTCCCTAGGAATGAGGAGTACTTAGAAGTACGCCGCAGTGACGAGGAGCGAGCGAAACTAAGCAGATGGGCGTTTTCAACAGCCTGCTGACGCAGCGCGTCGCGATCCGTCATGTTCCAAGTCCGATGAGTTTTCCGGCCTGGCTCACGAACAATGCTACAAGATAGGCGGCCGTAAGGTTGAAGGCCAGCGAGAATCCAGCCCATCCCCATGATGTCTCTTTTCTGATGCTGATCACTGTGGCCATGCAGGGGACATAGAGCATAATAAATACAATAAGAGTAAATGCCTTTAACGGATTCCAACTTCTGTCTTTTCTAAGTCTCTCCTGAAGCGTGCCTTCCAGTTCCTGTTGTGATTCACTTAGTGAATAGGCTGTTCCCAGAGTCGAAAGTATGACCTCCTTGGCGGCAAATCCCCCAATAAGAGCTATGTTGACCCGGTAGTCAAACCCCAAGGGGTCGGTCAGATATTCAAGGATGCGACCGAGCCTTCCTGCCACAGTATTAGAGAGTGCCGCATGGCGCCTATCGGTATCAATTATCTGGAGGTCCTTTGCCAGGACAAGGTATTGGGATGCAACCTTTGCCAGATCGCGGCCGGCATCTCCCCTTTGGGCTTTTCCGCTCATCATTTTTGCCGCTTCCAGCCCCAGAGGGAAAAGCCTGTCCTTTTCGAGGGCATTATTTGGTGGCCGCTGTGACTTTCCTTCCGCGCTTACTAATGCCTTAATTATCTCCCCGAGCCTTGAGACTGACTTTTCATCGGTCAGGAATGATCCTACAATGGGCTTCTTGAGAAAATCAGCTACTTTTTCAGTCCGTAAGGTCTCGAAGGCGGCGTCCTTTTCCGCTGGAAGGCCCGGGAAGGTCATGGCCGCCCACAAAACGATCGAAAACCCCAGTATGACCGTCCCTGCCTTCTTTACATACTGTGATGTCCTCTCCCAGGTATGTATCAGAAGCCCCTGGAAGGTTGGAAGCCGGTACGGAGGAAGCTCCATAACGAAAGGAGTCTTAGGCCCTCTGAGGACCGTGGCCCGGAGAAGTTTTGCCGACAGAAGGGCAAAGCCCCAGGCAAGCACGGTGAGCAGAAACATGACCCTGGTCTGGCTTATAGAAAAAAAAGCTGCCGTCAGCATGGCAAAAACCGGCATCTTTGCTCCACAATTCATGAAAGGCACAACCAGAAGGGTTGCTATCCTCTCTTTGGGATCCATCAGTGTTCTGGTGGAAAGCACTCCAGGCACGGCGCATCCACCCGATATCCCGCCGCTTACGATAAGGGCCATGACGGAGTTTCCGTGCAGACCAAACCATCTCATCACCCTGTCCAGCATATATGCCATCCTTGCCATATAGCCTGAGTCCTCGAGTATGGCGATGGCAAAAAACATGCACATTATGAGGGGTACGAATCCCATCACGCCGCCGACGCCGTCAATAATTCCCGACACAATCAAGGATTGAAGAACACCCGGGGGTATTGATGACCTTGCCAACTCCTTGACATAGCCAAAAAAGGCCTCAAACCAGCCCATGGGTTCTTCGCTTGCCCAGAAGGTGAAGGCATATATCGCGTAGAATATGCCCATCAATATAATAGGTCCAAAGAAGCGGTTGGTGAGAACCTTGTCAATCTTATCGGATAGGTCCAGACGCGATTCAATCCTGTGCTTCAATGTGGTTCGGGTTATTGCAGCGACATAGCCATAGCGGTGATCCGTTATTATCGCCTCAGGCTCCTCACCAAGGGTGTCCATTATGTGCTTGGTTGTTGCGTTACAGATCTCTTCAATCCTTGCGCCTATGGCAGGATCTCTCTTCAAAAGAGAGACCATCTGCTTATCACCCTCAATGCATTTCAGGGCCCTCCATCGCGCGGGATACTTCCTGTCATATACCGCCGATTTATCCATAAGGCCTGCGATCTCATCAAGGCTTCTATCAATATCGGTTCCGTAAGATAATGCCGCCGGCATCCAGACTCTTGTGCCTTCGGCCACCTCAACGGCCTTATCCAGAAGATCCTGTATCCCTGTTTTGGATCTGGCTACGATCGGAACAACGGGGGCCTCCAGGAGTTGGGACAGACTCTGCCAATCAACCGCCATGCCCCTGGACTCGGCGACATCCATCATGTTGAGGGCAACAACCACAGGGATCCCCAGTTCCCTAATCTGGACCGTCAGATAAAGATTCCGGTCAAGGTTGGAACCGTCAACGATGTTGATCACCACATCGGGTCTGTCATTGATGAGAAAGTCCCTCGCGACAATTTCCTCTATGGAGTAGGCGGTTAGGGAATAGGTGCCCGGCAGATCAACTACGTTAATTTCCCGGCCCTTGTGCGAGATCTTTCCCGTCTTCTTCTCTACAGTTACCCCAGGATAATTGGCGATATGCTGTCTGGCACCGGTCATGGCATTAAAGACCGTGGTCTTGCCTGAGTTGGGATTTCCCGCAAGCGCTATGGTTATGCTCTTATTCACGTCTCCTGATCGCCTTCCGGGATATCAACTTCAACAGTTATGTGGTTTGCCTCATCGTTTCTGAGGGTTAGAACAAAATCCCGCACCTTTACCGCAACGGGGTCTTTCAGGGGGGCTCGCCCGCGTATCTGGATCGGGGTGTCGGGGACAAGTCCCATCTCCCTTATTCTCTTTCCCATCTGACCGGATGCCGAGATCTTGCGTATAACGCCTTGCTGGTTATCCTGCATCCGGCGCATATTTATAAGTTTTTTCATATCTTATCAGCCTGTCAGGCGATCAATCAAACTAAGCACTTACCGATGCACCATGGCTCAATATCACTTGTCGGTTTACAAGTAAAGGAGGCCTTTGAGCTTTCAGGTTCGGGTCAAGCAGGCCCTCACCTCGGCAAGAGTCGAGGCAGGCACTGCAAGAAGGTGATCCGCAATCCTCTTACCGTCAATGTAATTGCTGAGGTAAAATTCCTCCCCATCAGTGGTGAAGATTTTCCCGCCGGCTGATTCAAGAATAACAGAGGCAGCGGCCAGTTCTGAAAAGGAATGATTGGCCAGTATCGCGGCTTCCGCCCGTCCCATGGCCACGTAACATATATGAGCCCCGGCGCATCCCATGGTTCTTATTTTTCCAGGAAAGGTGGTGCGGTAATGATGATTGAAACGGGAAAAAGTGAACAAAAGGCTCTCGTCGGTTATCTCATCCCTCCTGGATGCGCTGATGGCCTCAGTGCCGTGGTATGCCGGACCGCCTGCCCTCGAATAGAAGACATCTCCTGTAACAGGCATTAAGAATACCCCCAGGACAGGCCAGAAGTTTTCAAGCATGGCTATTGAAATACCCCAGGTAGGGATGCCGGCCTGAAAATTGGCAACTCCGTCAATCGGGTCTATCACCCAAAGATAGCGATTTTCTCCATGAGAGTATTGCCTTGATATTTCGTTTCCTTCTTCGAATATCCTGTGCAGAGGGTTCAGTTTTTTCAGTTCATTTTCAAACAGCCCACGAATACTAAGTTCTGCTTCCGTAACCAATGAATCATCAAATTTGACACCAGCGTCTCCCTTGCCGTAGTAGGAAAGCGCGTTTTCTCCCGCTTTCTTGACCGTAGTGAGGGCAAAATCCATAAATTCGTCAGCCGACTGTTCTTTCATGATAATATCCTTTTTTATGCAACATTTTTATGAAAATGCATCCTGCCTATTGACCGTTCCCATCCCACTTGAAGACACACCCGGCAGATGCCACGACAAATCTTTCCGCGAATCTCGCGGCAAGCTTCAAAGCGGCCTGAATGCCTGTACAATGGGAAACCCCTATCACATCCACACCGAATTCATCAAATCTATCCATTAGCTGTGAGAGGGATTTCTCACCATAAAACATCAAATGAGTCCCTCCCAGGACCGCTTTAAGCCTTGTTATCCCCAAAGCCTCCTTTATATGGTCCAAGATGTTCAAAACCCCTCCATGTGCGCATCCCAGGAGAAGTACGGGGCCTTCCGCGGTCTCAATCAGAAGACTTGCATCGTCTGACATAGTGTCAATCTCGAATCCGTCCCCCAGTACCAGACGGTCATCCAATGCGACCTTTTCGGGATCAAGGGCATAGCCTGTAAGAAATGTTATTCCCTTTTCCACGAGGCTGGTCCTGTCCAAAAACGTAAATCTTGCCCCCAGCCCCTCCAGTTCCATTCGGCTGAAGGGGCATCCGATAAACCTTGCAGGCACCGAAGGATCTTTGGATTCCCTTACCATGTGAGGGGAAAAGACCGCTGGATGGGCTATAATCTCAACCCCTCGCGCCTTATCAACTATCCACTTCAGGCCGCCTGTATGATCGTAATGGCCGTGGCTCAGGATGATCTTGTCAGCCGACGCGGGGTTCTTTCCAAGAGCCTCGAAGTTGATTGGTAAAGACATTCCGGGGCCGGTATCAAAAAGGATGTTGCTTCCATCCCGCTCTATGAGAACACTGAAACCGTGTTCACCCACAAGCCCAGGTTTGCTGATGCCGTTATCGCATATTATGGTTAGAGTAGTAGTCACTTGAATTCCTCCTTAGGGCCACCAAAGCATTGCTGGAGCCTATCAAATTCAAGGCAAGCGATCACAGGAGGCCTCTGCCTTTTCCGGTTCCGAGTTTCTAAACCTGCATGCAGTCTCCTGCCGGTTTACCTCAAAAGGCCCCTGGAGACACCTTCTCTCTAATCGGATGCAACTCAAATTTATTGCCCCTTGCATCTCCTTTCGTCAAGGAAAATCAATCAGAAACCCCATGCCTTGAGCTGTTCCTCCATCTTCTTTCTGTGTGATCCGGGCCAGAAAAACCTTCCGCATCCGGGGCACCGCCTTATGCTTTCTCTCATACTGTAAAAGACGTATTCCGGCAGGCCTTTCCCCCATCCATCCGGATCAGCCTTCTCAAGGGGAGCGTTACATTCAATGCAGCGGCTAAACCGCTCAGATGGGTCTTGTTTCAAACCAACCCTTGCATCCAGCTCCAGGAGCTGTTCCCTGACCCTGTCGGAGTGAAGGACTATAAGAGAGAGATCTTCCTTCAGGAGGTTTGTTTTTCTCGAAAGGATGATCCTCCTCTCAGATGAGAGCCTCATAAGGGCGTCAATATCCCAATGGCCATGATATAAAACATCATGCCCCATCACTCGAAGCCATCTGGCAAGCCTCCCAAGCATACTGTCGGCCACAAAATGCATAGAAACCCGTCAAAGGTTCAACGACCAGCCTCTAAACCATTTACAGATAATAACACAAACCGCTTTGACGGAACATGGCAGTGCGGAAAATATTTTCGACTTCTTGCGCCGCTTCCTTATCTGATATAATCGTTAGAGCCAGTTAAATTGCGGGGAGGTATCAGAATGGATAAGATTCTCATCGAGGGGGGAAGGCCCCTTAAAGGAACGGTAAAGATAAGCGGCGCAAAGAATGCGGCCCTTCCGGCCATTGCAGCATGTCTTCTTGCCCCCGGCACACACATACTCGAGAACATCCCGTCGCTCAGAGACGTTGACACCATCGTAAAGATAATGTCACAGCTTGGGGTACGGTTTACCGGGAGTGGCGGGAGTCTTCAAATTGATGCCGGGGACGTGCATGGTTACTCCGCGCCCTATGAGCTTGTCAAGACCATGAGGGCCTCGATTCTCTTGCTCGGGCCGATGATAGCAAGGTGCGGCAGGGCAAGGATTTCGCTCCCCGGAGGCTGCGCCATAGGAGAAAGGCCGGTCAATCTTCATCTTAAGGCCCTTGCGGCCATGGGCACGGATCTATATCTTGAGCACGGCTATGTAAACGCCAGGGCTGACAGGCTTAAGGGAACCACGATTTTTTTCGACATTCCCACAGTTACCGGAACTGAAAACATACTCATGGCCGCGGCAACCGCCAGCGGCACAACCATACTGAAAAACGCGGCAAAGGAGCCTGAAGTTGAGGATCTGGCCGTGTTGCTCAGATCCATGGGCGCCCTGATCGAGGGAGAGGGAACAGACACGATCAAAATTCAAGGAGTGGATCAACTGAAACCAGCCTCGCACACTGTCATACCCGACCGGATAGAGGCAGGCACCTTTGCCATTGCAGCCGCCATGACAGGAGGGGAGGTTAAGATAGAGGGATGCAGACCGGAGCACCTGGCAGCAGTTATTGAGAAGGTTGAATCAACGGGAGCGAAGATCCTGATGGAACCTCAGGCTCTTATGGTCAAAGGGCCTTCTGCAATCGAAAGCCTGGACATAAAGACCATGCCCTTTCCAGGTTTTCCAACCGATCTGCAGGCCCAATTCATGGCCTGTATGTGTGTTGCAAAGGGCTGGAGCATGATCAGAGAGACCATTTTCGAAAACAGATTCATCCATGTAGGCGAACTCAAGAGAATGGGGGCCGACATTGAGATAAACGGCAATCAGGCCCTCGTGAGAGGGCAGGCAAGCCTTCAGGGGGCGCCGGTCATGGCAACGGATCTGAGGGCGAGCGCTTGCCTTGTTCTTGCCGGTCTGGTGGCGAAGGGGATCACGGAAGTGCACCGCATTTACCACCTGGACAGGGGCTATGAGGCCCTTGAGAAGAAATTCGCGTCTCTGGGGGCCTCTATATGGCGCGAAAAGGGATAACTTGTTGCGCCGTCACCTTTTTCATGTTCTCTTCTCCCTTATCGGGGGCATCCTTGCAGCAGATTGGCTGGCAGAGGAGCCGGCCTTCTTTCTTATTGCCTCGAGCACGGCACTCATGGGCCTTGCGGCCGCAGCCCTTTTTGGGGCAGGATCACGGCTTGCCTGGTGTTTGACCGCCTTTTTCTTTCTCGGGATAGTGCTCCATAGCTCATCGAGATCTGCCTCGGTCATCGGACCTTACGCCAGGGCAAGGGCCGTGGTTACAGTTGAAGGTACTGTAACTGAGCCCGTGAGGGTCGTTGATGGAGTAGGGAGGCTGACGCTGAGGGCCTCTTCTTTCATCCAAGACCATAGAAGCACCCCTTGTTCCGAGGCTATCCTCGTCACAATCTACGGAAATGTGCCGGTTCTCATGCCGGGACAAAGGATCGTGTTTCCGGCAAGGCTCAGGTCTTTTACCAATTTCAACAATCCGGGCAGATATGACTATGAAAAGGCCATGGCCGTCAAAGGCATTACGTGCTCAGCCTCCGTCTCAGACGGAAGACGTGTGGTCCCTATGGGAGAAGGCAGGCTCCATCCTGCCGAACGTCTGATACATTTTCTCAAAAACCCTGCAAGGGAGATGTTTGCCGGAGGGCTTGAGGGAGATCAGCTTAACGTCCTTATGGCCCTGGTTCTGGGAGAAGGGCAGGGGTTAACGGATGAATTGAGGGATAGTTTCAGCAGGACTGGACTGAGCCATGTGCTTGCGGTTTCAGGGCTTCATGTCGGGATGGTAGCCTTTGCCGCCTTCTTTTTATTTAACTGGATCATGCTCAGGTCATACCGACTGGCCCTGGCCCTTGACGTAAGAAAGTGGGCTGCGGTCATGACATTCATCCCGGTGCTCCTCTACGCGTTTCTTTCGGGATTTCAGATATCGGCCCAAAGGGCGCTCATAATGGTTTCTGTCTTTCTCTTTTCCATTCTAATGGATCGAAGCCGTGATATGTGGTCTTCGCTCGCGCTTGCCGGGATAGTGATCCTTGCAGTTGAACCTCTGGCCCTCTTCAGCATCTCTTTTCAGTTATCATTCGGCGCAGTGATAGGGATTCTCTGGCTTGGGCCTTTCATCATCGGCTTTTTCAACCGGAGAAGTCTTCCCAGGGTATTGCTCTATCCCATAGGCATTGTCTCTGCCACGGTATCGGCAACGATATCTTTGCTGCCGGTGACGAGTTTTTATTTCAACCAGATCTCAATGGTTTCCATCCCTGCCAATCTCATCGTTGTACCGATCCTGGGTCTATTGGTTCTCCCTATGGGACTCCTGTCGGTTTTTCTTCTGCCGGTGAGCCATACCCTATCAGACCTTGCCCTTTATGCCGCGGCAATGGGGACTGATGCCATGCTTTCCGTTATAGGGTTCTTTTCCGGACTGCAATGGGCATCCATCTGGGTCGCAAAGCCCAATATCGCAGAAATGGGAATCTTCATTGGCATCATCGCAGTGATTCCCATTCTCAGGGCAAGGAGATGGGCAAGGCCTGTAGCTTTCTTCCTGTTGGCTCTATGGGCCTGCGATACTGTTTACTGGATGTACCGCCTGAACCATGAAGAGGCTCTAAAGATAACCTATCTCGATGTCGCCCAGGGAAACGCCGCCCTTATAGAAATGCCCGGCGGGAAGAGGATGCTTATTGACGGAGGCGGCTTCGCGAGAGATACATTCGACGTTGGACGCTTTGTGGTAGCTCCCTTTCTGTGGAGCAAAAAGATCAGGCAGGTTGACTATATTGTCTTAAGCCACCCGCAGGCAGACCACATGAACGGGCTCAGATTTATAGCAAAGGCGTTTTCTCCCGGGGAATTTTGGCACAGTGGGGCAGAGACAGCGTCATCATCCTTTCGCAAACTGCTGGCAGCCGTGAGAGAAAATGGAATAAAGGAGATAAGACTGCCGGAATTGAGTGCGCGAGGGCAGATTGGGGGTGTGAGCTTTGAAGTCTTTCACCCTTCTGCTGCCGAGCCTCTTCCCAGGTTTTGTGATGTCAGGGAAGATCTCAACGCCTTCTCCCTGGTACTGAAAGCCTCATTTCAGGGAACTTCCTTTCTTTTCCCGGGAGATATCGAGGAGGTTACTGAGACAGAGCTGGCAGGCAGGCTGGGTTCCTCTCTCAGCTCGGATACGCTCCTTGTGCCCCATCATGGAAGCAAGACTTCCAGCACTGAAGCATTTCTCAGCCACGTGAGGCCCAGGCTCTGTGTTATCTCATGCGGCAGGGAGGGGATGTTCGGGTTTCCGCACAAAGAGGCGCTTGACAGGCTCGAAGCGACTGGGGCAAAGATACTCAGAACCGACAGGGAAGGGGCAATAGAGATAAAGAGCGACCATGGAGTGATAGAGATCAAGACCTTTTCAGGGAAAAGATATACTCTAAAGACATCAAATTGACGAGTTGGCCTTAATTCGCTTTTATCGGAGAAGATGAAACCATGAGACACGTGTGCCAGAGTTGCGGCTATCAGAGCCCTAAGTGGCTTGGCCGCTGCCCGGAGTGCGGGGAATGGAACACCATGGTTGAGGATCAGGAGGTTTCTCACAAGAAACGAAGCCGAGCCGGCTCTCTTCAGGATCCTAAGCCTATAGATCAGATAACCATGGCCCCCGAGATGCGTCTTACTACAGGGATAAAGGAATTCGACCGAACCCTGGGCGGAGGCCTGGTTCCTGGCTCCCTCACCCTGATAGGAGGTGATCCTGGGATAGGGAAATCCACCCTGGTTTTGCAGGTACTGGACCGCCTCTCAAGAAAGGGCGTCCGATCGATTTATCTATCCGGAGAAGAGTCGGCTCAACAGATAAGGCTGAGGGCCGACCGTCTTGGTGCTTCATCCCCTTTGCTCCATGTGATGACAGGGACCTGCGTTGAGGAGATTATGGACAAGGTTCGTCCCTTCAAGCCGGGGTTGCTGGCCGTTGACTCGATACAGACCATGTTTACGGAGGATATTGCATCCGCCCCGGGAAGCGTCGGTCAGGTGAGAGAGGCGGCAAGGCGTTTCATGTCCTACGCGAAACAGACAGGCGTGCCCGTCTTCCTGGTTGGCCATGTGACAAAAGATGGCGCCATAGCAGGCCCAAAGCTACTGGAGCATCTCGTTGACACAGTGCTCTATTTTGAAGGAGATCTTGGGCATATCTTCCGAATCCTGAGGGCAGTTAAGAACCGATACGGATCTACAAACGAAATCGGGGTTTTTGAGATGAAGGACGCAGGCCTTGAGGAAGTGGGGAATCCCTCCAGAGTTCTGCTTGAAGAAAGGCCCGAGGGCGCATCCGGATCGGTCGTGACTCCCTGTCTTGAGGGAACAAGGCCCCTTCTTCTGGAAATTCAGGCACTGGTCGGATCCAGCGCGATCGGGATACCCAGGCGCACCGCAGTTGGCGTTGATCATAACCGCATATCTCTTCTTGTGGCGGTCCTGGGAAAAAGGCTTGAGATTAAGCTAGGGGATCAGGACATCTTCGTGAATGTCGCTGGAGGCCTTAGGGTGGATGAGCCTGCCGCGGATCTGGCTATTGTCTCAGCAATGATTTCAAGCTTCCTCAACAGGCCTATTGAAAGGGATGCCGTAATATTCGGCGAGGTTGGACTTGCAGGGGAGATCAGGGGAGTGAGCCAGCCTGATCTGCGGGTAAGAGAGGCGAAGAAGCTGGGGTTCAATCGCTGCATAATGCCAAAAAGCAATGCCGAAGGCCGAAGCGATTTCGTGAAAGGCATAAAAATAGAGGGGACAGCCTCCCTCCAGGAACTCTTCAGGGCGCTTTTCTAACCGGGATTGCCTTTTTGTTCTTCCATTTTGAGAAAAAATTGCTATCCTCTCTCAGCTATGAAAAAGAATACACACATTCAAAAAGAGACTTCAGATCCGACCGTAAGTGCCCTTCGCCCCTTCGGCACCAGTATCTTCACAGAGATGACCGCCCTTGCTAATGAATTTGGAGCAGTGAATCTTTCCCAGGGATTCCCAGATTTCGAAGGCCCCCTGGAGGTAAGGCAGAAGGCGGCAGAGGCCATTATCAGAGGACCCAATCAATATCCTCCCTCCATGGGGATACCTGCCATAAGGCAGGCCATCGCCAGAAAGATGATGCGCTTTTACGGCATAGATGTAGATCCGGCAACGGAAATAACAGTAACCGCAGGGGCAACGGAGGGCCTGACAGCAACGCTTCTAGGTATTCTTGAACCTGGAGACGAGGTGATCCTCATAGAGCCTGCCTACGATTCCTATGCGCCCATTGCCTCCCTCGCTGGGGCCAAGATTCGGTTCGTAAGGCTCACGCCGCCGGATTTCAACCTTCCTCTTCATGATCTTGAGGCGGCTTTCGGTCCGCGGACAAAGGCCATCATGATCAATACGCCCCAGAATCCCTGCGGCAAGGTCTTTACCAGGAAAGAGCTCTCCTTTATAGGGAATCTCTGCGAGAAGCATAACTGCTATGCCATAAGCGATGAGGTTTACGAGCACCTGGTTTATGGTGAGAAAACCCACGTCACCCTTCTATCTATTCCTTCCCTTCGGCAAAGAGGCTTTCTCGTTTCATCAACCGCGAAGACTTTCTCCATGACCGGATGGAAGCAGGGCTATGTGATCGCCGCGCCTCCTCTTTCAAGGGCCGTGCGCATGAGCCACCAGTTCATAACCTTCAGCGGCCAGCCCGCGTTGCAGGAGGCCATGGCCATGGCGATAGATTCCCCCGATTCTTACTACGGCCAGCTCCTCGAATCCTACACGCGGAAGAAGGGTTATCTATGTGAGGCCTTAAAGGAGCTGGGCTTTCATGTCCTTGAACCTGAAGGGGCCTATTACGTGCTAGCAGACGTTCGTCCCCTGGGTTTTGAAGATGATTACGGCTTCTGCAGGATGCTTCCCAAAGAGGCGGGCGTAGCCGCCATCCCGTCTTCCTGCTTTTGGAAGGAGAGGAGTTGCGCCAGGGAACTTGTGCGATTCTGCTTTTGCAAGAAAGACGAAACCCTCGAGGAAGGGGTAAGACGCCTCAGGAAGTGGCTTGGGAAATAAGAGGTTTTTAAAGAGATGAAGGTTGCCGGATTTCAGATTGATATTGCCTGGCACGACCGCAAGGCCAATCACGAAAAGATACGAAGAGTTGCATCCATGGCCCGTGAAAAGGGGGCGGATCTCTTCGTCCTCCCCGAGATGTGCTCGACCGGCTTTTCCATGGATACAAGCGTCACCCCCGAGCCCATTGACGGCCCCACCCCGACGCTTTTCAGAAGCGTCGCAAGGGATACCGGGATGACCGTCGTGGGCGGATTTGCCCTTGCGAGGCCGCAAGGAAGACCCCAGAATGTCTCACTGGCCGTCGGCAAGGACGGAACCGACCTTGCCCTTTACGCAAAGATTCATCAGATCGCGATCCTTGATGAACACAACCACTATGATCCGGGATCAAAGCCTGTGGTATTCTCGCTTGACTGCACAGCGGCAGCCTGCTTTGTATGTTATGATCTCAGGTTTCCTGAGATATTCAGGGCCGTGGTGGATAGATGCGGCCTGATAATGGTTATAGCCTCATGGCCCGCAAGCCGACAGTCCCATTGGGACGCCCTTCTCAAAGCGCGCGCCATAGAAAGCCAGTGCTTCGTCGTCGGTGTAAACAGGACAGGCCCTGGAGGCGGACTTCAATTTACAGGCGGATCTGCCGTCATTGATCCTCTCGGAAACATCCTTGCCCATGGAGGGGAAGGAGAAGGACTTGTAATCGCCGACATTGATTCGGCAAAGGTCTCCGAGGTGAGGTCGGCCATGCCGTTCTTGAAGGACCGGATACCGGATCTGGCCTTGAGATCGTAAGGAGTCAGGCTGCGGGGGCAGGCTTGTCGGGCGGCAAGTCGGAGAAAAGATCCGCGTAGTCCAGAAGGAGCTGAGCGGGACTCAAGTCAAGGACGGATGGTTCACGGGCACGTGTCCGAATGGAAAGTAAAGGCCTCATCGTAAACCCCTGCGCATTTAACCGTCCCCAGCGTGCCTGTTATCTGGCTTGCTCCGGCTCTAACGGTTGCGGCGTTGTTGTCATTGCGCAGGCCGTAACTATCCCCGCTTATTACGGAATTATGAACATAGATGTTCCCTGCCGTATTGGCGTTCAAAATACCCCAACTGTCTGTCCCCCCATGGGCATCAATCCTGGACCAGAGAACAGTGATTGCCGAAGATCCTTCGTGGTAGATCCCATAATTCCAACCGGTTGCCAGACGCGCAGAAATATCAGAATGCTTTATCTCCAAGAGGCAACTGCTTCCCACCGAGATACCGTAAGCATACTGTTTCGATGAACTCGCCTTGATAATTGAGTCCTCTATTTTCGGTGTTCCTTTGTAGGCCTGAATTCCATAATCATGAGAAGTTGTCGCGCCATAGGCATGGGCATAAACATGGCTCAGCAGCGGAGAGGAATCATAGCAGTAGATGGCCATATTAGGATTGCCTCCTGTAGCCTCTGCCGTAACATGACTTATCCTTAACGGCCCCCTCGTTCCGGTGCCGACACCGCTCAGGTATATGGCCACAGCCCAACCCCCCGTGTTGCCCTCATGTCTGATTGAAAGGAAACGCAGCTCGGCCTCATGGATGCCGGAGACCACTCCCAGGCTGGAAGGATGCCCTTTAATGAGGGTGGGGGTCTGGCCGGAGCCCTCTATATCAACAAACCACTTCATTTGAAGGGTGTTGTCACCGATGTCGTATATGCCCGGCTCGATCTTAAGAAGGTATGGCGTTGATGAGGAAGCATCAGTGATAGCCGCCAGTCTGGAGAGAAGGGATGCCCCGTTCTCGGAAGGAGTACCGACAGGTGAGACGAGCACCGTTGAGACATATTCCCTTGATGCCGTCTTCTGGACAGTCAAGTCAGGGAAAATAATGCCTTTCCCGGGGCCTGTCAGGTTCAGGTTGCCTGAGACAGCCGTATCCCCCAGCAGGGAAATGTCCTCGGCATAGCTTTGTATGGATACCAGAGCTATTAAAATCACAGCGCCAATGATTGACTGTCTTTTCGCTTTCCCGATCATTTCATCCTCCTTGATATTTTTGGCTTACGTTAATGATGAAATCTTTGGAGTGCCGCCATCAGCTTTCGTCAAATACTAAGTAGGGCTGATAATCCATAACGCTGACAAATTTTTATGAACGGTTCTTATCAAGACAGACGACGATTGGAAAAACTGCGATAAGTAAGAGGGAGGTCCCAACTGGGGACCTCCCAAATCATATTGGAACTAGGCTGTTGCCCCTTCAACTCCAGCCAGACGCTTGTAGGTTGCCACCCGCTCCTTCATTTCGGCCTCGGCCTTCTTGAAGAGCTCTTCTGCCTGTTCAGGGAAGGTTCTGGTCAGGCTTGAATAGCGTACCTCACCCATCAGAAAATCCCTGAAATTGCCGGTTGGCTCCTTGGAATCGAGCATGAGGGGATTTTTACCCTGCTCCTTGAGTCTGGGATCGTATCTGTATAGGATCCAGTAGCCCGCCTCGACCGCCCTCAGCTCCTCTTCCTGACTCAGACTCATGTTGATTCCGTGGTTGATGCACGGGGAGTAGGCGATTATCAGCGACGGGCCCGGATAGCTTTCGGCTTCAAGCAGGGCCTTGAGATACTGGTTTTTGTTGGCCCCCATAGCTACAGCAGCCACATAGATATACCCGTAGGTCATTGCGATCATGCCCAGGTCCTTTTTTCTGGTAGGCTTCCCGGCCGCCGTGAATTTGGCTACTGCCCCGGTCGGCGTTGACTTGGAGGCCTGCCCTCCAGTGTTTGAATACACCTCGGTATCCAGGACCAGCACATTCACGTCGCGACCCATGGCCAGAACATGATCGAGGCCTCCGTATCCTATGTCATAGGCCCATCCGTCCCCTCCGATTATCCAGATGGACTTCTTTGTGAGATAATCCCTCCTGTCTAGGATCTCAAGGAAACAGGCAGGCACCTCGCCCTTTGAATCATAGAACTTTGCCTCTATGAGACGCACAACGTCCCTGCCTATCTTTTTTGACTTATCGCCGTCGTCCATGTTCTCAAGCCATTCCTTGAGGGCATTAAAAAGCTCGCCCTCCTTTTCCGTCTCCATGGCCTCCCTGACGAAATCGGCTAGTTTCGCCCGGCGCTGGCTCACGCCAAGTTCCATGCCAAAGCCGTATTCCGCATTATCCTCGAAGAGCGAATTTGCCCAGGCCGGCCCGTGTCCCTCATGGTTGACTGTGTATGGACAACTTGGGGCCGAGCCTCCGTATATGGAAGAGCAGCCTGTAGCGTTTGCAACCAGCATCCTGTCTCCGAAAATCTGGGTCACGACCTTAATATAAGGCGTCTCGCCGCATCCGGCGCAGGCCCCTGAAAACTCAAAGAGAGGCTGCCTGAACTGGCTTCCCTTTACGGAAGTAACAGGAATCGGGTCTTCAACCGGAGGAAGCTCCAGGCTGAAGAGATGATTGGGCACCTGCTCATCTTTCTGTGTTCCGAGAGGTTTCATGATCAGGGCCTTGTTCTTGGCAGGACAGACATGGGCGCAGTTTCCGCAACCCGTGCAGTCAAGGGGGCTTACCTGGATACGATACCTGTATCCCTTGAGCTCCTTTCCTTTGGTCTCCACTGTAATAAACCCCTTCGGTGCGCCCTTGAGATCCTCTTCCTTTGCCAGAACCGGTCTTATCACCGCGTGCGGGCAGACAAATGAGCACTGATTGCACTGGATGCAGTTGTCAGGCTGCCACTCCGGGATGTTAAGGGCGATCCCACGCTTTTCGTATTTGGTAGTCCCCGTCGGGAAGATGCCATCCGGAGGCATGGCGCTCACAGGCAATTTATCTCCATGCTGGGCAAGCATGGGCCTCATTACCTCACTGACAAATTCAGGCTCATCCCTGTCTTCATAGGCCTCACGTCCGGCCTTTCCCCAGGATGCCGGCACCTTTACCTTGACAATGGCGCCTACGGTCTTGTCCACCGCCTCCCAGTTCATCTTGACGACCTTTTCTCCCTTCTTCCCGTAAGTCTTCTTGATCGCGTCTTTCATGTAGCCCACTGCCTTATCTGGAGGAAGCACGTTGGAGATCTTAAAGAACGAGGCCTGCATGATCATGTTTATGCGGCCGCCCAGGCCAAGCTCGGTAGCGATCTTTACCGCATCAATCACATAGAAGTTGAGCTTCTTCAGAGCAATGGTGCGTTTCATGTTATCGGGAAGCTCTTTGTCCATCTGCTTGAGGCTCCAGGGCGCGTTCAACAGGAATGTGCCTCCGGCTCTTATCCCTTCCAGGATGTCATACTCGTTCACAAAGGCCGGGTTGTGGCAAGCAATAAAATCAGCATTTGTAAGCAGATATGGGGACTGTATCGCCTCCGGAGAGAAACGCAGATGACTTACGGTGATACCCCCCGATTTCTTCGCGTCATAGGCAAAGTAGCCCTGGGCATACATATCGGTATTTTCGCCTATGATCTTTATGGTGTTCTTGTTCGCCCCTACTGTTCCATCGGCGCCCAGGCCCCAGAACTTGCACCTGACCGTACCTTCAACGGCAGTGTCAATCGGCTCCGGCAGGGGCAGAGAGCTGTGGCTCACGTCGTCGTTTATCCCTACCGTAAAATGGTTTTTGGGCGCCATGCCATTCATATTGTCGAAGACTGCCTTCACCATAGTTGGCGTAAGATCCTTGCTTCCAAGGCCGTAGCGTCCTCCAACTATCACGGGAAGCATGCCTTTTTCCTCAAAGACAGTGCATACATCCTGATACAAGGGCTCCCCAAGGGCTCCAGGGGCCTTTATTCTGTCAAGTACCGCAATTCTTTCGGCAGTGGCCGGAAGCACCCTCAGGAAATGCTCCGCAGAGAACGGATGATATAACCTGACCTTCAAAAGACCCACGCGCTCGCCTAGCTTATTGAGGTAATTGACGGTCTCATTAATGACCTCACAGCTCGAGGCCATGGATACGATCACCCTGTCGGCCTCAGGGTCTCCTACATAATCAAAAAGATGATAGGGCCTTCCAACAAGCTCGGATACCTTGTCCATCTCTTCCTGCACTATATGGGGGACCCTTGCATAGAAAGGCGAGGATGCCTCGCGGTTCTGGAAGAAGATATCAGGATTTTGGGCCGTACCCCTGAGCTGAGGATATTCGGGGTTCAACGCCTTCTCCCTGAACTCCTCAATGGCATCCCAATCCACGAGGGAAGCCATCTCCTCATAATCTATCATCTCTATCTTCTGTATCTCCATAGAGGTGCGGAATCCGTCAAAGAAATGCACAAAAGGAAGCCTGGCCCTTATAGCGGCGAGATGCGATACAAGCGCGAGGTCCATAACCTCCTGGGGGGATGCCGAGGCAAGGAGGGAAAAGCCCGTCTGCCTCACGGCGTTGATGTCTGAATGATCTCCGAATATTGATAGGGCATGACCTGCTATGGCACGGGCCGAAACATGGAATACGCAAGGCAGAAGTTCACCTGCTATCTTGTACATATTTGGAATCATGAGGAGCAGCCCTTGGGAGGCCGTAAAGGTGGTGGAAAGCGCGCCCGCAGAAAGGGCTCCGTGGACAGCGCCTGCGGCACCTGCCTCGGACTGCATCTCCACTACCTTCAGCACCTGACCGAAGATATTTTTCCGGCCGTGGGCGGCCCACTCGTCGCAGTACTCCCCCATAGAGCTTGACGGAGTAATAGGATAAATGGCTGTCACGTCACTCAGGGCATACGCCACGTGAGCCGCGGCCTCGTTTCCCTCAAGAGTCTTAAAGTTTCCTTTCATGAAATTCTTCCTTTCTTTCCTGTGCGCAGGACAATCGTTTATAATTTGAGCTATAGTATCAGTTAGATATTAATGATTAAATTAGCTGCTCTATCCATTCATGTCAAGGAAACATTCAAGGCACAGCAATGTAAAGAGTGAGCTAATTATGGATAAAGGATGGTATCCGATTACAGGGGATGGAGCCTCTCAGGGGCCTTGCTCTTGAGAAAGGAAATCGTTTAAGTCGGACCTGGAACTAATTGCACAGCCCTATTCATTTCCTTCATGGGCATGCTCCAATGCTTCCCAAACCTCCTTGGTTGCAAGCGCGCCAAGGGAGTCAGGATCATATTCCACAACGGTCTTTTCATGGATCATGGCCATAGTAAATACCGGATCAAATGGAATGCGACCCACTACCGGCAGGCCGCTTTCTTTACAAAAGTCTTCGATTTTCGCACTTTGCTGAAGGTTAAGATCGTGTTTGTTGATGGCCACCATGGCAGGCACCCTGAAATGGTCGGCAAGGCTTACCACCCGCTGCATGTCGTGTATCCCTGCGACTGTAGGCTCCGTCACAACCAGAACTGCGCTTGCCCCTCCGATGGATGCTATCACAGGACAGCCCACACCTGGAGGGCCGTCGGTTATGATGAGGTCCCTGTTCGTTTTACCGGCAAGCTCCTTCGCCTCCTTCCGTACAAGGCTTACAAGTTTGCCTGAGTTTTCTTCAGCTATTCCGAGCCTTGCGTGGATCATTGGGCCCATCCTTGTCCTTGATTCATACCATTCGCCGCACGTCATTATTGGGAACTCAATTGCCTTCACAGGACAGAAATGAACGCATACCCCGCAACCCTCGCATTGAAGAGGATCAACTTCGTAAGATTCACTTATGGCGCTGAATCTGCACATATCCCGGCAGGTACCGCACTGCGTGCACAGATCCTTCATGATAACGGCCTTATGGCCTCCCTGGAAGTCTGTGCGTTTTATTATCTCCGGAACCAGGATGAGATGGAGATCAGAGGCATCCACATCCGCGTCGCAAAGAACAGCTCTTTTTGCAAGGCCTGCAAATGCGGCAACCAGACTTGTCTTGCCGGTGCCGCCCTTTCCGCTTATGATCACGATCTCCTTCAAGGATTACCCACCCCCTTCTTCGCGAGTTTTCTGATGCGCTCATACAACGCTCTAAAGGCATCCTTCCATTGCGGCATGGCGTGAATAAGTAGATCCCCCCTGGAGTAAGCCTCAGCGATGTGCCGATCGAAAGGAATCTCCATGAGCACATCTATTTTCTCTTGGCGGGCATATTCCTTTACTCCCTGGTTTCCCATGTCTGCTCTGTTTATGATCAGCCCGAAGGGTATGCCGAGAATCCTTACCGCTTCCACCGCAAGCATGAGATCGTGAAGCCCGAATGGCGTGGGTTCGGTGACAAGTAATACAAAGTCGGCCCCCTTCATGCTGGCCACTACCGGGCAAGAGGTCCCCGGAGGGGCGTCAATTATAGTAACGCCCGAAGGCTTTGTGTATTCACGAACCTTTCTTATCAATGGGGGCGCCATTGCCTCGCCGATCCTGAGCTTTCCATGAACAAGCTCAATGCCGTAGGCACTGCCCTTCTCTATTATCCCCAGTTCTCGCCCCGTTTCCGTTATGGCCTTTTCCGGGCAGACCGCCATACAGCCGCCGCAGCTATGGCAGAGCTGCTCAAAGGCAAGAACCGTCTCTGCTATGACCACTATTGCCTTGAACTGACAGATCTCCGCGCAGGCTCCGCAGCGGTTGCACTTGGCCTCATCCACCAGAGGAACCGGAGTATAGACTGTTACCTTCTCATCAAAGGCGGGCTTCATGAAAAGATGCGCGTTAGGCTCTTCCACATCACAGTCCAGCAACTGCACATTCCCTTCGATCGAAAGGGCTAGATTAGTAGCGACAGTTGTCTTTCCTGTGCCTCCCTTCCCGCTTGCAATACTTATGATCATCTTGCCTCTATGCCTCCGCTTCCTTTCTCTGGCGCAGCATATAGTCATGCAATGCCTCCTGAAGAGAGGAAGCAGCAAGGAGAGCGCAGTGTTTCTCAGGTTCTGGCAGTCCATCCAGGCAGACTTCAATGGCATCCGCGGTTATATCAAGGAGTTCTTCCGGGCCCTTTCCGAAGGCCATCTCTGCCGCGACTGAACCACAGGCAGTTGTAGATCCGCATCCATCCGTCATAAAGGCAGCTTTACTTACTCTCTCACCTTCAAAGACGAGGAAAAACTCCATGCTGTCGCCGCACACGCCTCTGATCATCGAGTATCCGTCGGCGTCGGCAAGCCTTTCCATGAAACGGGGATTCATCCATCTTTCGATGACCTTTTCCCCATAGGACCGTCGTGTCTCCTCAAGAATCTTCTCCTGGAGGGATTCAACAAAATCATCCAGCTCAGAACTCATGAAACGAACATCTCCCTTTTCTTACCCCCTGGTCAGTGCGGCACCGCACTTGGGGCACTTCATCTCAAAGCATGGAACCCCCCTGTTGTGCGGAACCTTCTCCTTGCAAACCGGGCAAAGGCAATCTCCGCCGGGTCCCATGCCCCGGCCTCCACCCATGCCTCTTCCCTTTCCGGAGGTATCCTGCCCCCTTCCGGTGCCCTGTCCTCTTCCCTTTCCGGAGGCATCCTGCCCTCTTCCGGCGCCTTGTCCTCTTCCCTGACCCGCAAATCCAGTCATCTCAACACCTCCTGTTTTTGACAGTTATCTAGTGGTCGCAGGCATTCTCTCCGGTTACAAGACTGCCCTTCAAGTAACTTCTGGCCATTTCTTCCGCCTCTCCCTCCTCGACACCGATAACCACCTCGATGCCGTTTTCGACAAGCATCTCCTTTGCCCTGGATCCGATTCCTCCGGCAAGCACCACATTGGCTCCCTGCTCGGCAAGCCACTTTGGAATCACTCCCGGCTCGTGCGGCGGAGGGGTAATTCTTGATGAGCCTATCACTTCCCCATCCTTGGTGCGCACAAAGGCAAACTCCTGACAGTGCCCGAAGTGGGAACAAAGACGCCCGCCCTCAAGGGGAACTGCGATTATCTTTGCAGAATTCCCGCCGCCCGAAGGCGAGGCAATCTTTTCAGGTTTTTCTTCCTTCTTGGCGACATCCGAGCCGATAGCCTTAACAACGACATCAACCATACTGCTGAAGGCCTTTCCGAATGCCGATTCCTTGTCAATCCGCCCTATCCCTCCCATGTCGCCCTTCTCCACAACCGCAGGATCAATAGGAAGGCTGCCAAGGAAGAGAATGCCCTCCTTTTTTGCCGTCAGCATACCGCCCTGCGTCTTGAAAAGATCAATGCTCTTGCCGCAATGGGGACATATGAGGCCGCTCATGTTCTCAACAATGCCCAGTATCTTCATATTGACGTGCCGGCAAAAATTGATGGACTTTCTGACATCGGCAAGTGAGATCTCCTGAGGAGTTGTCACCACAAGGGCCGCTGCATCCGGGATGGTCTGGGCAACGGTAAGGGGCTCATCGCCTGTGCCCGGAGGGGAGTCAATAACAAGGTAATCAAGATCCCCCCAATCAATATCCGAGATAAATTGCCTTATCACGCCTATCTTGAGAGGCCCTCTCCAGATGGTGGCCATATCCTTGTCCTGCCCCATCAAGGACTCGATGGATATGACGTCCATATTGGGAAGATATTTGATGGGCTTGGCGGTTCCTGGGACAGATCCAGGTCTGAGTGTCCCGTCAAGGCCCAAAAGCCTTGGTATGCTGGGCCCGTGCAGATCCACATCCATAAGCCCCACCCTGTATCCCCTATCGGCGAGGCTCACGGCAAGGTAGGCTGCGACGCTGCTCTTGCCCACGCCGCCTTTGCCGCTCATAACAAGAATCTTGTGAGATATGTGCCCCAGGGCATCCTTGATCCTATCGTCCTGTTCCTGATGTTCCAGATCGCGGGGTGCTGCCCCGCAGCTTTTTGAAAGACTCATAAAAAAACCTCCAATAATATTTTCTTATCCAGCTAAAAATTCAACAGTGGGACGGCAAAGAAAAAAGCCCCGGATACAAGGCGCGCACAAATGGGGACCAGCCCTCAGGGCGGCCGTCCAAGCTCAACGCGACGAAGTATATGGACTTTCTAGAAAGCCGTCATATTCATCCTTCCCCATGAAGGGAATCATGTGAGCATCCCGGCATAAGGAATTCTTCCCTTAAAAGGCAACCATTCATCCAGGCATGAATTACCTTCTCCTGCGGGCCTGTGATCCAGGCAATCACCTCCAGGCCGAATGCCGAAAGCATTTCAAAAAAGGGCCGCGATATGGCTCCGCAAATAAGCGTATCAACGCCGATACTTTTCAGATACAGGCAACGCCGGGAAGGCTCTTCCTCCCACAGCGGAGTCATAAACCGGTCTGTCTCCGTCCGGCCTTCTATCTGAACCACAAGGAGCCTGGTCGCAGTGTCGAAGACAGGAGAAACCTTTCCCTCCCATACCGGAACGGCTATCTTCATGGCGCGTCGCCTGTCGAAGTCACGCCGTTTCTCCTCTAGGGCCTGCTGCCCCCAGGACGGCCTCCACCTCCCCGCCTTCCCGGAGTGCCGTGATGGTCTGAGACATTGGGCTCTTTTGAGGCGGCAAGTTCACCTCTCTTGTAGCGATCAACCGCCTCGCTCACCGTGCCATCCTGGCCCATTATCACGTCAATGCCCGCCGCATTGAGTGTTTTCACGGCGTTTGGTCCGCAATTGCCGGTTATCACGGCCTTAGCGCCTTTTGATGCTATGAATTGGGCCGCCTGAATTCCGGCGCCTCCACCCTGGGCAATGCTTTGATTATCAAATGACTCAAAGGTCATATTGTCCAGCTCCACCAGCAAGAAAAACGCGCAACGTCCGAACCTGGGATCAATCTGCGCATTCAGGCTGTTCCCTGATGCGCTGACAGCTATCTTCATAATGCCTTCCTCCATTAAATTCGTCTTTACCTATTCCTTGGAAGGCTTGAAAGAGCACTTATCGTGCCCAGTATCTTAGCGCACAGTCGTCAATCTAATGCATGATCCGGGGATTACAACAGAAAATAAATTGCGCTGCGTATGTTATGTCTGCTTGCAGAGTAGGATGTTGTTGCATACCCGCAATGCAACGTAACTATATGCATTGCAAATATGCAATGCCATCGTGCAGAAAAAGATCAGTGTTAGAGTTTTTATTTCGGGACGATGATACCCAGCCTTTTCATCTTCCTCCAGAGAGTAGAAGGATGAATGCCCAGCTCGGCCGCGGCCCTTGATCTGCTCCATCTGTTACGCTCAAGGCAGGATACCAGGAAATTCTTTTCAAGCTCTACCAAGGATGCCTTGCGGGAACGGTCGGGTGATAACGTATCTCGGCCTTCCCGTGATCTCAGATAGTCCGGCATATGCTCCATCTCAAGGGTTTCACCCCGGCAAAGCACCACGGCATACTGAATGATGTTTTCAAGTTCACGGATATTGCCTGGGAAATCATAGGCCATGAGCACCGCCATCACTCCATCCGATATCCTATGGATGGATTTCCCGTTAAGTCCGGAAAATCTCCTCAAAAAATGCTCGGCAAGCAGAGGAACATCCTCTCTCCTTTCCCGCAGGGGAGGAAGCACAATCCGAACCACATTTATTCGATAATAGAGATCCTTTCTGAAACTTCCTTCAGCCACAAGTTCCTCAAGGGGTCTGTTGGTTGCCGCGACAATCCTCACGTCAGCCTTTAACGGAGAGGTAGCCCCCAGCGGCTCGTAGGTCTTTTCCTGTATCATCCTCAAGAGCCTTACCTGCAGGGCCGGCGATACGTCGCCTATCTCGTCGAGGAAAATGGTCCCGCCCTCGGCAAGGGCCATGCGCCCCGGCTTGTCTTTCTTTGCATCCGTAAAGGCGCCGGCCTTGTAACCGAAAAGCTCCGACTCCAGGAGCGTGTCGGGAAGGGCTCCGCAATTCACTGTTACCATGGGGCCTTCGTGCCTGGGGCTCAAAGAGTGAATGGCCTTGGCAAAGAGTTCCTTGCCGGTTCCGCTTTCGCCGACGAGGAGCACCGTTGCCTCACTTTCAGCAACCTGCTCCATTATCCCGAAAAGGCGCATCATCTCGGAGTTTCTGCTGATTATGTCGTGGAAGGAGTGCCGCGACTCCAACTGCCTTCTTAGTTCCTCAACGATGCTCAAATCCCTGAAGGTCTCCACCCCGCCCATAATGCTTCCCTCCCGGTCCTTGAGGAGGGCCGTTGAGATGCTGACCGGAATCCTTCGCCCAGATGATGTCAGTATAAAGATGCCCTTGTTCACCACAGGAACTCCGGTTTCCATGGTCTGCCTAAGGGAGCAATGACTTTCGCAGATGCTCGCCTTGAATACATCCCAGCAGTGCCTGCCTATGGCTTCATCCCTCTTAATGCGGGTTATTTCTTCTGCCGCCCTGTTAAATGAGGTGATCTTCCAATCGGAGTCAACGGTAAAGACCCCATCGGCTATGCTGTCGAGTATGATGTCTGTCTTATCTGCAGGTTCCTTGAGCATGGGTGATTGAAAAGTCCTTGATTCAGCAATAAGCTAGTATTGATACCATAAGTCTTTATAAAAAATATGCTGCGTTGTAACATCTCAATAATTGGGGGGTAAAACCACTGGATTCCGGCTCCCGGATCGGGGTCCGGGACAGGCTTCGTCGGAAAGACGGAACAACCCAACTATTTGTCATTCCAGCGAAAGCTGGAATCCAGAAATATCGCGGCGAAAACAGTCGCCCCGATTTATTGAGAAGATACGCTGCGTTTTTAATATTTCAGGGAAAATTATGCCAAAAAAGATACTTATTGTCGATGACGATCCGGATGTCAGGCTGTTTCTTTCCACTCTCCTCAGAGATACGGGTTTTGAGCCTCTTGAGGCGGCGGACGGCCTTGAGGGCCTTGAGCTTGCAGCATCCGGGAACCCTTCCGTTATACTGCTTGATCTCATGATGCCTCGCAAGAGCGGCATAGCAATGCTGTCGGATCTAAACAACAACGAAAGACTTCGCCGCATCCCGGTCATAATGGTGACCGGTGTCACAGGAGAGACAGGAATAGACCTCAATGCCTTCCTGGCCAGAGGGGCCTTTGTGCCCGCCGGAATAATCGAGAAGCCGGTTGATCCTGATGTCCTCATCAGGACGGTGAAAAAAGCGCTTGAAGGAAGCAGTACAGATGCCTGAAAGGTATAAGATAAACGGGGAGGAAGGTTTCTCGCAGACCTGGAGCTGGAAAAGATTCCGGGAGCCCCTCCTTTGATCGCTGATGGTGAAATGGTAATGACGGGCAGGCGGATCTCAGAAAATGGCCTCCTGGAAAACGGACGAGACGGCGTCGCGCTGTTCGACATAAGCGGTCGCATTTCCGCCTGCAACCTTGCATTTGCTTACCTCCTGGGTTACGAGCAGAAACTCCTTCAGAAAAGGCCTGTCCACTCGCTTTTTAGAAGCCATGCCAGGGCGGTGCTTAGAGATCATCTCCAGGACCTTATGATCCTTGAATTTATCACTCTGGAAACAGTGCTTGTGGGAAAGAGAAGCGAACCCATATCTGTTGAGGCCGCCATAGCCTGGATGCCTGATGACCACCTCTTCAAGATGGTTACCAGGGATATTACCGTAAAAAAAAGGCTCGATGAATACAGACGAACCTATGCGGAACGGCTCGCTCTTGAGGTGGCGGAAAGGACAGCACAACTAACCGAATCTCAAAAGGAACTTCAGCTTCAGAAGACCACCGCCGAGGGTATCATCTATGGTTCGCCGATACCTATGTTTGTCCTGGATAGAGACCACAGAATAACTCACTGGAACAGGGCCAGTGAAAGGCTTACTGGATTTTCAGCCAGAGAGATGATCGGCACGAAACGTCAGTGGGAGCCTTTCTTTGAGAGTCCCAGAAGGGTCCTCGCGGATCTTGCGATGGACTGCAGTCCGGAGGATGCTGAAAGGCTCTACGCCGGCATGAATCTCCGGCAATCTCAGGTCGTGCAGGGAGCTCTCGAGGCGGAACACTTCTTTCCCCACCTGGGACCGAAGGGTACGCATCTCTTCGCGACAGCCGCTCCCATAGAAGATGAGGCTGGTGTCGTTCAAGGGGCGATTGTCACTTACCAGGATTTTACCGAAAGAGTTACCCTGATGGCCGAGCTCAAAATGCGGGAGGCCTATCTGAACAACCTCATTCAAAACTCCATTGACGGCATAATCGCAACCGACTCGGAGGGCCTAATTGCCGTATATAACAGAAGCGCAGAGGAGATACTTGGATATACGCCGGAGGAGATAATCGGACGGATGCGCTATCAGGACATTTTGTCACACGAGACGGCCCTTGCCATAAGGGACGCCTTCTACGGCGAAAGCTATGGGCCGCCGGGCAAGATCCTCAACATGACAACCAGTCTCCTTGGAAAACAAAGAGAGCCCATACCAGTGCGATTCACTGGAACCCTTATTCTTGATGGTGAAAAGGAGATAGGAAGCGTCGTATTCATCCAGGATTTAAGGGAACTTCAGCGGCTCCAAAGGGAAAAGGCCCAGGCGGAGCGAATGGCCGCGATCGGAAGGACAGTGGCCTCAGTTGCCCACTATATAAAAAATGTCTTGAGCGGACTAAAGGGAGGCGCCTATGTAGTCAGATCCTCCATCGCCAAAGGCGATTTGGACCTTACCCTCAAAGGTTGGGAGATGGTTGAAAGGAATCTCGATCAGATAGGACAGATAGCGGCTGACATGCTTATCTACGCGGGCGAGCGCAGTCCTGTAAGGGAACACCTTAATCCTATTGAGCTGGTCTCTGAGGTCGTAGAACTCATGCGGGAACGGGCCAGACTTGCCGGCGTCGAGCTTGTTAGCGAGTTCAGGGAGGATACGGGCAAGGTGGTTATGGATAGAACCGCTATTTATCGCTCCTTACTCAATCTTGTCGCAAATGCCATTGACGCCTGCACCCTCAAGGGCATGACCGAAGGCGAGGCAAAGGTGGTAATTATCGTGGACAGGCCCGATGGGTGGGCCGTTCGCTTCCAGGTGGTTGACAGCGGGGCCGGAATGGATGAAGAGACCCAGAAGAAGATCTTCACTGACTTTTTTACTACAAAGGGCTATGCCGGGACAGGCCTTGGGCTTCCCGTCACACGCAAGATGGTGGAAGACCAAGGCGGCAAGCTGCTTTTCCATTCAGAGCCCGGCAGAGGAACCACCTTCAGCCTGCTTCTCCCCCAGAATTGAGGCCGAGGAAGAATCGAAGCCTGAACAGCCTGTCGTAGGAGCGCTTGACCGGAAGAGAGGCAGGACTATAATGCAAATGCATTTGAAATCGCACGAGATGGAGGTCTCTTCTGATGAAGGCATTTATGAAGGTTTCAATCGCAGTCTTCCTTTTTATCTCTATGGTCGGGAGCCGCGCCTACGGCCAGGAAAGATTAAAGGTATTTGTAAGCATCCTGCCTCAGAAGTTCTTCGTTCAGCAGATAGGCAAGGAAGCCGTGGATGTTGAGGTCATGGTTCAGCCGGGGGCAAGCCCCCATACCTATGAGCCAAGACCTCAGCAGATGGTTGCGATCTCCCGGGCCAGGATTTATTTCGCAATTGGAGTTCAATTCGAGAAGGCATGGCTTGAGCGCATCGCATCCTCAAATCCGGCCATGAAGATCATCAACACCCATGACGGCATCGCAAGGGTCCCGATGCTAGGCCATGACCATGAGGAAAAGGGCGGGCGTAAAGCACACTCTCATGAAGAGGGCGAGCCTGATCCTCACATCTGGCTTTCACCGCCGCTTGTGATTATACAGGCCCGGAACGTCCTTTCCGCGCTGCAGGAGGCAGATCCCTCCAACTACGAATTATATGAGGCCAAGTACAGGGGGTTTGAATCAAGGGTAATTGCTCTCGACTCCGAGCTTCGCAAGATCTTCAAGGGTAAAAAAGGTCTTTCCTTCATGGTGTTCCATCCTGCGTGGGGGTATTTTGCCCGGGCCTATGGCCTGTTACAGATACCAATAGAGATTGAGGGCAAGGAACCCAAGCCGGCTCAGCTTAAGAAACTCATACAGGAGGCAAGGGATAAGAAAGTGAAGATTATCTTCCTGCAGCCTCAGTTTTCCGCAAGAGGCGCGGAGCAGGTGGCAAAGGAGATAGGGGGACAGGTTGTAACGGTTGATCCCCTGGCGTTTGACTGGGAAGAGAATATGAAAGAGGTTGCCGCGAAGTTTAACAGCGCCCTCAGGTAGTTCCTTGCATTCGGGAAGATTCCTGGAAGGCACTGGTCTTCCCCAACCGGGTCATCCCTTTAAACAAAGATGCTCCCAACTTGATTTTTCAAATTGATGCGCATTAAGATCATTCATCTTTCAACCGCAGTGTGACTTTCTGTAAATCGGAGGTATCCATGATGGATATCATAAGAGACGTGAGCATGATAATCTCATTTAGAACAAGGCATTTTTTCTTAGTCCTTGGAATCCCTGTTGCAACTTTTCTTCTTGTAACCTCTGTCTCGGCAGCAGACGTAAGCGGTTTTTCCTCTGGCACAGTCCATGGCCGCAGCATTGAGACGAAGCGATCTGCATCGCAACAGGAAGGCATGATTGGGACATGGCTGGAAGACCTGGGAGACCTTAAAGTCAAGGTTGTATTTGGAGAAGACGAATCTTTCTCAAGGACGATGACGGAGGGTTCCGCAACTGTAACAGTCGAAGGCCGTTACAGGATGGAGGGAAATAAACTCGTTGTAGAGCCTGATGGCTTCGAGCCGTTGAGCTTTGAAATTATCGAAAATAGCGGCAACAGCCTGATCATCCATGGAGAAGACGGCTCTCGCTCACAAATGTCGCGACTGGCGCGAGGCGAAGGCACGCAGGGAGAGGCTCCAACCGGTGAAGGCCTGAGGCAGGAATCTCCGGAAGGGGGGAACCTGCCGCCACTCGAGGTCAACCCTCACGAAGGCCGGACCCAGCGGCTTAGCACGGATGGGCAGCAGGCAGAAAGAATTGCCCGCAGAGGAGAGAAGGACATTCCCGACACGGAGCACCAGGGGCTCTCCCTCTGGAGATCAAAGGAGACATGGTCCCGGAAGCGGTCAGGCCAGGCCTTAGGCTTACCTCTTACATGATGACCGGAAGCCTGCCGGGTTCGGTCAACGGATGGATCCCGGATGAAGAAGGCCGTTGGGTTGACAGGGAGGGGACGTCCCCCTAAAGATAGCGTTTGGCGTAGCGGCGCACGTGATGGCCTTCCAGGACGTGGAATTGTCTTAGCTTTTTGAGGGTGACAGGAGAGAAGGCACCAATGGGAAGATAGGCGATTTTCTTGCCTGTTGCCGCGGCTAAACCCCGGCACAACCCGGACGGCGGCGTGGCGGCCACATAGACCACATGGGTCTCGGTGCTGTAGTCTATGGCGGCCATAAGCAGCCTCTCGGGTTTGTCCCCGGCCTCGTCGAAAAAGGGGTCCTTCCAGATATCATATACCCGCATGGGCGGATAGGTGAGCATGAAGCCGCCATACTGGCATCTTGAGATACCGGGGCCGTCCATTACCTCTCCGGCCGGAGTGCTGTAGAAGGCCATGTCTGATTCCTGATCGTGCTCACCGAGCCAGGTGACGCACCATGGGAAAAGCTCCTTGCCTTCCCTGTCGGGCCGATCAGGATCAAAAATGACGACCACAGAGCCTACCTTGCCCCGGATGGGCCTGTCGGAACGTACATAGATCCTACCCTCAGACCAGTTTCTAACTGTCTCCCTCAGGTCAATGCCATCCAGAAGCGAACTTGTGAATGGCTCAACCCGGGAGTTGCCCTCGGATTTGATCTCAATCGCCTTCTTCTTCAGATAACTCCCATAGCCCTCTATCGCTACATCCTCAGGCGGATAGGAACAGATGGCAAGTCCCTTGAACTTGCTCTTCCACTCTCCTGGATATCTCTCTCGTTTCCTCCTCTTTACCGGCACTGCTACGAGCCTTCTTCTGATAGCCTTTATTCGCCGGTGAAAGCGTATTCTCTTATGATCTAGGTAAAGATCCTCTCCCTCAAGATAAAGAACAGGCAAATCGGGATGTTCGCTCTGCCATGGATATTCGCTTCCTTTGTCCCAGACCTCGTATGCGAAATTGTCTTCCGCGGCCCCCCTCGCGGCCACAATAAGCTGATAGAAGCTTGGGACAAGCCCTCCAGTCACCAGCGCATAGTTTCTGGCAAACTTAAAGAGGATCCTCCGCTGCACCGAGTTAAGCCTTTCCTTGCTGTTTTTCCAGTAATTCTCCTCGGCAAGCTTTATGAGGGAGGAGTTCAGCTCGACTCTATCAATGGATTCCAGGAGGCTGTCCTTCCTCGCTCTTTCATAGGCGGCCATAAGAAAGGGCATCTCGCTCAAAACCTCACGGCTGGATTCTTCATGAAGATGGGCAAGACCGACTCCCTCCCTCCTGCTCCTTCCGATGACGCGTGTCTGGGGCTTTTCGAGCATTTCAAGAAGTCCAGGCAGGTGAGAAAGTCCACCGACGTGCATTATCTTCCGGCCGCTTCGACTGAGCTTCTGGAGTTCAAAGGCCATTGTCTTTTCCCTCAGAATATCATCAGGAAGAATTGATGGGGGCGCGATCTTCAGGTAGGCGTCACAGTAAAGGAAATACCCTATCCTTTTCACTGTGTAGGAATCAGGAAGTGATGAGATGTCAATTGGATAGTCATCCGTATCGCGATCAATGAAATGTATCGGGATTCCTCTTTCCGAGGCAAGCCTCACCGCCTCCACCTGAGGATCGGTGGGCTCTATGGGAAGATATACGAAGGTTCCTTCAGAATCTTCGTAGAAGACAACCGACAGTAAGGGCAGCCTTTCTATCGCTTTAAGGATCTTTTCCTTTAATGTGGGAGGGAACTCTACGGTGATGTCATCAGGCCTATACTCCTCAAATTCCCTTCGCACCTCCACCGCAAACTCCGTGCGGTTATGGATAACGGGCAGGAGCCTTACGTTTCGCCACTCAAAACTATTGCTCATCGTTAATCTGATCAACTACTTCGGAGAAATATTCTGAGGCGTTGGCATCCAGAATCATAGAGGCCGCCTCTTTGAGAAAGCCGAGGACCTTTGCCTTTCCCTCAGGACCTTCGCTCTTGTCATATGAGATCCTCTTTAGGGCATAGCGGGCAATGTTTATTCCGTCTCTGACTGAATAGCGTTCATCAGCTTCATGGGAAGACTGAAGGAATTCGACTACATATTCCAGCATCTCGTCATCGGCAAAAGGCAGATTACTCCTGAGGATGAGGAGTTCCTCATCCCTTTCAGGGAAATCTATGAAGATCTGAGGTTGAAGCCTTGATTGGATATAATCAGGAAGTTCGAAGGTGCTAGCGTCATCGTTCATGGTGGTGCAAAGGCGGAAGTCCGGATGGGCCCTTATCTTGACCCCCGCTACTATTGATTCCACATACCTCCTGCTGTCCATGAGAGGAGCGAGAGACGCCCAGCTCTTCTCACTCATCCTGTTTCCCTCGTCAATGATGGCAACTCCCCCCTTTATCATGGCGGAGACAACAGGACTTGCCATGTACTTGATGCTCCCGTGCTCACTTATTACCGGAGTCACTATCAGGTCCTCGGGTCTTGTATCCATTGTGGCCTGGAACAGATAGGCAGGGCGATTCATCCTCTTGGCCGAATAGTAGGCAAGGCTGGTCTTACCCACCCCTGGCTTTCCAACCAGCCTGGGGCTTAGAGGAAGATCCTCATCGCTCAACACCAACCACGCGGCAAGGACCTGCGCTACCAGATCCTCCTGGCCGACCCACAGAAGGGGCACTTCGTCAGGTTCACAAAGATGCAACTCAATACCGTCAATAACCACCTTTTCCATTCGTGGCATTTACCTCCAAAGATATGGTTCACCATCCAGGCTGATCACTATACACAATAATCCTCCGGCTCAAGAATTGCAAAGGCCCGCTTGGCTTCCTCGACAAATCTTCTCACCTTCCCGAAATCCTTTCTGAATCTTACAGGGCTTCCCGCGCCATCCGCTTCATTTGTAAGGGTGCAGCTATCAACCCCCTGAGGTTTTATCTCCAATATTGCTTCATAGACATTGTCCGGAGACAGCCCGCCTGCCAGAATGACCGGGATCGAGCTCCGTCTTACAAGCTCACCGGCCATTTTTCTGTCTGCCTGTTTGCCGGTAATGCCTATAAAGCCGTCAACAGGTTCTTTCCCAATCCATGTATCTATGAGAAAGATGCTGCTTACGGCTTCGAGAGATCCAGCAAGCTCAAGAGAAGGGAAACCCCGCGCAAGGCCCTCGGCAGGCACCGGTATAGTTCGCATTATGCCGACATCAGGAAATCTATTTCGCAGGATTTGATCCCTTTCAATAATTCCTGAAAGAGAGATAGGCCTGCCTGATGGGTCAGTTAGAATTTCACAAAGATGAAGATAGTCGGGTCTGTAATAATCCTCTACCCTGAGAAGCATCTCTAAGTCCCCGAAAAGTGGGATAAGCGAACTCTTCGCGCCACGCTTCCGGCACAGATCAATGACACCCTTAAGGCCGGGGCTTCGCCATTCATTACGAGAAAGAAGGACGCTTCCGACATGATGAACCCCAAGTCCTATACACCGCTCAGCCTCCCTCGGGGACTGTATTTCATAAACCTGGACAATCATTTATTTTTTTTTGTTGATCCTCTCGATGGTAGCTTCTATCTCTTTTACAAGGGTGCCGCCTTCTCGCCAGAGGGTGCAACTGTTTTTCAACTGCCTGAGCGCCGGGAACTCCTCAAGGGATTTTGGTATCTCCGGGGGGACCCTCGATGCGGATGTCCAGAATCCATGCAGGGCCGCGGGGGCCATGGCCACTATGAGATAGGTGAGGTGGGTGCATCCCTTCACACCTCCGAGCCTTCTTCTCACCTTCTCGGTAAAACCCGCCACTATCGAAATACCGATAATCCTTTCCACTGAACTCAGTGTTATACCGCACTGCCCATGCGGAATATTGACCATCTCTGCCTCAGCATCCAGTATGGTAAGGGGCCAGCCTCCAAGCCTCAGGATGACCCCGAGACGATGCACTACCCCGGGAGATCTCTTTTCCCCATCCCAGCGATATCCGTCTATCAATCTATTGTCAGTAAGCCAGCCCTCCACGATTACCTCTTTCTCCCCAAAGGGATAGGTCTTTATCTCTACCTTTCTTTCGTGGACAGGCGCTTCAATTATAAGGTCCCTCAGTCTTTTCAAATCAAAAACACCTCACAAAAGTCCCTTGAGTGACTCAAGGTCTTGTTTAATATATTTCATTCGGTCCAGTTCCTCTCCTCCAGGCCTTCGGCCTTCAGGCGCAGACTTGATCTTCTTTCTCAGATCCTTTATCTCATTTTCCAGGTCGAGCATCGCGTTGAGGACATCGGTTGCATAGTCAGGCTCTGCTTCCTCCTTCGGCTCCTCATAAGTAACTTCCCTGGGTTTAAGAATCAGCCTTTCCTTCCATCTTGGGATATGTACTGAAAGATGGAAACGTTCCTCGATCTTCTTTGCCAGCGCCTCGCTTGCCGTAGCCTCACCGTGAACCAGGAAGACCCGGGGGGTGGATTCAAAGTGGGATACCCAGTCGAGGAGGTCGTCCTGGTCAGCATGGGCTGAGAAACCTCCTATCGTAAAAACCTTGGAGCGCACTGCGACCATTTCTCCAAAGTTCCTGATGTGTTTCGCGCCGTCAATGATCTTTCTTCCCGTTGTGCCTTCGGCCTGATAACCCACGAAGACGATGCTTGATCCCTCCCGCCAGAGATTATGCTTCAGGTGATGTTTGATCCGACCCGCTGTGCACATCCCATTTGCTGCTATGACAATTGCGGGACCTTTTCTTTCGTTTATTGACATTGACTCGCGTGTGGATAGTGTAAAGCTGAGATTAGGCATGTTGAAGGGGTCAGAGCCCTTATCAACTATGGCCTTGGCCTCCTCGTCATAGTATTTCTTGTTCTTCCTGAATATCTCTGTTGCCTTGATGGCAAGGGGACTGTCCAGATAGATGGGGATGGCGGGCAGGACACCCTGTCTGTGAAATTCTCCCAGGACATAAAGAATCTCCTGTGTCCTTTCAACCGCAAAGGCGGGTATCAGGGTCTTTTCTCCCTTGTCCACGCTGAATCGTATCGCCTCAAGAAGTTCTTTCTTGCTGTCCTCAAAGGAGCGGTGCCTTCTGTTTCCGTAAGTTGACTCAAGGAAAAGGTAGTCCGCATCGAATACCTGATGGGGATCCTGAACTATTAGCTGGTCTTTCTTTCCGAGATCCCCTGAGAAGACTATTTTGATGGTTGAATCCCCCTCTTCCAGCCAAAGTTCCAGTATGGATGAACCCAGGATGTGGCCGGCGTTTCTTAGCCTGGCCTTTACTCCAGGCCCCGGCGTTATTAGGAGGTCTCTTTCAATCGGAGACAAAAGCTTGAGGCTTGCCTCCGCATCCTCGGTTGTATAGAGGGGTATTACCTCGCCTCTGCCCTGCCGTCGGTTTTTCCTGGTTTCCCACTCCGCATCCATCTCCTGTATATGGGCCGAGTCCAGGAGCATGATCTGACAAAGTTCGGCTGTGGGCGGCGAGGTTATGATCTTGCCTCTAAAGCCGTCCTTGTAAAGCTTGGGCACGCGTCCGCTGTGGTCTATGTGGGCATGGGTCAGGAAAAGGGTATCAATATTTTTAGGCTCGAATCCCCACGGCTCCAGGTTGCGTTTCTCTATAGCGCTTCCACCCTGGAAAAGGCCGCAGTCAATAAGTATACGCTTTCCTGAGGGACTCTCGACAAGGTAGCTGGAACCAGTGACGGATCCGGCGCCTCCAAGGCATGTAACTTTAATCATTCAAGTCTCCTTTCCCGAGATAAAACAGAGGATAAAAATGCCTCTTTTGCTCAAATGTTCTAAGCACTAACCCATTATCTTTCTTTTCCTCAACATAATTGGGCAATAACGGGACCTTTCCCCCACCGTGAGGCAGATCCACGGCAAAGTGAGGGAGACACATCCCGGAGGTATGGCCCTGAAGCGCGTTCATTATCTCAAGCCCCCTTTCAAGCGGTGTCCAGAAATGTGATGTCCCCTTCACCAGGTCGGCCTGAAAGAGGTAATAAGGTTTTGCCCTCATCTTGAGCAGGCCTTGCATGAGGGATTTCATAACAAAAGGATCATCGTTGACTCCCTTAAGGAGCACCGTCTGGCATCCGAGCGGTATCCCCGCGTCGGCAAGCCTTGAACAGGCAGCTGCGGCCTCAAAGGTAAGCTCTCTTGGATGGTTGAAATGGGCATTTATATAAAGAGGGTGAAAGCCCTTGAGCATCTCAGCAAGCCCCGGTGTTATCCTCTGAGGCAAAGTGCACGGAATCCTTGAGCCGATACGGATGATTTCCACATGCGGGATGGCCCTCAAATCCGTGAGTATTCGGAAAAGCTCTTTATCTGACAGGAGGAGGGGATCACCACCTGAAAGAAGGACATCCCTTATCTTTTTGTCGCTCCTGATATAGGCGAGTCCCTCCCTTATGGTTTCAGGCGTTACCACATCAGGCCTTCCCACCTTTCTCCTCCTGTTGCAGAACCGGCAATATACGGCGCAGCGGCTGGAGACAAGAAAAAGCACTCTGTCAGGATAACGATGGGTAAGGCCGGGGACAGGTGAGTGTTCTTCTTCTTCGAGGGGATCAATAAGTCCTTCATCGCTCAGCTCCCTTGAATCGGGGATACATTGCCTGAAAATGGGATCTCCGGCCTTTTCAATGAGGCTCAGGTAGTAGGAATTGACCCTCATGGGAAACCGCTCGGTCACACTATCCAGATCCCGCATTTTATCTCCGAATTTGAGCCTCAGATCTGCCGGACTGGTTACGGCATCTCCGACCAGATGCATCCATTCCTCATCTTCCCTTTTACGAAGGGGCTTCACTTTCAATTACTCCATCTCCTGTAACTGTTCAGGCGTTCAGTCAGCATCCGCTTTCCTGTGCCCTAACCTTAAGGTATGGGGAGACCTTTTGCAAGCCGAGTATCTGATCATGGGAATGTGGCATCTCATAATCTCCTGGCGAAGATTGATCACAGGGGGGCATGGAAACTTTTTCGGCTCTGAATTCGCCCCTCTTGATTGGACAGGTCTTTTGAGCATGTCCGGCGGACAACCCGCCAAGAACAGCAAACTGAGGCGCTTAAATCAGAAAAGTATTCCGGGAAACCGCGGTTGCTACGCAGATTGCGGTTTTTTCTTGAACCTTGGCGTCATTATGCATACATATAGAGCCAGCATAAGGAGGCGCCTATGGAGAAACATCACAAATTTTCCCTATGGTATGTCCTGCTGGGTGTTTGGGCGGTACTGATAGCCCAGCAGTATATTACATCCATGCTTGCTGTAAGGGTTCTACCATACAGTGAGTTTTTGAAGCTGCTTCGGGAAAACCGTGTTACTGAAGTGGCCATAACCGCCAACAAGATTCAGGGGAAGGCCAGCACCGATACTGACGGCCTGACCAGGGGAGAGAGCTTTATGACCCTGCGGGTGGACCCTGAAATTTCTACCCTCCTTGAGCAGCACAAGGTTCAGTTTAAGGGAGAGATAGAGTCAACTTTCCTAAGAGATCTCTTCTCCTGGATCGCTCCCATGCTTGTATTTATAGGAATATGGTATCTCTTCATGAAGCGCATGGCCGGCCAGCAGCCTGGGTTTATGAGCCTCGGGAAGAACAAGGCTAAGATATACATGGAAAATGAGCTTAACGTCAGGTTTGACGACGTGGCCGGGGTAGATGAGGCAAAACAGGAGCTTGTGGAGGTCATAGAGTTCCTGAAAGAGCCGGCGAGGTTCAGGGAACTGGGAGGAAAGATGCCCAAGGGGGTCCTCCTCATCGGCCCGCCCGGAACAGGGAAGACCCTCCTTGCAAAGGCAGTGGCAGGCGAGAGCGGGGTGCCGTTTTTCTCCATGAGCGGCTCCGAGTTCGTTGAGATGTTCGTGGGCCTGGGAGCTGCGAGGGTGCGCGATCTCTTTGTTCAGGCAAAACAGAAGGCACCCTGCATCATATTCATAGACGAACTGGACGCACTCGGGAAGGCAAGGGGTTTTGGGGCAATGGGGGGCCATGATGAACGTGAGCAGACGCTCAATCAGCTTCTCGTAGAGATGGACGGCTTTGATCCCAGGGCCGGCGTGATCCTCATGGCCGCGACCAACCGACCTGAAATACTTGATCCTGCTCTTCTTCGGCCGGGCAGATTCGACAGAAACATCCTGGTTGACCGTCCGGACAAGAAAGGCAGAGAGGCGATATTAAGGGTGCATCTTAAGGGAGTAACTACTGAAAGCGACTTGGATATCGAAAAGATAGCCAATATGACCCCGGGAATGGTGGGGGCTGATCTCGCAAACGTGATAAACGAGGGAGCCCTCCTTGCGGCCCGAAGAAAGAAAAAGAAGGTTTCCATTGCCGAGTTTGAGGAGGCTGTTGAAAGGATTATAGGAGGTCTTGAGAAGAAGAACAGGGTCATAAACCGTCAGGAGCGGGAGATTGTGGCCCATCACGAACTGGGCCATGCCATGGTTGCCCTTTCTCTTCCGGGGACAGATCCCGTTCAGAAGATCTCAATAATCCCGAGAGGGATTGCAGCCCTTGGCTACACCATGCAGGTTCCGACCGAAGACCGTTTCCTCATGAGAAAGGCTGAACTCCTGAACAAGATCGCGACCCTGCTTGGAGGCAGAGCAGCGGAGGAGCTTGTCTTTGGAGATGTGTCAACCGGCGCGCACAATGACATTGCCAAGGCGACCGACATAGCGCGCGGCATGGTCACCGAGTACGGCATGAGCGATAAACTGGGCCATGTTTATATGGCTCGTGAGAAAAGAGCTCCCTTTATGGACAATCCCTTTCAGCCAAAAGGTGAATATAGCGAGGCTACAGCCTGTCTTATAGATGATGAAGTAAGGGCTATCATCGAAGGGCAGTATAAAGTTGCCTTAGATATCCTTAAGGGTAAGAAGGAAGTGCTTACAAGGGGGGCAGTCCTTCTCCTTGAAAAAGAGAAAATTGACGGTTCGGAGCTTAAGGCCCTCCTGGATGAGGCGGAGAAGTCCTCCTGACATCCCCAGTTCATTTTGCCTGTTCCGGCCCTCCATGCCCTGGACGGGCACAACGAAGCATGAAAATGCCGCATGTCATTCCGGACCCGAGCCGGTATCCAGGTCGTCATTCCGGCGAAGGCCGGAACAAGGACTGGATAATGACTATCTATTATCATAAAATCATCGGCGGGCGGCGGAAGAGGCCCTCTCAGGGGTGGTTATGAGCACCTCAATGTCCATTCCCTGCATTCCTACCGGAATAATAGCGATATTGTTCTCCTTATCCATGAAAATGTCTCTTCCGGCCTTGGCCGGCTGGTAAGTGGGATGGGAAAAGCGCGGCGAACCTGGATCGGCGTCCATGATGCGCACCGTTCCGGTTCCTTCCATGACTTCCGGGTTAACCTTCAGAATCATCAGACCCGAATCGGGCATACGGTTATCATAGCCTATTGGCTGACGGTTTTCCAGCAGGTAATAAAGACTGCCCTTAAGGGGCACCTTAGCGGCAACCGGGCTTCCTCCTTTTGCCAGGGGCCTCAAAACAATCCTCCTTTCTTCACCCGGTCTTACAACTACTACCTCTTCTTCGGTAATCCAGCCTAACCTGATCCTGGTGAAGGAAGATAATCCGGGGGGAGGCTGGTCCCTCTTTATCAAATGTGAAGACATGACATCCCATATACCCATAAACGTAGTGCAGTCCTCCCATTTCATCCTGGAAGAAGCGTCAGCCTGACGCTCGAAGTCATAGAGTCAAGGAACCAGACGCTTATTCGCGTAAACACCACCGAGTGCATGGAAGAAATCGTGGGCGAACATGCCGAGATGAGCGTTTTCCGCCCCTACGAAAATACCTCCGGAGAACTCCTTTCCTCCTTTTGAGCGAAGTGTCATGTAGCCTGGATTCCTTCTAACGCCCGTGAGCATCCCGGGGTTGGCGCAGTAGCAAACCATTCCATACCCCCGATCAGAAACCGTGAATACACCCGGGACAATGAGCATATGCTGGAAGTCGGAGAAATTTATCTCGCTCTCAACTCCGGTCATCGCATCTTCTATGAGTTTCCTTACCCGATCGCGGTCAACCTTGAAGTTGTTTGAGCTCACACTGTAACTGGAAAGCGGGTCGGGCAGTGAAATCCATCCCGTCATCTTAGCCTCTATGCAGGATCGCCCGTATGACTGATCCTTTACATAATCATTGAGCCATACCACAGCCTTTGTCTTGATCTGATTAAGGTTAAGCTGAGGTGCGGCATCCGGGAACCTTACAGGGATTACCAATAGCCTGATCTTTCCAGTGGCCTGCTGCGACTGGGGGCCAAGGATATCGCTTATCTTGGGATCCGGCCGGTTTGGTGCAGGCACCATATCACGACCGGATACATTTAACGAATCGGTCGCGCAAGAGCAAATCAGTAAAGCGACAGATATTGCTATCCATTTATTCATAGCCGATCCTCCTTTCCTTTCTTGCTTAAAGAGACCTCAACCAGGTTGCAGTGAAACGCGCAGGATTCGCCCATGTCTGTGAGGCGCTGGCTGGTAAGACTGTTTATCCCGAGATTCCCAACCATGAACCTTGGCCAGTAAAGGCCTTCTATGACCGTTACGCCGGGAGCTGCCTTATCGGTCACATCTGCGATAAGAAAACATTCCCCTCTGTCATTCCAAACCCTTACCCGCGCTCCATTTTCTATGCCCCTGGCGTCGGCGTCTCTGGGATGAATCATGATGCTGGGCCTTCCGGCCTGGTCGCGAAGATCATCTATCTCGTTAAAGGTTGAATTGAGGAAATGATGTCTGGGAGGGGTAATGAGCTGGAGAGGGTATCTCCCGATGCCTTCCACATCCACACTCGGAGTTCCATCAGGCAGGGGATCAAGCCCCAGATCGGCCATGGTCCGGGAGTAGATCTCCACCTTTCCTGACGGCGTCTTGAATCCGGATTCAAATGGATTTTCAGGAACCCTCACCCGGATGGGCCTTCCCTCCTCAAGATCATCATAGGAGATGCCTTTAAGATAGGGAGAATCCGTCTTGAGCATATCCTTGATGAACTCCTCCTCGCTCATGCTGAAGCAGTCCTCCTGAAAGCCCATCCTCCTTGCAAGATCCTGAAAGATCCTGAGGGTGGGGCGCGCCTCCCCGACGGGCTCGATAACAGGTTTCGCCATCTGTAGATAGTAGTGCCCGTAACTGCGGTAAAGATCTGTTGACTCAAGAAAGCTTGCTCCCGGAAGCACCAGGTCGGCGAAAAGGGCCGTCTCGGTCATAAGATGCTCCTGAACAACCAGAAACAGGTCTTCCCTTGAAAGGCCCTTCATCACCATTTTCGAGTCAGGAGCTACCACTGCCGGGTTGCTGTGATAGACATGCATCGCCATGATCTGAGGATTGTCAAGATTTGTAAGGACCTTCCCAAGTTCAACCATATTGACGGACCTTACGCCCTTTTTCCCCAGATCCTCCCTGGTGAGCGGGGAAAGATTCATGTCAAAGGCGGCAGATGTCGAGCGTGTTATACCCCCGCCTTTCTTTCTGAAGGCGCCCACCAGGGCGGGAAGAATCGCAATGGTCCGGACCGCCATCGCGCCCCTTAACTGCCTGCCCGGCCCCCAGCCCAGTCTGATATAAGGCGCTCTGGCTTTTCCATACAGGCGGGCAATCTCTTTTATGCTTGACGCCGCAATCCCTGTTATTCCCTCTGCCAGGGCGGGGCTGTAGCCCGGCAGGCTGCTTTTCAGTTCTTCAAAGCCTATGGTCTGGGAATCAATAAATGCCCTGTCAACAAGTCCCTCTTCGGCCAGGATGTTCATCATAGAAAGGGCCAAAGCCGCATCCGTCCCAGGCCTGATTTTCAGGTGGATGTCAGCCTGCCTGGCTGTCCTGTTCGTGTAAGGGTCAATTACTGCGATAATGGCTCCTTTTCTTCTTGCCTCAAGAAAGAATGGCCATGCATGCATGTTTGTTGAAATGGTATTGCTTCCCCAGATTATGATCAGATCGGATTCGACGGTGCTTTCTATGTCCGTGGTAGGCAGCTTTCCGACCGTCGCGGCAAATCCCGCTTCAACCGTTGAGCTGCAGATGGTCCGTTTGAGCCTTGTCGCGCCAAGCCTGTGAAAAAAGGCATGACCGCCGTGAAAGTGAACAAGGCCCATAGTGCCGGCATAGGAATACGGCAGGATGGCCTCCGGTCCGTAAGCCTTTGAAATATGGGAGTACCTAGAAGCAATTTCCTCCAATGCCTCATTCCATGATATCCTTGCAAAGCTCCCTTCCCCCTTCTTGCCCGTCCTTCTTAGAGGGGTTGTAATCCTCAAGGGGGAATAGATCCTCTCCGGATAGTGGCCGACCTTTACGCATACAGCCCCGCGCGTGAATGGATGATCCGGATCGCCCCGCACCGAGACCACCCTGCCGCCATCAACCCCTGCCAAGAGCCCGCATGTATCAGGGCAGTCATGGGGACAGACCGAACGCTTAAACTCCATGCCTAATACTCCTCCAGGATGCGCACGCCGACAACACAGGATCCCTTGGATTGCCATTCCTTATTTGTGGTTATATGACGGATCTCCGCTTTCATGATCCTGGTCTTGTTTGCCTTGAACTCATCCATTGAATAGCACTTAATGTCTATTATCCGCCCCTTCTCCAGATGCCTCAAAATAGGTGAGCCCTCTCGCACCAGGATACACACACCCATTCCCGAGATGTCATGAAGGCCGAATTGGTAAATGGGAAGCGGTGGCCCCAGATTGATCTCGACACTGTGGAAAGGCCCAGCCTCTTTCCTGGGTTCGGATCTTCGCTCCCCCTGGAAACGCATATCATTTTCGCTCATAGTCTGCCTTCCTCCCCGGCGCTCTAACGCGGCGTCTGTCTCAGAAGATCAATCTGCGTGTGGCCCTGTCGCCTCATGTCCGGTCAAGAACCGAACCTGGAGCCGGATTATTATTTCCCATAACATTCATTAGCCATGTCCGGCTTACCCAAACAGATGAAAATGCATTAGCATCTTTTTTGAGGTAAACCAACCGATATCCCTTACAAATCAGGCTTCTTTCCTTTCAAGGGCCGATCCGGCCTCCATGTCAAGGAACCACATAAGATTTCCTGAAGAAGGAATAACCCTTGCGGCCGGAAGTCCGCCTCCGTCCGAGATTATCTTTTTGACAATAGCAGATTTGTCCTTTCCAGTCACAAGAAAGGCCACCCTCTGAGCCGTGTTTATAATCGGAATAGTAAGGGTTATTCTGAAGACCTTGGGAGTTCCGCCAAATACGGCCGCAACCTGTCCTGAACCCTTTTCATCAGCTTCAGAGTCGGGGAAAATGGAAGCGGTGTGGCCATCGGAGCCGAGGCCCAGAAAGATCAGATCAAAGTCAGGTTCATTATAACCTCTGCCTGAAAAGAAGCTCTTGAGTATATCTCCATAAACACATGCCGCCTTATCCGGCGGCAAAGATACAGGCATGGAATGGATATTATCGTTGGGGATCGGGACCTTTTCGAGAAAATCCCTCATGGCCGCCCCATAGTTGGATGAAGGGTCATCGGCTGAAACGCAGCGCTCATCTGCCCAGAAGATATGCACGGACTTCCATGGAATGGAATCGAGATAGGGTTGCTTCCCCAGCAACCTGTGCATGCGCCTTGGTGTTTCTCCTCCCGAGACGGCCGTGGCAAAAAAGCCTTTTCTGGAGGCTTCCTCCGATGCGGTCTCTGCAAAAAAGCGGGCCGCCGCGTGAGCGGCATCATCGGCCGTCTTTGATATGATGATCTTCGGGCGCATTCCAGTCAGCTCCGTCCTGATAATCGGAATAGCCGCGATATGTTACAATCAAAAACCTAATAAGTCCAATCTGTCCGCACGGTACAGCCTCAATCGGCTATACGGAATCGCCACTTACAGAAAAGATCTGCCGGGTGAGGGTCAGGAGGAGCAAAGACACACTCGACCTTGATCCTTTCATCAATCATTCTGGCGAAGTTCTCGAATTCTCCTTTATGCATGTGCTTGCACACGAATTCCCCCAGCCCTCTTGACAGCCTCGCCTCCTGCGTTGGGCATGACGGGACCGTTATGATCACCTCATCGGGCGATTCCTGGATCTCATATCCCACAAGCATTGCCCAGGGAAAAAGCCTCAACGCCGCGACGAAACCCTTGAGCCCCTTTTCCTTGATCCCGAAGCGGGGGACAAGGTCCTTAGCGGCCATGGATGAGACCCGGGCCCATACCTTCTCGTTTGTCCTCTCGGCGGTCGGCTGGTCGAACTGCTCCGCGACATACAGAAACCAGAATGCATCCACCACCCTGTAGTGCCACAGGAGAAATTCAATGTAGCGCTTAAGCTCTTCCTTACTCATCCCGTCAAACACTTTAAGATCCATGCGCGCCTCCATCATCCCTTCCAGTAGCTCAAGCCTATTGATACCATAATGGATTTGGTAACTCCAGAACCATCGTGAGATATTCGGCAGATTCAATATCTTTTGTGAAACCTTGACTGCTTCTCTTGAGCGACGGACCGGCGGCATTGACCATCGCAGGTGAGTTCTGATATTGTGCCGATTGAGTAAAGAGGATAGAGGAGGGATATCAGATAGACAGCCCAGTAATAAGAAGGCTCTGCGTGGGGCCGTTTCAGGTGAACGCATATATCGTCAAGTGCCCGAGAACAAACGTAGGCTTCATTATTGATCCCGGAGGAGACGAAGAGCGGATTGTCTCGCTTGCCGCTGAGGAGCATATTGACGTAAGGTATATTCTCAATACCCACGGACATGTTGACCATGTCCTTGGAAATGAGGCTCTAAAAAAAGCATTTAATGCGGAAACCTGCATGCATGAAACAGACGATGATCTGTTTGCCCGAAGCCGGACAGGCATCGCGGCAGCCCGCGAACTAGGTTTCGCTCCTCCCGAGCCCGCTGACAGGAGGCTTAAAGAAGGAGACATCATCCAGGCAGGGGATCTGAGCGTTCAGGTCATCCACACGCCGGGGCACACGCCGGGATCGGTTTGTTTTCTTGTGGACCGCAACCTTTTTACCGGCGATACCCTGTTTGTGGGTGCGGTAGGTCGAACTGATCTCATCGGAGGCTCCTTTGAAACCCTTCTGGATTCGTTGAAGACAAAGCTCTTGCCCCTTCCGGGTAATACTATCGTATGGCCGGGCCATGACTATGGTGAGACGCCTGCATCAACCTTGGCGCGAGAGAAAGAGGAAAACCCTTATATAACGGATTTCATACTCTCCCAATGAGACAAAAAGGAGGATAGAAACAATGGACAGGCAGGAACTTATAGCCATCTTTAACAAACGCCCAAGGATCGGCACGCTGAGCACAGCCAACGCCAAAGGTGAGGTCAATGTGGCGGTTTTCGGCTCCCCCCAGATGATTGACGAAAATACCGTTGTCATGGGAATCGGCAGGAACAGATCTCTTCTTAATCTCAAGGAAAACCCCAAGGCCGTCTTTATTGTAATGGAGCCGGGGAAGGCGCTTCTCGACTGGAAGGGAGCGCGTGTCTATCTTGAGGTCCTTGATTTGGAGGAAGGAGGGGGTTTTTTTGAAACGATCAAGGAAGCTATCGGAAAGGCGGCAGGTCCTCAAGCCTCGGCCATGATAAGAGCAGCCATTCGTTTCAGGATAACAGAGGTAAGACCGCTGGTTGACCCAATGGCCTGATTCCAAGTGCCCGGAATGAATGATGTTTCCATGTAAGCGTTTAACATCACTTATTGAGGCATGTCATCGAACAACTTCGCGAAGTCAACTGGAGGCCCATTTTGCCGTTAGAAGGGCTATTACGGAGGTAACAAGATGAACTGGCTGGATATAGCCATCATAGCTTTGATGGTGTTTTTGATCATAAGGGGTATTTTCAGGGGATTCGTGAGGGAGATAAGCTCCCTTGCAGGAGTCGTAGCAGGCATAATAGTAGCAAACATCTATCAGCCTGAACTGACGGCGATCCTGAAGGGGTGGTTCGGTTCGTTCGGTTATCTCTCCCTCGTAAGCTATGGCCTTATCTTCCTGGCTGTGCTTGTTGCCTTCAACCTGGCAGGCTATGGGCTCAAGATAATTCTTCAGAAGGCCCTCCTCGGATGGGCCGACAGATCTCTGGGTGTAGGACTAGCCGTGGTCAAGGGAATCATCATTACATATCTTGGAATCGCTCTTCTCACCTCTTTTGTGCCCGAACGCAATCCACACATAGCAAATTCAAGACTCGTTCCCCTGATAGTGTCCTCTTATCAATACATGGCAAACCTTATTTCTCCCTCCCTTTATGAGACATGGAAAAAGAAACTTTTGCCTTGAGCAAGATAAAGCGCGAAAGAGCGCCCGAGTCCATCCTGCGCTTGATTGACCTTATGGCGCGGCTGAGGGGACCGGGAGGATGCCCTTGGGATGCCAAGCAGACCGACACCACTATCAAGGCATATCTCCTGGAGGAGGCCTATGAGGTGCTGGATGCAGTGGAGAAATCCTCACCCGACGACGTGTGCCAGGAACTCGGGGATCTCCTTTTCCAGATAGTTTTTCATGCAAGGCTTGCCGAGGAAAGAGGTGAATTCGACCTTGTTGACGTGATGGATCGTATAGCTGAAAAGATGATACGCAGACATCCACATGTCTTCGGCGACGCCCATGTCGAGGGCGCCGAGGAGGTAGCTTCGAACTGGGCTAAGATAAAAAGGATGGAAAACGGGGAGAACTCCGATGCGGCAGGCCAGCTCCGGAGCATACCCAAGAACCTCCCATCTCTTCTTCGAGCCCACAGAATAAGCGAAAGATCCTCGAAGGCCGGTATTCCCCTACCTGAAGGCAAAGAGGGCCTGAAAAAGATGCTCGGAGCATTAATGGATCTTCAAGAGACCGTTGATTCACCCAGCCCGGAAGTTGCCTCAAAGTCCCTGGGCGATCTTCTTTTCAGCGCAGCAAGTTTCGCAAGAGCCATGGGATTAAACGCCGAACACATTCTGCGCCTTGCAAATGATAAATTCATGGAAGATGTGGCCCTTGTGGAGAAGGAACTCAAGACCACCGGCCTTTCTCTTGAAAGCGCGCAGGCATCCCAGATAGAGAAGGCATTTCAGAGGAAGAAGGCGTGGCGCGATGAGGGAACTTCTCTTTAGGCTTCAGAGCATCAGCCTCAAATGGAAGCTTTTGATTCCATTTATTTTGTTCTCTTTTCTGGGCATCTTTACCCTTGCCTATATAGGCCTGAGCTCTCAGGAAGACCTTATAAAGAAAGAAGAAAAAAGGGCCATTCTGAGATATTATCGCCTCTTTTTTGCCGAGATTGATCACAAGCGCTCATCAGCAATAGCAGTCGCAACAACCATATCAACCAGACCAGAGGTAGCGACCCTGCTCGCGGCCGGCGACAGAAATGGTCTGATGGCAATCCTTGAGCCGGTCTTTAATGAGCTTTCATCCAAACAAGGGATCGGCATCATCCATATCCATGAGAAACCGGGGAAGTCCTTTCTCCGCCTTCATATGCCTGCGGTATATGGAGAAGATCTCTATCACCGCAGGAGCGTGATAAGAGCGATTTTTCTCGGAGAGACAGGAGGAGGGGCCGAGTGGGGAAAGGCCGGTTTGGGCATAAGAGGAGTGGTGCCTGTCAGACTTGATGGAGAGGTAATAGGAAGCATTGAGGTCGGTTACTCCTTCGACAGGGAGTTTCTCCTCACGCTTAAAGAGTTCTGGGGGCCTGATTTTACTGAGATGGAAAAGGAAGGGGAAAAGGACTTTAAGATAAGGGCTTCAACCCTTACGGATTGGGCTGATGTGCCTTTTTCAGGCGGATTCATTGCTGTCCCCGATGAGGAACCTCTGATCTATATAGGCCCCAGGGGACACAAGAACAGCTCTGTTCTGATAGGTTCCTTCAGAGATTTATCCAATGAAACTGTGGGCCTCATAAGGATAGATGTTGACAGATCCGACATACTGGCACAACTGGTCAATACTCGCCTCATAATGGCCGTGGCGGGGATATCGGGATGTCTTGTGTCATCCATTCTTATCTGGTTGGTGGCAATGGTGTTTCTCAAGCCCATTAAGGAGATAGTAAAGGAGAGCAGAGAGATAGCGTCAGGGGCCAGAAAGGCCTTGCTTGGAAGAAGACCCGCAGACGAAGTAGGCGAGCTGACACGTTCTCTGAACATCATGCTCATTTCTTTGCAACAGAAACAGAGTCAGATAGAGGACTACGCCAGAACCCTTGAGATCCGGGTGCAGGACCGCACAGCGGACTTGATTGAGTCTGAGGAAAAATATCGCACCCTGGTTGAAAATCTTCCGCTCATAGTTTACAGGCTGCAGCCTGACGGGACCACCGAATTTGTAAATCCTTCCTTTACCGAAAGCCTTGGATTCACTCCCGAAGAAGTGATATCCGATAGAAACTTCTGGAGAAGAAATATCTGCGGCAAGGATGAGGGGGAAAATATACTTTCCGATTGCTGGGGAGATGATTCAGGCTTTCGAACGGAAAGATTAGTCAGAAGCAAGGATGGAAGAAACCTTACCTTTATTGATCACTCGATTCCATGCGTTGATCAAAACGACAGGATCGAGCGCATTGAAGGTATAATGGTGGACATCACTGAGCTCAAGAGATTGCAGGAACGGGCTCTAAGGACTGAGGAACTCAGAGTCCTGGGAGGCATATCCGAGAGGTTCGCCCATGAACTTAGAAACCCCCTCGCAAGCGCCGGGGGATTTGCAAGGAGATTGAGGGATGCGCTTCCCCATGAGAGCAGTCAAAAGCGCTTTGCCGATATAATTGTCCAGGAAGTTGCAAGGCTTGAAGAGATAGTGCGTTTGATGCTCTCCGCCATAAGACCTGTCGTGTTCTGTTACGGACCCCTCATGGTTAAAGACATGATTGCCTCTTTGCTGCCTCGTTTACAGACTGCCGCATCGGAGAGAAATCTCAGGATCACCTCAGCTGTTCCGGCGGATCTACCTGAATCCAAAGGGGATATTACGCTGCTTTCAAAGGCGTTTGAAACGCTTATAACCAACGCCATGTTAAGTACGGAGGCAGGCGGAGAAATTTCAATCAAGGCTCACAGAGAAGACGATCACATCATAATGACACTTGAATATCCCAATGTGACGCTGGCACAGGAGGACCTGGCCCAGTATTTTTTCCCCCGCATCGAAATGGGCGCCGGGCCTACAGCTCTTGAGCTGCCGCTTTCCAAGGTAATCATCCACCGGCACGGCGGAAAGATTGACGTTTCAAGGAGCAATCTGCATAATGTAGTGATACGGATAGAGCTTCCATTAACGCCCCAAGTGTCGGAAAGCGATTGCAGAAACGGATCCATAGAGGTCTTAAATGGTCAGATCCATTCTTCTTAATGCCTTTATAGCCCTCTATACCGTTGTGGTTATTATTGCTGTACTGTGCGTTGCGCCCTTTGACGGTTCGGGAAGACTTATTCACCGTTACTGTGCGCGTCCGTGGGGGAGGGTGATTATCTGGGCGTCCGGCGTAAGAGTCAACGTCTCAGGGCTTGAAAACATTGACGCCTCGCAGCCGCGCATTTATATGACCAATCACCAGAGCATCTTCGACATATTTGCCCTGCTCGCATATCTGCCGGTTGACTTTAAATTTATCATGAAACAGGAACTCATGCGCATCCCGTTGTTCGGATATGCCACCAAAAGGGCCGGGTACATAGGTATTACCAGGGAAGACCCGAGAAAGGCCATAGCGAGCATGAACGAGGCGGCAAGAAAAATTGCCTCAGGCTCGTCCGTGCTGATATTTCCGGAGGGTACCAGGAGCACTGACGGAGTTCTTCTTCCTTTCAAAAAGGGGGGTTTCACCCTGGCGATCAAATCCGGCTGTGACATTGTGCCTGTTGCGGTTGAGGGAAGCCACCGCATCGTGAAAAAGGGGAGCCTTGATATCAAGAAGGGCTCATTTGACCTGATGTTTGGAAGGCCCATATCTGTCGTGCCTTTTTCAAAAAGGGACATAGAGGCGCTCATGTCGAGGGTGAGGGATTCCATTGTGGGTCTAGTTACAGCAGCGCGAAAGGATGGATAAATTGACCTTGATAGGTTTCAAGAATAACAGGCGTATCCGCGGGAACGGCTGTGCTGAGGCCGCTGCAAGTCTTTTCATCCTTACCCTTGTTGCTTTTTTGCTCTTTTGTCCGCAGAAGGCTTCAGCCTATATACTTTCAACAGAACAGATCCTGGATCTGATGGCAAAGAATTTTGCTCCATTCAAGACGGTGTCCTTAACCCGTACTGTATATCTTGCGGAAGGCGAGGGCCGGGAAATCCCTCTTGAAGAGGTTATCTATCTAAAATCCCCAGGTTTCTACGGGAGGCAGTCTGAGACAGGAGAGCGGCCGACAGATATCCACTACATGGCGCTCCTGATGCCCCTTTCGGTGTCTTCCCTTACCGGTCATCTGACCCGCCTCGGCATCAACACAAACGAAAGGGCTTTTGTACTTCAAGACAGGGTCATTTGCTATCGAATAGGCGGGAAGACAAATGACGCCCCGGTATTGTTGGTTGAAAAGCAAAGATGCATTCCCATACTTCTGCGCACAAAGCCTCCCTCCTCAGCTACAAGTCTCAGAGTAATCTCCTTTAAGGACTATCGCCAGATAGACGAGGACTGGTATCCATTTGAAACCATTATCTCCGAAGACGGTAAGATCATAGTCAGATGCGTTGTCAAGGAGATCAAGGTCAACCCCGCTATCCCTCCGGGTCTCTCCTTCACGCCTATTGACGCGGTTGAAGGGGCCGGCCCGTCACCATTTCAGGAAACCATCAAGGTCTTAAGGGAAAAATACAGATAGACCTGAGCGGAAACCATGCGATGAGCAAACATGAACCAGGCATCCTGTCAGAGCCGATCCCTGCAGAGCCTCCCAGGACCAGGGCGGTGAATGTGGCGGTTGATCTCCCTGTGTGGAAGACCTTTTCTTACAGGATGCCGGAAGGTTTGCCGCCTGACATGATCCTTGGACGCAGGGTCAAGGTCCCTTTCGGGAGAAGGCTGGTGAACGGATATACCGTCGGCATAACTGAAGACTGTGAGTTTAAGGCCCTCAAGGATATAAGAGCGATCCTTGATGCCGAACCCCTCTTTCCCGTGAGCATGGTCCCGCTCTTTGAATGGGTTTCGAAGTTTTACTTATGCCCTCCAGGGCAGGTGCTGAGCGCCCTTCTGCCGCCGGGTCTTTCTTCGTCAATCCATCGCATCGCCCGCCTCACGGATAAGGGGGAAGCCCTCCTTGACTCAAGGGAAGATTCTTCCGATGAGATGAGTATCCTTGCCTGGGTCAGGGACAATCCCGGGAAAAAGACCCCCTGGCCTGCGTCAAAGGCGACCGCGCTAAAATCCAAGGGACTGATAGAGCTGGAGGAGCAAGATGTAAAAAAAAGAGGCCATGGGCCCCTTATGAAAACCTTTGTGCGAATAAAGGATAACTCCGACCTTTCAACCGTATTGGAAGGCCTCCAGCCTAGTCAAAGCTCGAAGCGCGATACTGATTTTCTTCGCCATATATCAGCGGCAGGATCAGCGCCCGCGAGCGATCTTAGAAGGGCCTTCGGGGACTACCTCATAAACAAATGGATAAAAAACGGGATCCTGGAGCGTTTTCAGTCCCCTTTCTACAGGAGACCTATAACCGGCATTGTAAGGGACTACCCCAGGCCGGCGTTCCTCTTCCCGCAGCAGGAAAAATCCCTGGAGAGCATAGAATCCTTAATCGGGAGAGGGGAGTTTGCCTGCCGCCTTCTGTATGGAGTGACCGGAAGCGGAAAGACGGAGATTTACTGCCGGGCCGCGGAGGCTGCCATAAAAAGAGGCAAACAGGTCCTGGTAATGGTCCCGGAGATCTCTCTTGCCACTTATATGGAAGGGATTTTCACCGCGAGAATAGGAGAAAGAACCTCTGTCTATCACAGCGGATTGAGCGAGGGAGAGCGTTATGATCAATGGATGAGGATATCAAGAGGTGAGGTGGATCTGGTTATAGGCGCCCGTTCAGCGCTTTTTTCTCCGCTGGCCCGTATCGGGCTTATCATCGTTGACGAGGAGCACGATCCTGCTTATAAGCAGGATACCAGCCCCAGATATCAGGGCCGTGATACGGCCGTGATGAGGGGAAAACTTGAAAACGCCGTCGTCATCCTTGGATCTGGAACACCATCCGTGCAGTCCTATCACAACAGCGTAACAGGCAAGTATGGTCTGATCTCGATGCCTGATCGTGTTGAAAACCGTCCCCTTCCAGGGGTCCAGTTAGTGGATATGAAAGAGATCGAAGAGGGGGAAAAAGATCCTCCTCTCTTAAGTCCTCAGCTCATTGAAGCAATTGAGGATAACCTGACGAAGGGCGATCAGACATTGCTTTTTTTGAACCGCAGAGGCTACCACCGCCTTTTTCTGTGCAGGGCATGCGGAGAGATTCTCAAATGCCCTAACTGCGATGTCGCCCTGACCTTTCATCTCAGCAGCCGGCATCTGGTCTGCCATTACTGCGGATATTCCACAAAAGGCTCCTGCCGCTGCACCGCCTGCGGATGCGAGGTTTTCAAGGCATACGGATTCGGAACCGAGAGGCTTGAGGAAGAAATATCCGCACATTTTCCCGCGGCAAGGGCGGTCCGCATGGATGCCGACACCACGCGCAGGAAGGGAGAGGTCCTGAGGCTGCTGAAGAAATTCTCTGCCGGAGAGATTGATATCCTCGTCGGAACCCAGATGATAACAAAGGGCTTTGATTTCCCGTCAGTAACTCTCGTCGGGGTTGTCGCTTCGGATCTATCCCTGGGATTTCCGGATTTTCGCGCTGCGGAGAGGACATTTCACCTGCTGTCGCAGGTGGCAGGCAGAGCCGGGAGGGGAGAAAAGCCGGGCAGGGTGATTATACAGACCTTCAATCCGTCTCACTATGCCCTGGCCGCCGCTGTAAGCAGCGACTATGACGCCTTCCTGCAGAAGGAGATCAAACTGCGATCTTCCCTTGGTTATCCACCCTTTCGCTATATGGCCATATTGAGGCTGCAGGGCAACAAGAAAAGGGATACAGCAGTTATCGCCTCGGAGCTTGCCGGTGCCATCAGGGAGTACTCCGGCGGTCAAAGCTCCGGAAGCGGCGAGATAAGGATGTTGGGACCGGTGGAGGCGCCGATTTCAAAACTGAGGGGCAAGTACCGTTTTCAGATAATGCTCAAGGCCTCAAATCCCCTTATTATTCAGGGCATGCTCAGAAGATTGCTTCCTTCGGTAAAGCCCTCGTTGAACAAGGGCGGTGTTGAGTGCATAGTGGATATGGATCCCTATCAGATGCTGTGATGCGGATGCGTAACCCCCCAATGTCCTGGAGGGGCACAAAGAAAAACAGCAATGATAGATAATTTACCGTGAAAATACCCGCACCAACCCAGGGATCGGGGATCGGGGATTAGGGATCAGTAAAAGAGGTCTGCTCTGTCATCTGTGGGAAAGGGGATTTTCATGCTCGGGGGTGACAAAATATTGCTGTCATGAACGTTTGGAAACATTTTCATGTAAGGATGGATTGGCCCGGCCTCTGACATGCCGGGGGTGAGTACTCTGAGGAGACACAGCACATGATAGTAGATTTTCACACTCACATATTTCCAAAAAAGATGAGAGAGGGAAGAGGAGATTTCTTTACGGGAGAAAAGGCCTTCAAGATCCTGTATGAATCTCTCCAAGCCAGGCTTTGCGGAGCCTCAGATCTTATCTCCGCGATGGATGAAGACGGAGTTGAGAGATCTGTCGTCTTCGGATTCCCGTGGGAGGCCAGGGACAATTTTGCCAGACACAACGACTACATCCTGGAGTCCGTTACTAAGCATCCCTGGAGGCTGATCGGATTTTGCTGTTTTTCTCCCATGCACAAAGGGGCCGCGAGAGAAGTGGAACGCTGTCTTGAAGCCGGGCTGTCGGGAGTCGGGGAACTGGCCCTTTACGGAGGAGGTCTATCTGCACGCTCAATTGGGGCGCTCAATGAGGTTATGGCCTTATGCGCCGAGAAAAAGGCCCCTGTCCTCATTCATACCAATGAGCCGGTCGGCCACAAGTACCCCGGGAAGGCCCCCATGACCCTGGGACAGATATACAGATTCATAAAGGCTTATCCTTCTCAACCTATCATACTCGCGCACTGGGGAGGAGGCATCTTCTTTTACTCCCTTATGAAAAAGGAAGTTGGAGAGGCCATGAAAAACATCTGGTTCGATACGGCAGCCTCTCCCTACCTTTACCGTAAGGATATCTACCGGGTTGCCTCTGAGATTATGGGGTCTGAAAAGATACTTTTTGGAAGCGACTTTCCGCTTCTCAGGGTAAAGAGATACCTGGCAGATCTAAGCTCTTGCGGAATAGAGCCCAAGACCCAAGAAGCCATCCTTGGAAACAACGCCGCGGCGCTTCTGGGTATCGATAAGTGATTGATGGTTGGGCATAACAACACCCATTCACGTGGCACAAAACGAGAAAAGATCAGGCCTTATCGTAATGGCTGAACTGCATCGTGAAGGTCCCACGGCCCTGGGACACCGACCTCAGGGAGGTTGAGTAGCCGAACATCCTGGAAAGAGGCACGCTGGCTGTTATCATCTGGACTATTCCCTTGTGGGAGATCTGCTCTATCTTTCCCGATCTGCTGTTGAGATCGCCGATGACCTCACCGGTAAAATCCTCGGGAACCAGTACCTCAGCCTTCATGATAGGCTCCAGCAAAATTGGGGAACCGGCCTCGCACCCATTCTTGTAAGCCATGTTGGCCGCCACCTTGAAGGCCAGGGAGTTTGATACATTTTCCTTGGCCTGTATGTCCAGCAGGACGGTCTGAACATCTATGACCGGATGCCCCATGAGGACGCCTCCTGCCTCTCCTTCCTCAAGGCCCTGCGCGACAGCCTTCAAAAAATCCTCCGTAAGAAGAGGATGCCGGCAGCGATCCACAAACCTGTTTCCACTGCCTCTGGGAAGAGGTGAAAGCTCCAGTTTCACGCCCGCAAAATGCTGTTGGCCTCCCAACTCCCTCTGGAATATCTCCTCGTGGACAACGGTCTTGGTAATGCTCTCCCGGTAAACCACCTGGGGTCGTCCCTGGTTGGTGTCCACCATGTACTCCCGCCTTATGCGGTTAAGGATAACCTCAAGATGAAGCTCACCCATTCCTGAAATCACGGTTTGTCCGGAGTCTTCATCAATATTGAACCTGAAGGTGGGATCCTCGTCTGCGAGCTTTGAAAGGGCTTCCTGCAGTTTGTCGCTGTCCTGCACCTTCCTGGGTTCGACCGCAACGCTTATTACGGGTTCATAGATCTGGATGGGCTCAAGAAAGATTGGACTATCTTCTGAACAAAGGGTATCGCCTGTGGAGGCGAATTTGAGGCCCATAACCGCTATGATATCTCCGGCAGGCACACTTTCAACCCTCTCCCTCTTATTTGAATGCATCCTGAGGAGCCTAGCAACCTTCTCCTTTACATTTCTTCTGGAATTATAGACCACATCGCCGGTATTGAGCGTGCCGGAATAGATGCGCAGGTATGTCATCCTCCTGCCCTGATCCATCATAACCTTGAATGCAAGGGCGCAAAGAGGGCCTGAGGTTATAGTCTCCCTTTTTTCATCCTTGCCCGAGAGTGGATTGTGGCCGGTTACCGCAGGTACATCCAGTGGCGATGGCAGATACCTCACCACAGCATCAAGAAGCGGTTGGATACCTTTGTTTCTCAGGGCTGCCCCGCACAGAACCGGAACCGCCTTCATCTCAAGCGTAACAGATCTGATTGAATCGTATATCTCCTTCTCCTCTAAAGGCTCTTCGGCCAGATACTTCTCCACAAGACGGTCATCGTGATCCGCGAGGGTTTCGATGAGAAGCTCTCTGTAGTTGGCGGCTTCATCTCTAAGATCATCCGGAATAGGCTCCTCGCTGTATTCCGCGCCGAGGGCGTCTTCGTTCCAGACAATTCCCTTCATTCTAATCAGATCTATGACTCCCCTGAAGCCGTCCTCAATACCCCAGGGAAGCTGCAGGATAAGGGGAAGGGCGCCAAGCCTCTCCTTCATCATCTCAATCACTCTGTGGAAGTCCGCCCCAACCCGGTCAAGTTTGTTGACGAACGCTATCTTGGGCACCTTGTATTTGTCCGCCTGGTGCCAAACGGTCTCTGACTGGGGCTCGACACCGCCCACAGCGCAAAATACACCCACAGCGCCGTCTAAAACCCGCAGAGATCTTTCCACCTCAATGGTGAAATCAACGTGTCCGGGGGTATCTATGATGTTTATGCTATTACCCTGCCACTGGCATGTGGTTACTGCGGAAGTGATGGTGATGCCCCTTTCTTTTTCATCCGGCATCCAGTCCATTGTGGCTTCACCGTCATGCACCTCTCCCATCTTATGAACGCGGCCCGTGTAATAGAGGATGCGCTCCGTAACTGTGGTCTTACCGGCGTCTATGTGGGCGATGATGCCGATGTTTCTAGTTATCTTGAGCTGTTGAGAAGGTGACGCCATGGAGCCCCGTAACAAAATTAGATTAAGCCGCCTGCCGGGCGGCATTGACATAGATTGAAACTGTAAGCTATCTTCGTTATGCTGTCAAGGCAGCAAGGGCTCTTGAGCACCTCGCGAGCGCATATACTCATCAAGGAAAGGGTTTCGTTTTTACTATGCCGACGGCTTCAGAACTTATGGAGATGTACACACTCCTCTTCGACCGCCTGGGCCCCCAGCATTGGTGGCCGGCTGAGAGCGCCATTGAAGTATTGGTAGGCGCTATCCTGACCCAGAATACCAACTGGAAGAACGTGGAAAAGGCTATCAAACAGCTCTCTGCAAGGGGGCTCCTTTCTCTCAGGGCTATTCATGAAACCAACCTCCCAGAGCTTGCGGAGGCCATCAAACCGGCCGGTTACTACAACGTAAAGGCAAAGAGACTTGAAAACCTCGTAGGCTACCTGGTCGAACATTACGAAGCAGACCTCGGCCGCTTCTTTTCACAGAAGACCTCAAAGCTCAGAGAAGAACTTCTGTCCATCAAAGGTATCGGACCGGAGACGGCGGACAGCATTCTTCTCTATGCAGGCGGGCATCCTGTCTTTGTTGTTGACGCCTATACATTCAGGATTCTGTCGCGCCATGGCCTTTGTGATGAGACGGCTGGCTATCATGAACTTCAGGAGCTCTTCATGGATCACCTGCCCGGCGAGGCGGCTCTCTTTAATGAATTCCACGCCCTGATCGTGCGCACGGGAAAGGAGTTCTGTACTAAGAGGCCTGCCTGCGAGGACTGTCCCCTCGCAGACTGGGGGAAAACCAGACCGAAAGTCGAGGCGCATTAGTATGATGCGCTACCAGGCAAAGAGCCAGATCCTAACCTTAGCCCAAACTTTTTCGAGTGATATCCGGCCCACCCCCAGCGGACGAAAACGATTTTGCCAAATTTCACCCCCGTCTCTGAATCCACATCTCAACAGCAGGCATTGATTTCACTTCACGGCACCATCTTTTTGGCCAAGGAACGAAGGAGCAGGCAGGGGTTTGGAGAGAAGGTACCCAGAGGGTCGGCTCATGACAGCTTCCGATAAATGCATGAATGATCCTCATCCCACTTCACATGATCCTGCAACCATACTTCAAGAATTCCGGATCATCAGACATGAGGAAAAGCTTTTTTGTCAGAGCCTGTGCTATCAACATCCTGTCAAAAGGGTCTTTGTGATGTAAGGGCAATTCCCCCAACCTCCTGGCTTCTTCACCTGAAAAACTGAGTATCTCAAGGCCCATCTTGTTCGCCATTTCAAGAGGCTCAAACGCAATATCGATTTTTCCGATCGAGCGTTTAATCATTAGTTCGGCTATACTTATAGCGCTCAGAAAGACTTCATTGGCCGGGGACTCAAGCTCATAACGCCTTCGCTGACTCAGCTTTTCAGGGCATGCCAGCATCCATAAGTAGATGTGAGTGTCCACAAGGATCTTCATGGCTAATCGCCATAAAACATTGCATTTATTTCCTCGTCGTCTGACAGGAAATCATCCGGGATATGAATTTTCCCTTTCAGCAAGCCCAGTTTGCGCTTTGCTTTCGGCACGTGTGCCACGAGTTTGACAAGGGGCAGATTATTCTTCGCTATTATGACTTCCTCTCCTTGATAAGCCATGTCTATTAGTTTTGAAAGGTTCGTTTTCGCCTCGGAAACATTTACAATCATTACGTCCTCCTCTTGAAGAGAGATGGCCTAAGTTTACCCATTCAGACCAGGTTGGTCAATATCATATTTCAATCTGTAGTATCTCCTTTCGTTACAAATTGGATTTTAATCTTCAGGATTTTATGATAACAACATGAGCAAAGCCATTTTTTTCAAGGAGGAAGCGCTAATGCGGGCATTCGTGATAGGCGGGCTGGGAGGCATGGGGCAGGGTGTGGCCCGGGACCTCATCAAACAGGAGAAGATTACAAAGGTTACTCTCGGTGATATCAACATAGATCCAGCCAGGGTGCAGGAGAAATTGCGCGCCAGCAGCAAGGTGTCTCTTGTCAGAATTGATGTAAACGATCATAATGGCTTAGTCAGTGCCATTAAAGAAAACGACGTGGTCGTAAACACCGCCGGGCCGTTCTACAAGACAGCCATAGCTGTTGCCAGGGCAGCGGTCGAAGCCAAGGTCAACTATATTGACATCTGCGATGACTATGAGGCTGTTCCCATCCTCTTTTCCTCTCCAGATATTGATGAGGCCGCCAAAAAGGCTGGAATAACCGTTTTGACCGGGATGGGTTCAGACCCTGGGACGAACAATGTACTCGTGAAGTGGTATGCGAATCAACTGGACCGGGTGGATGAAATTCACCTGTTCTGGGTGGTCAGCATCGCGGAACTGGCAGGGGCTGCCTGGGACCACAGCCTCCACATGGTGACCGGTAACATCCCGCAGTACATTGACGGGAGGCTGCAATACGTCGAGGGTGGCACCGGGGAGGAGACGGCACAGTTCCTCGAACCCCTGGGCACCTGTGTGGTCAGGTACGTGGGCCATCCGCAGCCCATAACGATACCCCGTTACATTCAAGGGGTGAAGAAGGTCGTCATAAAGGGGGCATTGATACCCCTGTGGGTGGATGAACTGATCAAGCAACAGAAAGAGACAGGCTTTCTAAGCACCGAATCGGTAAATATCAGAGGAACAAACGTGACCCCTTATGATCTGACCCTGAAGCTATGGGATAAGATACCAAAGGGAAGGGACAACGGCCCTGCAGCATCGGGCCTTAAGGTGATTGTAAAGGGCGAAAGAGAAGGAAAGCGGGTGACATACACCGCCGATATCGTAGGCAGGATGGCTCCGGGAACAGGGCTGCCTGCCTCTATTGCGGCACTGATGATGGATGCGGGCGATGTCACGGTAAAGGGCGTTGTCGCCCCTGAGGGATGTATCAATCCGGGAAAATTCCTTGCCGCTTTACTGCAGCGGGGAGCAAAGATCCATCAAACGGAAACGATCGCGTCCATGTTCTCACTCTAACCGCCATGGCCTGTTGAGGCACAACGAAGCATGAAAATGCCGCATGTCATTCCGGACTCGATCCGGAATCCAGGTCGTCATTCCGGCGAAGGCCGGAACAAGGACTGGATAGCGGCTCCCGGATCGAGGTCCGGGACAGGCTTCGCCGCTATGACCATCTATTTTCATATAAAACAAGGAGGCTTAAAAAAATGAAAGAAGCGCCGAAACTGAACCTTAAAAGAAGCCTGGAATTGTTTGAAGAGGCAAAGGATCTGGTTCCAGGCGGAGTCTTGGGGGCAAGAAGGCCCGGTGATTTCATCATGGGAGAATATCCGATTTTCCTTGAGTATGGAAAAGGCTGCAAGCTGATAGACGTCGACGGAAACGAATATATAGATTTTCTTTGCGGTTACGGACCGATCATCCTCGGTTACAGGGAAGATGAGGTTGACGATGCCGTCATGAGGCAGATTAAGGATAAGGGATTCTGCTTCACCCTTACTCAACGATATCAGAATGATCTCGCACGGAAGTTAAATGAGGTCATACCGAGCGCCGAGATGAGCATTTTCCTTAAGACCGGTTCGGATGGGACGACAGCGGCAATTCGAATCGCGAGGGCATACACGAACCGGGTTAAGATCATGCGATGCGGCTACCATGGATGGCATGACTGGTGCGTCGAGATGAAGGGGGGCGTCCCTGAGAAGCTCTACGAGGATGTCCATGGATTTCACTATAACGATCTCGATGAGATCGAAGACCTGATGAAGAAACACGGGGACCAGACAGCGGCCATCATCATGACGCCCTTCGGGCACCCCCTTCATCAGAAGATGGAGACGCCCAAGCCGGGTTTCCTTGAAGGGGTAAGGAAACTTGCAGACAAATACGGAGCCGTTCTTGTCTTCGACGAGGTACGCACCTGCTTCAGGTTAAGGATGGGCGGGGCTCAGGAGCTTTATGGGGTTACCCCTGACCTGACGGTTCTTGGCAAAGGAATGGCAAACGGGTATGCGATAAGCGTTGTTGCAGGAAAGAAGGACGTAATGATGGCCTCAGCATCAAAGCTATTCATCTCCTCCACCTTCTTCCCGAACAGTGACGGCTATGTAGCCGCGCTCAAGACCATCGAGGTTCTGGAACGCGAACACGTTATTGATGCAATATGGAAAAAGGGAGACTACCTCCTCAAGGGTATCCGGAAGATCATAGACAGGCACGCAAACGCAGGCGCCGAATTAAGCGGAGTGGCCCCCATGTTCTTCGTCACCTTCACCAGAGGCGACCCGAATACAACACGGGGCAGACGGACGGATTTTTTTACGCAGATGATACGTAAGGGCTTTTTCTTTACCCCGCATCATCACGGGTACATCTGCTACAGGCATACGGAACCAGATCTGGACAAGACGATTCAGGCCATGGATGAATCAATGGCCTATGTGAGTGAGAAATATAAATAGCGGGGGGAAGTTATGAAGGATGATCTTAATATTGTCGGCAAAAGGGTCGTTAGAAGCGACTCGCTTGCCAAGGTCACCGGGAGGGCGCGTTATACCGCGGATCTGAAGTTCCCCAACATGCTTGCGGCTAAGGTCTTGAGGAGTCCCTTTCCTCATGCCAGAATTCTAGGCATAGACCTGACGCGTGCCCTCAAGGTGCCGGGGGTCAAGGCAGCCATCAGCGGATTTGATACTTACGGGGTCAAATGGGGAGTCTTCCGCTACACTCAGGATCATTCCATGCTGCCCACGGACAAGGTGCGTTATGTCGGGGAAGACGTGGCCGCGGTAGCCGCGGTTGATGAGGAAACCGCCATGGAGGCGCTTTCCTACATAAAGGTGGACTACGAACTGCTGTCTGCCGTCTTTGATCCTGTGGAATCCATGAGCGAGGGCGCGCCGCAGATCCACGAAGCATACAAGAACAACATCAACATCCATGTTCACATTGACGTGGGCGAAGTGGACAAGGCCATGAAGGATGCCTATCTGGTCAGGGAGGATACCTTCAAGGCTGCGGGCGAGGCCTATGCCATGATGGAGCCTTATGCGGTGGTTGCTTCCTACGCTAACGGTTTTTTGGATCTCTGGATGCCGAACGCCGGCCCGCATGTCAGGGCCAAGGCCCTGTCAAACCTGCTCAAGATGCCGCTGAACAAGGTGCGTGTCCGCCACATAAATTCAGGGGGCGCGTTCGGCGATCGTTCTGAGGTGTCGCCGGGCGATTTGGTTGCGTCACTCTTGTCCATCAAGGCCGGAAAGCCGGTGAAGCTTGTCCTTTCTCGGGAAGAAAACGCCACGAGTACAAGGCAGGTCCACGACTTGATTGCCACGGTCAAGACCGGCATGAAAAAGAGCGGCGTTATAGTGGCAAAAGATTACCGCGTTATTTATGACGGAGGAGCTTACAGTTCAACCGGCCCAATTGCCACGTCCATTCCGTTTTATGTTTACGAGGAATGCTATCGCTTCCCCAATGTTCGCTATAACGGGTACAGGGTGTTTACAAATAAATGCATAAGGGGCATGTACGGTTGCCACGGAAGAGCCTTTCTTGCCGGCAACGAGGCGCAGATGGACCTTATGGCCAGGGAACTCGGCATGGACCCAGTTGAAATACGGCTTAAAAACGGCCTGACATCCGGAGAGATGACAGCAACGCAGTCCAGGATTTCAAGCTGCGGCCTGGCACAAACCATAACAACCGCATCGAAAAAGACTGACTTTAAAAAGAGATGGGTCAAGCCGGAAAAAGGAAAAGGCATAGGCATGGGCTGCATCGCCATCATGTGCGGTTTCCCCATGGGGTTCCGCTCAGGGTCGTCATGTTATGTAAAGATGAATGACGATGGGCAGGCGACGCTAGTGACCGGACTTGTGGACAATGGGCAGGGAAATGAATCCATGGTCATTCAGGTCGCATCCGAAATCCTGGGGATTCCCATGGAGGATATCAACCTGATCAATGCCGACACGGAGACGACCAACCTTGATCCCGGCGCCTATTCCCAGGCGGCCGCGTTTGTCGGGGCAAATGCGGTGAGGATTGCCTGTGAAAATGCTCGCAAAAGGATCGTTTCCATAGCAGCGGAAAAACTCGGGGTGGAGGAAGGAGACATCGTCCTCAAAAACCGGCTGGCATTTTCAGGGAAGACACCCGACAAGAAGATGCCCATCTCCTGGGTCATAAGGGAGGCCTTTTTCCGCGGAGACCCGATCGTTGCCACAGGCACCTATTTCCCCAATATTGATTTTGAGAGGGAATGGGTATCGAGACCCTGGGGACAGATGGCAGGCACATTCTCTTTCGGCACTTCAGTCGCCGAGGTCAGCATCGATAATGAGACCGGCAAGATCACGGTTCCTCATTTTACCGCCGCGCACGACTGCGGCCGTCCCATTAACCCTATGGTCGTGGAAGGCCAGATGGAAGGCTCCATCCAGCAGGCTGGTATCGCGACGATCATGGAAGAAAACCTCTGGAACGGGGGTTTTTTGTTGAACCCCGATCTTCTGGAATATAAGGTGCCCCTTGCGTGCGACATGCCTGATATTGAAACCATTATCGTCAGCTCCATGGATCCGGAAGGCCCATTCGGAGCCAAGGAAGGGGGCCTCACCATCCGCATGAACGCATACAGCGCCATTGCCTGCGCTGTGGCCAACGCAACCGGGAATCTCTTCACTGAACTTCCTCTTACCCCCGACAGGGTGTTGAATATCTTAGAGAGAAAGAAGGTTGCTAAAAAATGATTTTGCCAAAATTTGACTATAAGAAGGCAGAGGATATCGCTTCGGCGATCGCCCTTTATGAAAGCTCTAAAGGCCAGGCGCGTTATCTGGCCGGTGGAACCGACCTGATCCCGCTGGTAAAATTGAGGTTGTCCACGCCTGCGGCCATAATTGATCTGAAGGGCATAAAGCAGCTTAAAACCATTTTAAGCGAGGGCCGCCGCCTGCGCATTGGCGCCAACGTAACGCTCTTTGAACTGAAAAACCACGCGATGGTGAAGGAGTATTTCCCAGCGCTCTATGAATCGCTTGATGCGACCTCCTGCGAGACTCTCCAGATGCGTGGAACGATAGGAGGAAATCTTCTCCAGAATACGCGGTGTCTCCTCTACAACAAGTCCCTTGCTTGGAGAAAGGCACGCGGTTTCTGTTACAAGATGGGGGGGGAGACATGTAATGTCGTACCTAAGGCCAAGGCATGTTTTTCAAACTATTGCAGCGACAATGCCCTGTCCCTCCTGTCCCTTTCAGCCAGTGTGAAGATCGCCGGCCCACATGGGGAACGCAAGATAAAGCTCGAAAAGATCTTCAGCGGAGACGGAAGGAATCCCTTTACGCTTGAGCCCGGAGAGATACTTACAGAGATACATATCCCGCTCAAGCGCTCCAGAGGCGCCTACGAGAAGCTGCGGGTCCGTAACTCCATTGACTATCCTTTGCTGGGAGTCGCCGTTTCCGTGAATAACAAGAAGGGCAGGGTCTGCGTCGGGGGTATCGGCCCGGCTCCCCTCATTTATGATCTCAAAGACGTTGAAGGAGCTTCCGTCAAAGAGCCGGCCCAGAAGGCCCGTCAGGAGGCAAAGCCCGTATCCAACACAACGCTCTCGCCGGCATACCGCAAAAAGATGGTGGATGTTCTCACTCAAAGGGCGATCAAGCGGGCTATCAAGGAGGCTAAGTGATGAAGAGGATAAAGGTTAGCTTCAGCGTCAATGGTGAAAAGGTCACCTTCCAGGTAAAACCATATGAGACCCTACTTGAAACGCTCCGGGAAAGACTCGATCTTATCGGATCTAAAGAGGCCTGCGGCATGGGCGCCTGCGGGGCCTGCACGGTAAACGTTGACGGCATACCGCTCCGATCATGTCTTGTGCTCACCCCCGAGGTTAACGGAGCTGCTATTACGACGGTGGAAGGCCTCGCGAAGGATGGAAAACTTCATCCACTGCAGGAGGCCTTTATGGAGAAAGGCGCCGTTCAGTGCGGTTTCTGCACTTCCGGAATGATCATGACGGCAAAGGCGCTTCTCGACAGAAATGCAAACCCAACGAAAAAGGAGGTCATAAAGGCCATGTCCTCCAATATCTGCCGCTGCACCGGATACAAGAAGATCATAGAGGCCGTTGAGGATGCAGCCGCTCGGAAATAATCCCTGATCCCCCTCTCTCAAGGGGGATCAGGGAAGAAGTTATACGGTCCAACCCCATGTTAAGGAACGGAACCGGCCATCGGGCCGCACGCTCAGTTCCTTCCAGGAGCCCTTTTCCACGATCCGGCCTTTTTCAAGTACGAAGATTTCGTCGGCCTTGAGAATCGTGGAAGTTCGATGTGCTATGACCACAATGGTCAATTTGCCCCGGAGGTCGTTGATGGCCTCCTGTATCTGACGCTCGCTTTCTTTATCCAGTGAGCTTGTGGCCTCGTCCAGGAGCAGCAGGGTGGGCCTTCTCAATAGCGCCCTCGCAAGGGCTATCCGCTGGCGCTCTCCGCCTGACAGCCTTATCCCTCTGTCTCCCACTATCGTTTTCAACCCATCCGGCATGAGGGAGACAAATTCCTCGGCAGCAGCCATCCTGAGAGCTTCCCAGAGTTCAGCTTCCGTGGCATCCCCTCTGGCCCACAGCAGATTCGACCCGATGCTCTCGTGAAACAGAAAAGTATCCTGCGGAACGTAACCCACCGACCGGCGCCAGCGATGCAGGAAAGTACCTTTCAGGGTCTGGCCATCAATGCTAACGATACCCTCATCCGGAGAAAGCAGGCCCATTACCAGGTCAGCCAGGGTGCTCTTTCCTGCCCCGGACGGCCCAACGACAGCCGTCATGACTCCTGCTTGGATTGTCAGGTCAACCTCCCGCAGGGCCCAGATCCCGGATCCCCTTACATAGCTGAAGGATACTCTGGAAAGGATTATCCCAGTCCGAAGTTCCAAAGGGCTTGCACTTCCCACGAAGGCAGGTTCCTCGTTAGCCTCGAACCGTTTCTGCATCTCAGCTACCGCATTAAAAGAGGGCAGGGCGTTAGAGATCCTCTGAACAGACTGCTGTATCATTGAAAAACTGGGCAGCAGCCTTGCAAACAGGAAAACAATGAGAATCAGGCTTCCTGAAGACAGTCCAATAATTTCCAGGGCAATATAGAAGAAACCGGCAAGGGCCGTAGCAGCTCCAATTTCGTAGTACATCCTGGTTGCCGAGTTGACCCGTGTAAACTGTACCATCCTATCGGTAACACCGTTGGTAATATTTTGGAAAACCTCCTCTCGCCCTTCATCCAGACTGAGGCTCTTGGCAACCTTCATGCCGCCCAGCCGTTCTGAAACCGTGGAATACAGATCGCTCATTGCCCCCCTGAACGCCTTGCCTACATCAATCGCTCTACGGTTCAGGGGCCTAAGGATCATGAGAACACCTGCTCCGCATGCCAGGGCGATCAGGGTCATAGAAACCGATATGGTAAAAGACACCGCAATGTGCACCGCGGCTATGATTGTGGTTCCGACCAACTGCAGAGACTGATGGGTCGCAAAGCTTACCCTGTCCAGGTCGGAGGTCAACACCTGAGTGACCTCAGAGGATTTTGTATGCAAGAAAGAAATCCATTCTACACGGCACAGCGCCTGATACAACCTGTTTCGCAAGGCCTGCGAAAATCCGTATTGGATCTTGGTTGTAAGGATATCCCTGTAACGGGAGACGGTGGAGTGAGCCGTCACAATTAACACGTAGAGGCTGAGGATAGTCAAGGGAGAAAGAGGAAGACCCAGGCTCGAAAACGCCCGTGTGAGATAGACCTCAATGCCCAAAGTGCTTCCGGACGCCCCGATTCCGATCATACCCAGAAATGGAATCAACATCAGCAGCCCGACACCCTGGGTCAAACCCAGCAGGACTCCCAGACCGAGTGATATCCACGCCTGAAGACCCGCATGCTTCAGCAGCGATCTCACAAAGATCAACAGAATCCTCTGCCTTTCGTCTTCAGTGGGTTTCATCGTGAGTTCCTGCTTTGGTTCCCTGCCTGTATACCTTGATTCTCGGTGTGTACCATCTGAAAAACCAGAAAAAGGGTCTGGTAAGATAGTATAGGGGAAAGAAAACATCGGGCAGAGGCAACTTGTCCCAGTCGCCGTAACCGCTGCGCATATGCAACGCAACAAATGCCGTCTTGTATCTGAGATCGCTTCTAAGCAATGCGCCGTGAATCTTGCTGGTGATATAAGGATAAGAAAATGGCTTGTAGGATGGTCCATCCGGGCGGCAGAGCAGGTAGGAGGCCATTCGAACAATTCTTTCAACTCCGCTGTCTTCCGAAGCGACAAGGCTGACAGGCTTGGGCATCGGACTTCCCAGGAAGCGATTGGCCAGCACGACACCCTCAGCCACCATGCGGGCTGTTCCCAGACGCCTTGCAATGCTTATCAAGGATTCCCAGTCAATGACATCCGGCTGTGTCAGAAGCCTTGCTATGTCGTTCACCCAGAAAAGTCTAAACCATGAGTGACCGGCCCCGTGAGCGCACAGCAGCAGCATGTTGTGCTCGGGTGAAAGGATCTCCACCTCCGCGTCCATTATGCTTATTATGCTTCTACTCCCCCACAACGCGTCAAACTCGAAGGGATAAATGTAGCGCTGGCCTAGTCGCCAATGGAGTTCCACCCTGATCTCATGCTCTCGAAAGAAGAATCCGAAGTGGTGGTTATTTCTTATATAGTCCAAGGCCTGCTTTCTTGTCAGGCCAAATTCGGGGTCGCTTCGCATAAGGCCTTGACCTAAGAGCACCTCCTGCGCAGCCATCACCTGGTCCGGGGCTACCATGATGTCCAGATCGCCCACGTGACGGATGCCCAGCGCACCATAGGCCTGTTGGGAAAGCACTGGGCCCTTGAATGGAAGGACCTGAATCCCCTTTTTCTTAAAGGCCCTTAAGATACGAATCAGCAAGCCTGTCCTCGAAAGAGTCTCCCTTGCCTTCCGGAGGCGTCTTTCTTTCAATATATCCGTGACCGCTTCCGGTATGATTTGGGCGCCAAAGCGCTTAAGTGCCTGCTGCACAAGGGCAGTCACCCTGTGATGCTCGACGAGGCTGACGAACGAATTCCAGTCAAAGTCTCTCCCGCATAATGCGGCGATAGACTCGTCTTTCTTCTCCAGGGAATAGTGGCGAAGACAATAAAGGATGAGCCTAAGCCCGGAAGGAGCTAATTCAAAAGCCAGATTTCGTTGCTTCTTCAAAATAATCGGACGGTGCTCCATGTCTGGATTGAAGGTTCGGGACAGAATGGTATCGGGACAGTTTCTTCCTGTGATATTCTGCCATGCGTTTATGAGAGTCCGGATTTTCCATCACGTTAGAGCATAGAATGAGCACATCCCATCGTCAAGACGGCTTTTTTTTGCTTGAATATCTTCACCCCATCCTGTAAGAGAAATTGAGGTTTCCGCGCGGCCGAACGAGACTCAGGAAGGCGATATTTTCAGTACATGGGAGGCTGAGTCATCATGGCTGGCGGCACGTGTGGTTTTGTATCACTTGACATCCGCATGATGATTCAATGACGGGGAAATACGCTTAACGCATGTTGAAAAATCGCGGTTGTCAGGCTGAGGAAGAACGCACAGATGCAAGGCCTGCAAAATCCCTAGGAATGAGGCGTACATATAAGTACGCCGCAGTGACGAGGGATGAGCAAAACGCAGCAGATGGGCGTTTTTCAACGGCCTGTTAAGGAGAATGAAATGGCACTCACAATGTTTAGTAGAATTGTTCGTTCAAATAATCCTGTATCAGCTCCAGTAGATGACGAGCTGGTTATGGCCGATGTGGATGCGGGGAAATACTACGGTCTGAACTCCATAGCAACAACCATATGGCAGAGCCTGGAAACCCCCGTAACGGTTGAAGAGCTTTGCAGCAAACTCTGTGAAAGCTTCGATGTCTCCAAGGACCAGTGCTCAAAGGAAACTCTCGCATTCTTGACGGAGCTGGAATCCCGTAAACTGATATCAGTTGAAGGATAGGGATAACAAACATGTCCTGCCGGATGCGTAGGCTCAGTCAGGATTACCCGCTGAAAGCCCGGCTGTTTTTTCAGATTGAATTGCTTGAGAATCCCCCGCTGCAAGCGCTATCTCTTCCCGGGTGTACCAGAGTTCGTGATCTGCTATCTGCCTGTAGAAGACACAGCCGGAGCAGGGGATATCCTCCCGCGGAGGCGCGGCACCCATAAGCATCTTTCTTGCGTAGCGCATCCTCTCGTTGTTGATCTCTCTAACAAACCCTTCGCCAAGCGCGTACTCGGCAAAGGCCATGCGAGCGTTTGAACCGCAGCCCAGAAGCCTTCCGTCCCAGTTTATCTGCGGCGCAGTCCACATCCCGAGGCATGCATCCCGGCAGTATTGAACTCCCGTCTCGTCGAGGAATTCTCCGCGATCCGAATAGCCGAACAGCTCTCTTATTCTGTCTCTGTCCTTTACAGCAAATTGGTCCGGACATCTGTTCAGTCTGATGAATATCCTCATATTCAGCATCCTTGCCAGTGCATAAGCCTTTTCAAGCTCATGTTCATTATGCCCGAAAAGGATGAACTGGAGGAGCATTTCCGGCAGGTTGGTTTGATATTTCACCTTGAATTTGTTTATCTTTCCGATATTCGTCAACACCTTAAGCAGACTTCCGCCCATCCTGTATTTCCGGTATGTCTCCTCCGTCACCCCGTCAACTGAGACCCGGATTCTAAGAGCTCTGTACCTGACAAGTGCCTCCAAAGCTTCGTCGGAAGCGTCGTTCATATTCACGCCTCCTCCAAGGCTCGTCCTTACCCCCCTTTCGTGCGCGCCCGCAAGGATATCCGGGAGCTGCTTATTCAGGATAGCCTCTCCGGCACTTGCGAGTTCAACCCTTTTTATCTGCGGATTTTGCTCAATGAAGTTAAGAAAATCGGAAGCAGTCATCATGCCGGGCTTGAGAAACGCTCTGCCGTTATTCTCTTCCGTCGGACAGAGCGCGCACTTAAGCTGACATACCGTGGATATATCGAGCCTGGCCCTGGTCGGATTTATGGTCAGACAATCAGTATTCATCTAACTCAGGCATAAAGCGCAGCCTGTTCATGGAATCCGTTATCTCCTTAGCCGTGAACCAGCGGTTGTGTCTTTGATAGTCGTGAAAAGTGTCGCAGGCAACGCACGGGATGTCATCCCTCGGAGGAGCCTCACCCATAAGCATTTTCCTCGCGTATTTTATATGCTCGTTATTTATCTCCCTGGAAAAAGCCTCCCCCAGCGCGCAGTCGGCGTAACTTACGCCGGTATTTGCGCTGCATCCGAGAAGCCTCCCGTCCCAGTTGATCTGTGGAGCTCTCCAGAGCTGGAGGCAGATGTCTTGCATGTATATCTCACCTGTCTTCTCGTTGTAGGAATCCTTGTCCGAATACCCGATTAATTCAGTAAGTCTCAGATGGTTTGTAACGGGCGGCATTCCGTCGAAGACATTGAGCTTGAATTGCATCTCCGTACCCAGTGCCTTTGCAAGGAATAAAATCTTATCAATCTCATGTTCATTGTGTCCGAAAGGGATGAACTGAAGGATGAGGCGAGGGAAGTTACTCTTAAGTCTTTTCTTGTAGTCATTTATCTTCTCTATATTCTTGAGAACCTTCCTTAAATCCCCTCCCACACGGTATTTCTGATATGTCTCCTGCGTTGCCCCATCCACAGCGATCCTGAGGATGGAGACACGGTATTTTACAAGTGCCTCAAGGGCTTCCTCAGCGGCATAATTGAGATTTGCGCCTTCGCCGATTCGAATAGTAACGCCCTTGCCATAGGCATAACGAAGAATGTCTGAAAGCTCCGGATTGAGAAAGACCTCTCCTGAATTTCCGATCTCGATCATCCGTATTCGGGGATTGTGATCCAGAAAAGAGGCAAAATCCCCTAACGGCATGTTCCCCCTTCCCAGAAAAGAACGCCCATTTCCACGCGAGGCTGGGCAAAGCACGCAATTAAGCTGACAGAGGCTGGAAACATCCAGCCTGGCCTCCAGCGGATTTATCGTAAGGCAGTCAGCGCTAATTATTTCTCCGCTGTCTCTGATCATGAGGCATCCAGGCATTCGTTGGCGATAGCTTTCACGGTCATAGCCGCATCGTATCGCGCGTACTTCGAGGCAAAGTCCCGGACGTTTTGCTTAAGCTCCAATGATTGACAGACCTCATCGAATCTCTCTGCAGCCTTATCCGCGCCGCTGAAAAAGCTGACATACCGGCATAGACCCATCTGCTGCAAACGAAAGCCTAGAAGTGTTTGCTCAAGCTGCTCCGGGCATATCAGGAGAGGAACCCCGGCAAGGAGCATTTTGGCCGTTGTATGCATTCCTCCCTGCGTAACCCCTATCTGACATTCAGAAGCAGCACGGTCGAGATCCAGTAAATCGCCGCTCAATCGCAGGGTAGGCGATTCCATCTCCTTGCGATAGTCTTCCGGGAGTCCCCTGATGTACCCCAAAGCGGGAAGTCCGAGCTTCTTGATATGTCTAATAAGGTCAGAAAGGCAACGGTTGGCTGAACTGAGATAGATAAAGACCCTTGATCCCGATCCTTCCGGCCATTTCACCTCACTGCCGGACGCAGAGCCCAAGGCAGGGCCGGAATACTTCTCCGTCAGACGATATTCGTAATGGTCCATCTCCGGAAATATCTCAAGAAACCTCAATGCACCCTGGAAAATGTCCGCTATGGATGGGAGCGACGGCGTGTATTTCCTGATTGAGTCGAGCACCCGCTCTTCTGCCATTAGAAGCGCTTCATTCGAAACAGGAAGCCAGGGGTGCAGGGAAGGCATCGGCGTCAGCATTGGGGGAAGCGTGAATCCGGTTCCAAAGGCGCCTCTGGGTATATAGTGAGACATGGCTGCCAGAAGCGCCGTAGGGGCGTAATCCGTCAGAATAAAACTGGGCTTGAGCCTCCTGAATCTCTCCGACCACCACTTGAAATGAAGGTCGAGCGTTTCAGGGTCCCAGTATCCATTTCCCCACAGATTCTGAGCATAGTTCAGGGAAAACCCTGTCCTGTTAAGTTGCCATGCCGGCGGCTCCTCTAAAGCAACTGCGAGCCCATGGAAAGCGATTTCAGCCCTCTCGCGGTCACGGCAGATGAGAGAAACCTCGCATCCGTGCTGAATGAACTCCCGGGCGATAAGACAGAGGGGAAGGAGATGCCCCCATCCCCCGCCCATCTCATTTGCCAGGACGACTTTGGCCATTTGGACTTTATGAACGCGACTTCATTCTAAAGCTGGGGCATAAAAAGGAAGAATGGCTGTGTCTCATAATGATATCCCAAAATGAATCAGACCAAGTCTGAGCTTTGAATGGCACGTCCAGCCAAAAAATCCAAATGGGCTCAAAGTGAATGTCTAGCTGTACATAGTATTATCAGTACCCGTACCAGTAAAGCCGGCCAGCGTAAGATCCTTGATATCCAGTTCCTTTACCGTAGGCCTTATCCAGTCCGGCTGGGTCACAGAGTCTGTCTTTTCAAATTTCTTGCTGATTTCTTCCATCATGAATCCCTCCCTTCTTATCAGATATCCGGTATCTCCATTATACTAAAGCATGACGCTTATAGATACCAGTCGAAAATTGTTGTGTCACTGGGTTATAACCAGGCCGTATTGAACGCTTTCCTTCATAAAATCTAAAATATCCTTACGAAAAGCCTCGCCCTCGACCCGGTAGCGGGCCGCCATTTCGTTGCAAAGTTCTTCCACGGAACGGGGGACGTCCAAGAGAGATAGGATCCGGGCGCCTGTTTCATTGAGCTGATAATATTTACCGTTCTCAATACTCATGGCAACCATTTCATTGTCTATGGTACCCGTGAAAACATTCTCGTTTTTACTCACTACCGTGTACAGATTAATCTCTGTCATGGCCCATGATTCCTTCCTTGCATACCCTCAGCGCGGATTATCCCTTCGCAAATGTCTGCCGGAGAAGGCAATGGATCCGGCAGCAGGATCTCGGCAATCGGAACCGCATCCGCCAGGTTCCTCAAAAGACTGAACTGGGTGGCGCTTACTCCACAAACTTTTATATAGTCCAAAAAGAAGATATTTGCAAGGAGCGCGTTAAACTTGGCAACACCAGCCAGCGTCTCCAAGGCGAACGCATCTCCTTCCGTCCTCTTCATGATAAAAATCTTTCTGATTCGCGCTCTTTTGTTTCGGAAGCGCCCAGCAGCGATCAGCGACATCTTGTCCATGTCCTGCCTGATACGGCCGGTCACCCGGTGTTCGAATTGGCATAATTTCATCCCGCCCTCCCAGAGCCTGAGCTCAGGCGAACCGGGGAGGATTGAAGGAATCCCATTTTCCATTTCAGCCAGAGCGATGTTGTCGTCAAGGAAGGAGAATCCCCTGTTTAGAAACTCAGCCGCAAGCGTTGATTTGCCCACACCGGATGCCGCGCAGAAGACATAGCATTCATCCCCAAAGCAGACGGTGCTTCCGTGGAGGGGAAGCATGGCCCTCTGATGAAAGAGGCCGCCCAGGGCCCAACCAAGCAGGATCTGCATTATGGTTAGAGGATCTCCTTCTGGCAGGGTTTCTATTATTATTGAATCGCCTCCTGTCACTAGAAAGGTAGCGCTCCTTGCGCCCCTCAAAAGAAGCCTTTCAGAAGAGGCCTCGATCTGCATAGTTGCAGGTGGCTTATAGCCTGGCCCAAAGATCTCGCCCCGTGCGATGCGCACATCCGGCTTATCCAGGCTGTTAACCTCGGGAAAATGCCTGATCGGGACCTCGGACGAAAACAAGAGGCCGTATGCCTTGTAGTTATGCATACCCTCGGAGAACAGAGTTTCCGCGCCCGGGAGGGAACAGGAGGGATCACTCAACGCGTCATGCGCTCTGATGGAATTCAAACGCATATAGCCTGGCTGCCAGCTTTCCCTGATTAATGATACCATGCGGCATCCGCGAACCTATGAAGGCAAGGCAAGGGGCGTCCACTTTCCTCCCGAGAATCTCAACAGATCCGCTCAAGAGAGCGAAGATCACCTCATGGGGGTGACGGTGAATGGGTATGACTCCGCCAGGGCCAAGATTTATGAAAAGCGCTCTGAATCTTTCGAGGTGCAGAGAGGGTCCGGCGAATACCTCGATGGTTTCCGATCCTTCATAAGGCAACTCCGAATATGTTCTTCCCGTAGAGACTGGGGCATAGTAAAAATGAAGCCGCTTCATTTGACCGCCGCCCATAGGCGTTTCGTTCCTCCATCTGACATGAAGGTATGAGGCCGGTTCGGATGTGGTATTTCGGAAAGAGTGTGGACTCCGCGCGTCAATTAAGAAAAGGGAATCTCTTTCCACATGCTTTGCCCCTGCGATTTCTGAGTCGGCTTCACATCCCACAAACTCAAAATTATCTGAAAGAGCTATATGAAGCTCCTCGTGCCCGTGGCAATGGGGCGGGTGAGGCGTTACGTGCCCACTCACCACGCCCGCATGCATGCAGAGTTCATCTGTCGCGGATGTCGGCCCGAGATATATCATTTTTCGCCCCCATCCTGTTTCTCGGTCTTCTTCCATCCGCGGCGGAATTTGCTGAATGAGAAAATCAGGGATGCCTTTTTCCATGAAAAGCATCTTAAAGATGAAGGCTCCCTCTGTCAACCTGAACAGGTAAAAGCCAGCAATGAGCGAAACCCGATATATATCTCATCAGCTTTCTTTTCTAATCACGAACAGCCTGATCCCTTATCACGGCTTCCCGCTTGTATTTCGGCATCGTTTGTTGTAAAGCCTGAAAAGGCTGAATATTCGGCCCATGGCAGTTGTGCTTCACTATTTGTCAGGGCTATCTGGAATCGTGTGAGGAAAATGATCCTGTGAGCGCCATCTTCGGCATGTTTTATCTCGACGGTCGCCCCGTAACGCCGGAACGTATGGAGACTATGTCACGTGCCATGGCGGGCTGGGGGCCGGACAACATGGATGTCAGAATCAATGGTAGCTCTGGTCTAGGATTTGCCAACCTATGCACCACGCCGGAAGGCCGTTATGAAAAGATGCCCTTGACTACCCCAGGTTCGGGAACCCTTCTCACAGCCGCCGCCCGCCTGGATAACCGTGATGAGCTTTGCGAACTTTTTGGCATCCAGTCGCCCGAACGGCCTTCCATGCCGGACGGTCGCCTGGTGGCCCTTGCCTTCGAGCGGTTCGGAGAAGAAACCCCGAGGCATCTCCTGGGCGACTGGGCCTTCGCCGCATGGGACGAAAGCAACCGTCGCCTTTTCCTGGCAAGGGATCATTTGGGCAACACAGGGCTTTTCTACCTTCACAAGCCACCCCTCTTTGCCTTTGCTTCGACGCCCAAAGCACTCCTTGCCCTTCCCGAAGTTCCGGAGATCCTGGATGAGTGGCATCTCGCTAGGCACCTTGGCTTGTTTCAGGGCGAAGAGGAAGAATGGTCAGACACCTTCTGGAAGGACATCCGGCTGCTGCTTCCATCTCACAGTCTGAGCGTGACGCCCTTGGGTCTGGCTTTGCGAAAATACTGGAGCCTGGACGAGGCCCAGCTTCTCAATTTTGCCAAAGATGAAGAGTATCTTGAAGGTTTCATTGCTCATTTTCGCCGAGCCGTCAGGGTGCGGCTGCGATCCAATCGACCCGTCGGGACCCAGTTGAGCGCGGGTCTTGATTCAGGCTCCGTGACCGCGCTCGCGGCGGAAGCTCTTATCCAGGAAGGGCGCACCTTGCCCGCCTTTACATCGGTCCCCATCTATACCTCAGATCATCTGGTTCCCGGAAGTCTGTCAGACGAATGGCCCATGGCCCATACTGTCGCACAGCAGTATTCCAACATCGAGCATATCCCAATCAGAGCCGAAGGCGTGTCCCCCCTCCAGGCGGCCTATGATGTCCTTGCCCTGATAGGTTGCCCCATTCATGCAGCAGCCAACATGTACTGGATTCAAGCCATCCATCAAGAGGCGCAGAGACTGGGCCTGGGGGTCCTTCTCACCGGGCAGATGGGTAACGGCGGAGTCTCATGGAGCGGCGAAACCAACAAGATCTATTACGATTTGCTGAACGGACGGATCAACCATGCGCTCAGGGCCTTGAAGACTTACAGAGAAATGCATGGGGTCTCATGGTATCTAGCCATCCGCCGTCACCTACTCGGCCCCATGCTCGGTCCGATATGGCACAGGAGTCAAAAACTCGCCCAATCAAGAGAAGCACCCTTGAGAGACCGAAGCGCCATTCATCCGGATTTTGCCCGGCGTATTGGGATTGAAGATGCTATGAAGAGGGACAGAGGCGGACAGGAATCAGCCCGCAGAAGCTCCTCCGAATGGAAACGCAGAAGGATCATCGAAGTAAACGCTCCACTCTGGTATATCCATCACCATAAAGGCGCAGCCTCTCGAATGGATGTCCGTGATCCTACAGGCGATGTTCGCCTGCTAATGTTTTGTTTCGGATTACCCGACGAGCAATTCTCAAGAGACGGCGGGGAGAGGATGCTTCTTCGAAGGGCCGCCGCCGGTGTCATTCCTGAAAAGATACGATGGAACGTTGTCAGGGGAAAGCAGGCCGCAGATATCGGCTTGAGGCTGATGGATTACAGGCAAGAGATGGAGGATGCGATGGGATTGCTTGAGGCAAGCACCGCGGCGTCATCCTATATGGATATAGGGATTCTCAGGAAGGTATGGAAGGATCTGCTCAAGGAGGTTACGCCGGATACAAACCGCCGTGCGGCGTCCATCCTCCTGCGGGGGGTCATGGCCGGGCTATTCATAATCAGACTCTCAGGACATCGGAATCCATAGCAGCGAAAGGAATCTGCTCGGGAAATAAGGCAAGATATGCTTCACCAGGCATCGCTTATACATATAGGGCTTGCCAAGACGGCAACCACATCATTGCAGCGCAATCTGCTTGACCCCCATCCTGACATCTATCATTTCGGCTTTGACAAGCGAAATCTGGCAATGAGATGGGCGCTCATGATGATCAAGAGCCAGGATTCAATAGACTACAGGCAGAGTGCAGTCACCCATGTCATCAGCGGGCTTTTTGAGAGAAATCCCTTGGGGAAGAAAAAGCTGGTCGTCTCTGACGAATTCCTGACTCTGCCATATCATCCGGCATATCCGGCAGTCGATCGGGCTGTCATAGCGCAGCGTCTCCGGGATATTTTCGGGGACGCCAAGGTGCTCCTGGTGATCCGCAGGCCGGCGGATCTCATGTGCTCTCTGTATTCGGAATGGATGAAGTGGTACGGAACCCATCATATGTCCAGGGATGGTATTGACTCCTGGGTAAGCGGCATGCTTAACAGAACAGCCACTACCTGGCTTTCCATGCTAAAGTATTGCGACATCTTTGAAATCTACTGCCGTATTTTCGGGTCTGATCGCATGATGCTTTTTCTCTATGAAGACCTTGAAAAAGACAATGACGCTTATGCGGAGAATCTCTGCTGGCATATCGGCGTCGGCGAAGATGGGGCAGGGGAACTGTTTAAGAAGAAGCGATTCCGATCACGCCTGACAGAGTGGCAGGTTCAGGAGAGAATCCTTTTCGCGCGTCGCCCGTGGCTGTGGCGGGCGTATGAAAGGCTCAGCAATTTCAAATTGAGCCGGACTTTGCTGAGGAGGATTTCATCAAGTGAAGAATCCGGCTTCGATTTGTCTCCCGAGGTCAAAGAGAGAATAAACCAGCGGTACGCATCGCAATATGAGAAACTGGCTTCGGAAACAGGTCTCAACCTGCGAGCATACGGATACTACTGGTAGAGGACCAAAGATATCTCTTGACAACATACAACTTGAAACGTAATTAAATGAGAATAGTAACTATGAGAGGGGGGCATTTGACCATGAACAACAACGAGATTGAACAAAAGGGTGCCGGCGTGATGCAATTCCAGGATTCTTCCGGGGCCTCCAAGAGACTGTGGAAGACTCCGAAACTTGTTGAAGTGGCTTACGCCGAGACCAGGTTGCAAGTGTCTGGAATGGGCAGCGACCTAGACGGTTGGAGCTAAGAATCGTTTCTTCTGCCGGCCATCGGCGGGAGTTGCAATAGCGCAAATTCTTTCTGCCGGAAGTCACCCGGTGGTTTGCCCTAGTACGGGCCTTTTAGGGCACCGGGAAGAACATGCCTCAAGGCCAACCTCAAGGATTATGTGGTCTTGGCCTGAGTGACAACAGGCCTTCTATTGAACTGTTTCCGTGCATCGGGCAACCCTCATGAAATAAGAGGAGGAAAGACAGCGGGTACATATCCTCTGTCTCAATGGTCACCCTGCCAAAAAATGCCCCCCTTATCTCCGTCATAATGCCCGTTTTCAATCGCGAGGCATATCTGGCTGAAGCGATAGAATCCATCCTCGGCCAGACCCACTTGAACCTGGAGCTCGTCGTTGCAGACGACGGGTCGTCTGACGGGTCCGCTCCCCTGATCCGCGCTTACGCCCTTCGGGACAGTCGGATCAGGGCATTTTTTTGGCCGCACCAGGGGCTTCCTCGAACCCTCAATGCCGCAGCTCCCCTTGCCAGGGGAGACCTGGTAGCCTACATGGACTCTGACGATATCGCTTCCCCCGACAGGCTGGAGGTGCAGTGGCGGTTGTTAAAAGAGCAGGAGTTGGATGTATGCGGATGCCAGTGTCAGGTATTCGGATGCGACAACGACCTGTTGGGCGGAAAGGATGGAGTGACAAACATACCTCAATCCCACGAGGCGATCCTACGCGAGCTTCTTTTCAGCGTCCCCATGATCAGAGTAATCCTGCTTATGCCTTACGGGGTCTGCAGAGACAACCCGTTCAATGAGACCATTGTGCATACTGACTGCGAGTGGCCTTTGCGGATGGCCCTCAGGTACCGAATGGGCGCAACCCCTGAGGTATTGCTGAAGGTGAGACGACACGGGAAAAACATTACAACTACTGAAAACAATAAGTTTCGCCTGGAGATGACCCGGTCACATTTCCAATTTTTTTTCGCTCTTTACCCCCGAGCCTCCCTGGCCGATTATATCAGCCTTTGCAGGGTGGTGGACCAGGTACCCCTGACCAGCATTGAGGAACTGGAAATGGCGGGCAGGTGGATGGCAAGGCTGGCTGTCTGCGCCGAAGATGCCTTTGGACGTCGCATGGCCAAGAGGTGGTTGGCCGCATGTGAACGTTCCTCAGGCCTGGGTGAGGAAGTCAACTCCGTTTGTAAACGCTACCTGGAGGTGATCGAGAAAGGCGGTGATTCATAACTTCGGTATTCCATGAGGAAGGCCCCCCCCAGGAAGGCCTCTCATCTAATAGGCCATTTTCACGGCATAGACGGATATCGCAGAGACCTTCTTGAGCGTATGGCGTTGGCGTACAGGAGGCTTTTTTCTCTGGCATCGGCCATCGTTTCCCCGTCGCGGCAGATGAATGAGCAACTCATTCGTTTGGGCGCTTCCGCGGAAAAGGTGCTCCAGTGCACATGCGGCGTTGACGTGCCTTTTTTCTCCGGGGCGAGACCTGAGGATGCGCCCCCGGTGTTAATCGCGGCAGGCCGCTTCGTTGAGAAGAAGGCTCCCCATTTGACTATAATGGCGTTCCGGAGACTGATTGAACAGGCTCCAGAGGCGAGGCTTGTAATGATTGGCGAAGGTCCCATGCTGGATGCCTGCCGGGAACTGGCGAAGACTTTCAAGATTTCCGATCGGATGGAATTTCGAGGGATATGCACTCCAGCGGAAATAGCCGCCTCCTTCAAAAGGGCCAGAGCATTTGTTCAGCATTCTCTTCAGGCCCCCGACGGGGACTCTGAAAGCAGTCCGGTCGCAATCAAGGAGGCAGGTGCGGCAGGATTGCCGGTAATATCAACCTGCCACGCGGGGATTCCTGATATTGTGGCGCATGGGGAAACCGGATATCTTGTGCCCGAACGGGATATAGAGGGAATGGCCAGCTACGTGATGAGGCTCATAATGGAGCCTGCTCTCGCAGGCACAATGGGAAGGGCGGCCACCCAAAGGATAGAGGCATACTTCTCAATGGATATATGTATTAACAGCCTGTGGCAAGTCATCCGCCGAGCCCTTTTGTAGGCTATGGGGATTTGCAGATCACTTTCGGGATTTCTGTTCGGCTGCTGGGAAGAAGGTATTCTTCAGGCATGGCATCCGTGATCTCTCCGACAGGCATTATGAACTCAAGTACCTTGCCCGCTCTTAGACAGTGACGATCTTTTCCGATATAACCCGCAATTATGATTTCCAAAGGCGATGTATGAACAATACCTATAATATCTTCGGGCTGACAATTCTATCGGAAATACCACTGCCGGCGACCCCAATCGAATATCCACCCTCAAAAATTGCGCCTGACGTTATAGTTTCCTATGGCGAAACGCCCGAGGAACTGCCCAGTCCTCAGACCAAAGGCAGGCGCTTCCAGTCCGCACCCGGGCAGTTCCTCTTGAGGATAGAGTCGCTTGCAAGATATTATGTTCGAAACGGACGCGAAATAACTGTAACGGCAATACCCGGCGCTGAAGAGGAAAAGATATTGATTTTCCTGATGGGTTCGGCCTTCGGAGCCCTTCTGCACCAGCGCAGTATCCTGGTGCTGCACGCCAGCGCCATTTCGATAGAGAATGCCGCAATTGTTTTTATGGGACCTTCCGGGATTGGGAAATCCACCCTGGCGGCTGGATTTCATAAGAGGGGCTGCCAGTTTCTTGCCGACGATGTATGCGCAATAGCCCTGACCAATGGAAAACCAGCCGTGATTCCGGGATTTCCGCGGCTGAAATTGTGGCCTGATACTTTGAACCTTCTGGGGCGGAATAGGGCTGAACTCAGGAGCGTCAGCATGGCCCCGCACAGGGTCAAATATTTTCTGCCTGTTCAATCCCCCCATGAAATTCCGGTTCCGATAAAAACCGCATTCTTGCTTGACCGCGTGAGATCCGAATCATTTATATTAGCGCCACTTGCAGGCTTGGCCAAAGTTGATTCTCTTATTGCGCATACCTACCGCCTGGGTTTTCTTCAAGGAACAGGCACAAGAGAAGGACATTTCAGACAATGCGCGGCAGTGTCTGATCAAATAGGCATCTATCGGGTATCAAGGCCGGAAAACGGTCCTACGCTTGATGACCTGATGGATTTTATTGAAAGAAGTTTCTATGAATGATTGCTACAGCCACATAGGGTGGATCAGATCCTTAAAACAGATTCCGGCAAAGTGGTCGCGCCGCAGCAGACTGGAGCGTTACTTGCTGCTTGAGGCTTTTATCTTTTTGTGCCTTGCGCGTCTGGCACTGTTATTCTTTCCTTTCAGATGGTTGGCAAGGACGCTTGGACGCCACATGCATGAAAGCGAAAGGGCCATGGGAACAGAAACGCTCAACACTGCAAGAATGGTGGGAAGTGCCATACGCTCTGCGGCCAATTACACACCCTGGGAAAGCGTCTGCCTGCCTCAGGCCGTGGCGGCCATGTGGATGATAAAACGCCGAAATATCCCTGGCACCCTCTATATGGGGGTGAGAAAAGAGGGCTCTGGAACCGGGAGGCTGACCGCCCACGCTTGGGTCCGGTGCGGCAATGCCGTAATAACCGGCGCTAAGGGCCACCTTCATTATACCGTTGTGTCAGCGTTTTCATAAGAAAGGGAGATAGATCAGCCTCTCCAGTCGTTCTTGACCAATTGCAGGATTTTGTTTCCTCGCTCTGAGGCCAGATGAATCCCCTCCCAGTTGGGTCGCAAAAGGATTTTCTGCATGAGCAGTCCGTCCTCTCCGAACCACTGGGGCAGGATGCCGCCGAAGAAGTAGCCCTTTCCCCTCAGCCAAGCGGTCACCCACCCGATCCATGGCCATGACAGTTTGAGCCATACCTGTATCACCTCGACTTTCTTGTTCAGGACACGCTGCTCTTCTTCCTGAAAGACCTTTTCAAGATCGTCTCCCGCCTCATGAATGGCCATGCGGGCTACCTCTGCAAAGTCGAAGACAACGGTCTCGATTCGACTCTCCCGCAGAGGAGGAAGATCATCCCCAGCCGGGGAAAGAGCCCTCTTGTCATCCAGCCCCTTGTAAATATACCCGAAGTGGTCTTCATAACATGTCGGAACATAAACCGTATGCGGCCTCGGTATCCTGGTGATGAACATGAGAAGGGTCGAAACCCTGCCGGATGCGCTTTTCTCCTTCTCATAGGCATCCGCGGGCATCAGGTCTATTTCAAGGGCGGTTTCCACAAAGGGGAGGACAGAGGCCGCTGCCTTCTGGATGAATTTGTGATTGCAGACCGGTTCACCGAAAAACACCGTCATATCGGAAATGGCGGGCAAGGACCTCCCGGACGTATTCAAAGATCATTTTCATCACGCCCGCGTTTCGGAACTCCCATGAAACCGCCCCATTTCCCTTTTCATAAACGCCTTTGTCCGGCGCAGGCCGGAAAAAGGCGCTGTATCCGACGATCCGGCCCTGCGGTGTGCGGACAACGATAGGGATGTTTTCTCGACGTTCAAACGCCTCAATGAGCCTATCAGGATGATAGACTATCTTTGCCGGATATCCTTCTCCATAGATTTCGGTAAAGAGCCTTGCCACGCTTTCCGCGTCCTCGGGTTTGAACAGTCCCACGGTCAAAGTCTCTATGCCCATGCTTCCTCCCTGTCTCTGCGCTATCCCTGCCTCTCATAAATCGTTCTTCTTAACTGCCGGCCCTGCATCGGGGTAGCGTCCCGGAGAAGTCACGTTATCATTAAGAGGATAATCCAAGTAGCTTCATACAATACCCGATGCTCCTAACGCAAGAAGACTGCGTCTCAAAGAAGCGCGGCCAGAAAAAAAGCTGATGTGGTTTCTCCGCCTCACAGTTTTACTCTGACGGATGGCCGTGAAATCCGGATTGACCTCTAAATGCACGGGGATTAGAATCCAAAATGATAAAACCTGCTTGCCTCCCGCAGGGAGCTTCTTTGGGGAAGGCACGGAATCAGGATGAAAAGGTTAAGGCATTCAAGCAAGAGGAGGTGTTTAGATGAAAAGATTGGTGATGGTTTTCATGCTGGTCCTTTGGGCAGACATCGCTTTTGCCCAGGGCTATAGCGGGATCCCGGACAAGTTCTTCGGTTTCATTTCAGAGGGAAGGACGAGCGAGGCGATAGACTTCCTATATGCCACCAATCCCTGGATAGGGAAAAACTCCGATCAGGTGACGAACCTCAAGGCGGAGCTAGGGAAACTCGATGGACTTGTGGGAAAGTACATGTTTCATGAACTAATTGTGGAGGAGAAGGTGGGAAGCCGCTATGCCCATCTCATCTATCTGGTTGGATATGAAAGGCAGCCGCTTCGATTCGAGATCAAGGTCTATAAGACATCTGAGCAGTGGCGTTTTCAGGGCGTTTCCTTTGATGCCCGAATCACCGATGACATTGAGAAACTTGCCAATCAGAAGCTGGCCAACTAGCCCGTTGGTAAGGCAGTTTTCGATCTCTACGTTTTGGTCATAAGTCCATGCCGCGGCGACCGCAGCCGCGCAAGTGAGCGGCAATAGAATCTATCATAAGGATACTTTTGCTTGAACTGACTGCCATATTTGGAGGATCTTTTGCGCTGGCCCTTTCGGGCGCCCTGATGCCGGGGCCTCTCCTGACCGTGACCGTTTCTGAATCGGCCCGGACAGGATTCAAGGCGGGCCCACTTCTCATCACGGGGCATGCCCTCCTGGAGTCCTTATTGGTAATCGCCATTGTCATGGGGCTGGCCCCTTATCTCAAGGCTCCTCTGACCATGGGCATCATATCCCTTGTGGGGGGAGGGATGCTGCTCTGGATGGGATTCGATATGGTTCGGAGTGCCGGCGGAGTTTCCTTGAAGGAAGGAAAATCTTCGAATCCATCAAGGGCAACTGTCCACCCTGTCTTGACAGGCATCCTCGCAAGCATTTCTAATCCTTACTGGACCATCTGGTGGGCAACCATTGGCCTTGGGTACCTGGTGGCTGCCATGAAGTTTGGTTTCCCGGGGGTTGCCGTGTTTTTTGCAGGTCACCTCACGGCTGATTACGCCTGGTATGCGCTTATCTCTCTTGGAATAAGCCGTGGCAAGAAACTCCTCAAGGATAGAAGTTATCAGGTTATGATCCGGATCTGCGGGCTTTTTCTTGTCGGCTTTGGGACATGGTTTCTCTTTTCCGCCAGGGGATACATTGCCGGAGCAGGTTTTTAGGAACGGAGAACAATCCTTTGAAATACACAAACATTATTGAAAACGGAGACAGGAGCGGAAACGGCATGGTGGTGCGCTTCCGGCTGCCGTCCGGGCTCGATATATTCGGACTTCCCACGCAAAACTTTTACTCAGGCAACTGGGACCTGGGACCAACCTGGAACTACGCTGTTATGGCTGACACCCCTTTTCTCGTGGATACGGGCCGGTGCGGACAGGGTCAGAACCTGCTGAAGGCGATGGACACTGCCGGCGTGAAGCCGTCCGATCTGGGGTTTGTGCTGATCAGCCACGGCCATGAAGACCACGACGGAGGGCTGGCCGAGCTGGTCGGTTTGACCTCACTGAAGGTCAGGGCTCATGCCATATACCGTATGTTGATCCGTCAGTATCCGGATATGGCCCCAGCCGACTTTAAACGGCATTTTCCGGCAAAGTGCTGGCATTGCTTTATGCCGGAATCCTTTTACACGGCCAACTGCCTCGGATACCACCGCATGCTGGAACACCTTGAAGTGGAGGCTGTTGGAAACGGCACCAACAGCCTGTGTACCGACATTGTTACCTGCCATTTGCCCGGTCACAGCCCGGACTGCCTTGCCGTCATTCTGGGTGAAGAGGCGGTCATAGTGGGCGATATCCTCCTGCCACAAATCTCCCCCTGGCCAACCCGGTTGGAGATGTACGGCGAGATCGCCGGCGTCGTAAGTCCAATGTTCCCGGAAGCGTCGGAAATATTGGGCCTTCAGCGCTATCTCCGGTCCTTACGGCAGCTCAGGAGCCTTGGCATGGCACATCCGGATATGAAAGTGCTACCGGCGCACAGGTTTTACTATGACGGAGGGTGGAATGTAGTTGATTTGACGCAGCGAATAGATGAGCTTTTTGAACACCATGTTCAGAGGTGCGCCGCCATTGTTGATATTGTCTCCAAGGGGCATCGCACGGTCGAAGAGATCGTCCAGACGCATTTTGAACCAGCGCTTCTTCGTGGGCCGGGAAGACACATGGCGATTAATGAAATCCTCAGTCACTGCGAGCTGCTGGTGGACCAGGGAGATCTGTTGGAGACCGGGTGCCACGAATATGAAACCACCGGCACTGCCCGATTCAGAACCCTGATCACTACACTTGAGTGAAAACGTCTTTCTGCGCGCCTTGGCAGATACCTTAAGCTTCAGGCCGGCCTTATCAGGTGCATAGGCTGGTCTGGCTTTCAATAAACACAACCACCAAGTATGGAAAGCGCTATGTCGAGTACTTCATCAGATGCCTTTCCAGTGAAGTTGGCTCTACGTGCCTAATAATCAATGGATTTTACCTGCTCAACCCATGACCATTCAACGGCTGAATGGTCATGGGTTGTTGTCTGTCAAAGACCAGTGTGTCAACATTCAGTCCTCTGCCAGTTCATTGCTGGAGATTGACCTGCAGACCCCGGCTGAGGAGGTATTCTTTGACTTCCCTGATGCGAAAAGTTCTGAAATGAAATACCGATGCCGCCAGCAAGACCTGCGCGCCGCCTCATGGTAACTGCCGGGTTTTTTAGCCGGTATGAACGATCTGATCTATCGTTTCAACAATCCATTGATTTAGGCTCTTCCCTTCTGCTGAGGCCCCTGATGCTATCTCAGCATGCAGTTCAGGGGACACGCGCAAGTTGAATTTGCAGGAATATTCTTTATATGGTTCAACCCCTTTTTCTTTGCAGACATCAAGAAATACCTTCAACGACTTCTTAAACTCCAACCGTAACTCGTCCGGTGTCTTACCATAGAAATCAGCGCCTGTTGAGCCCAAGTATTTCACCCCGAAACATATCAATTTCAGGGTCGTAGCGGTGCATTTTCTCCTTCTCCATCCTCTCAGCTTCTACCTGGTTTTCATACTCTTCTTCGTCAAAGGGACCGAACTTATCTTCCAAATCTCTCTTCACTTGTTCGAACGGAATTCCCTTAACCTCACCGGTTTCCATTTCCTTGATTCTCTTATCAAGGACGGATGCCATCGGGTCTTCTTTTCTTTCATAACCAGGTTCTGGAATGCTGTCAAAATCAAGAATGGGTTGGCCAAATGCCTCCGCCATCATTACCCACGCGTGCCGCAATTCTTCAATGTTCTCTCCAAAAGGTTCTAGAGAGTCCTGGGTGATCGCCCCCACATGTCCGTTGCTGTCGTAATATGCTTCGTGTATGGCGTAAGTGTAGTTTGCCCTTTCGTTTCTGCTCCCAGTATCAGGTTTGGCATATCTTTTCCGAACTACTCTATAGTTCCACATGTTTCACCTTCAACACCACAAAATGCCAGTCAAATGGACTCGTGTAGCTGATACCTAACGCCACACCTGACCATCGGGCGCTGTCTTTAGCCCGGCTGCGTCCAGGTGCAGGATCGGCGAACATCGCCTCTACTTGATGTATGAGAAGATTCCCTTGTCTACTTCCAAAATATGCTTCAAAAACCAGTCTCTTAGGAACGCCAAAACGCTCTCGGGGAGCTTCTAGGTCCTTACCATGTATGCGTGCTCAAATTCAGCGATCTGCGATTCGAAAAACTTGTGTTGCTGTTCGTGGCCACCCAATCTCGGATCGCCCTTTGCTCGCAGCAAGGATTCCTCATGCCGGAAGTGTGTATCCGCATAAGCCTTGAGTCTATCTATGAGACTGGGGTCAATTTCAGATCGGTTACTGGCTGAAACCTGCAAGTAGCAATCGTTCAAGCACTCTAGAAGTGATCTGTGCTGCTGGTCGATCTTATCGTTTCCAATGTTGAAGCTGTCTTTCCATTTGAAAAAAGTCATGGCTCCTCCAGATATTCGTCATAGTTTGATGTTTTCCTGCCGAACGACCAAGCTCACTGTCGGCAATGGAGCTCAGCGGAATTGCCGTCCGGTGCAACCCCTCGTGTAAGCCCGGCACGGGCGATGTCGTGAGGCATTGTCCGAAGGAAGCCTGAGTGCAAACCCATGAGCCGACGAACAGAAACGGTATACAAGGCCCAGTCTCCGGGTAAGTCAGCACGACATGACAAAGCCCAGGATTCGGGAGATAGGGTGGTGCGGACCCGCATGCAAGGTGGTGTGGGGAGGGGGAGGTAATCACTCTCCTTTACCCGATTTGGCCGTCTTACTCGTTGTCGGCGTTTCCCTTGTCCTCCTCGCTACCGTATTCTTCCTCCAATTGCCGCAGAGTCTCTACAAGCACAGGTAGCCGCTGTTTGTCTTTGGGCTCTGTAAAGCTCCTTTTAAGTTGGATCAACGTTTTAAGATCCAGGACTCGAAGGGTGTGACCCCTGAACTCAATTTCTACGTTGTGGTCAAGGAGGTCCCCATGGGATCTTCCCCCCTCAATAACGGCCAAGACATCCAGAGGTCCAAGGCGGGTCGTAAAATGGCAATGGCCTTTCCCCGAGAGGTCACTCGCTTTTGGCTCAATAAACTTATCGTCTAACCGACGGCAGAATGCGTCGACGGATTTAAGAAACGCGAGTAGCTTGGATATATTTTCGGGAGATTTGTTGTGAACGATGTCAACATCCATTGTTGTGACCGGTGCTCCTTGGATTACAGCTGCGAGGCCTCCGATCAGAATAAAATCGACGCCTGCCTCAAGAAGCCCCTCAAGAATTTCACTTAAGTTTGCGCTTGTTGGCTTTCTGCCGCCTGTAGGCATCTCTCAACTCCAGAATTGTACGAAACGCGTTATGGTTGGCCCGTAATCGATCCTCGGGCGACATCTTTATGAACATTGCGATCAGTCCTTTATCGACACCGGATTGGTCTGCGCTTTTTGTATTTTTTGCCATCTGCCCTCTCTTGGGTAGTAGGTTCAAATTGTATCAGCCAACGCCAAAGCTCAAGGGGAGGCGTGGGTACCATGCCAATCCCGTTAAGCGCCTTGATACTGTTTAAGGCCTCCTCCTGAGGCATGATATAATGCCTTGTGGAAGAATAACATTTCAAGCCAAAGGAGGAAGCCATATGAGATTCTACACCAAACAGCACAAATTTTATTGCGGAATCGATCTTCATGCCAGAAAAATGTATCTCTGTATCCTGGATGAAGCCGGGGAGATCAGATTGCACCGGAACATTAATACCGACTCCGAGGTCTTTCTCAATGCTGTAGAGCCCTTCAGGGAAGACATTGTCGTAGCTGTCGAGTGCATGTTCACCTGGTACTGGATAGCTGACCTCTGTGCCAGGGAAGAT